>PBRL01000013.1 GCA_002725925.1 Chloroflexota bacterium
GATTTTCGAGTGAATATCACCATAGTGGGAGGCAGGCATGTTGCCGCACATACCACGGTTGTAGTCGGCAATTAGGTATTTACAACCAGCTCCGCCCATAACTCCCTCAACCGAATTCGTTTCTTGTTCAAGTAATGCGGTTGCAATATGCCCAGCTGATGGGCCTTCCTGTTTGACATAGCGAATGTTTTCGAATGTTTCACAGATTTGAATAACTTGTGGTGCGGATAGCGTTACGCCTGCAGGGTGATTTTGTATCCATATGGGAATGTTTAAAGCTGCGTCTAGTTGATCGAAGTATGTTAAATTCTCACTGTTGGAGGGTGTCAGACTATGAGGTGGCATAGTGATTACTGAATCAAATCCGGCATCCTGAGCATATTTTGCAAGTTCGATCGAGTGGATGTTCGAAACTCCGGTGACCCCAGCGACAGTCGGAATCCGACTGTTGACGATTTTTATGGTCACATCAAAAATTTCCCGTCGTTCCACGTCGGTAAGCGACTGGTATTCACTTGCCATGACTGGCATAACGATTCCATGACACCCATTCTCAACAGAGAAATTGAGAACGCTCTCAAGAGAACGAACATCGAGAGTTTCGTCTTCGTTGAAAGGTGTGGCGGGTATTCCATAGATCCCACGGTATTGATTAATTGAGTTTGTGGCCATTGGTGCTTAGGAATCTCCTTACTTTTTTCGGAGGCGCATGATGTAGTGGCGGCCGCCATGTGTGTACGGAGCGACGCTCTTGTTCATGATATCGATTAGTTCACGAGCGCCGATTAGGTCGGACTCGTGGAGTAGTCGGGCTTCGGTTTCTTTAGCCCTGTTGAACGCAAATGCTAGATCGGTGACATCGAGTGATGTTTCCAGTTCTAGACCCCATCTTTCTGCGAGCTGTACAGGAGTGATTTTTGGATCTTCGAAAAGTGATATAACGATGAAACTTCCGCCGGGCTTAAGGACTCGTTTGACTTCGCTAGAGTTAAAAACATCAGTAGTTACGACAATATTGAATGTGTTGTCGTCGAAGGGTAGTGCTTCAACGGGAGCCTCTACGAACGTGCAGAGTTCAGAGATGTTTTCTATTTCGGCGAGGTCTCTAGCTACTACCAGAGCTTCTTCGTCGATATCGTTACCCCAAACCTGGCATCCGAACAAAGATGCCATCCAACGAGCGTTACCGCCAACTGCGCAAGCGGTGTCAAGTACTTTCGTTTCGGTACTAATTTCCTGTTCTTCCAATGCGATTCGGAAGATGGTTTGATTTGCACCAATGTGCATGAACTCGCCGTACGAGGCGTGATCCCACCTAGGGCGCTCATCGAACCACTGTTGTAGTCGCTGTGTCTTGTTGTTTGAGCGTTGATCCATGAAAGAAATTCCTGGGCCGAGCGTAGGTTCATGTGTGTTAGGACGTTTTTGAAAATAGTTTCTCGAATCGTTTGTCATACACATATTAGGCTTTATGCATTTTAGTGTCGGCGCTAATCTGGCTTTTTAAGTGACTGGAAGGAAAGAAACTCCCCCCGATTATTCGAGAGGAGTTTCTTTGGGGGGACACTAGAGACCTGTCGTGAACCTGACTGATACGTGACCAAACATTTAGACCATTACCCTTCAGGAGAGGGAATGATGTACCAGTTCCAGAGCTAGGAACCTGGTGGTGGTCTAATTTTGAGAGCTAGGTCCGTTAGAGTGACTGCGACGGTGCCACTTTTGACCCTGTCGGCTTCTTGGGCCTTTAACATCGCGTTCGCCTTTGAACTNTTNACGAAGTTCATCGAGATAGGCTGGTCTAGCGTCTTTCCAGGCGATAATCTCATTGGCCTCTNCCTGGGTGATTGCTTGCTGTTCTACGAGAATGTTCAGTGTGGCTTCCAGGTTACTTCTGACTCCGCCGTATTCTCGAGCGAGCTTTTTGAGACCATCCATGACCTCAGGTTTGGTGTCTTTCCAGACATCGATCTCATCAGCCTGTTCCTGGGTGATTGTCCCTGCTTCTACCATCACGGCAAGACGTTTATCCTGCTTTGCTTCACGATATTCCTTGCGAGCCGTCTCCATTGCGAAGTCGAGAGTTTCTCGGTCGATACCGAGGATTTCGGCTATTCGGTCATTGACTGAATCGTGGGTTGTACCATCGGCTGGTCTCTCTTGAGCGAGTGCAGTGCCTGCTAGAGCGAATGCACCAAGGAGTCCAATGATTACACCGAGAGTGATTTTTCGTTTGAACATTTTCTAACACCTTTTCTAAAACCTTTGACCGGAAGACCGACCAAATTGATTGGCTACTAACCAATTTAGAATATGACTGTGTGGAACCTGTTCAGAGAATGTGTAGAAATGTTAAAGAACTGGAGTCCACTTACCTGAGCATTTGATAGCTTCTCCGTCTCCTGGCCATGGCGGCGTAGTCGTGATTATGATTTCCAATGGAGTATCTCCGTCATCGGCTTGGAATTGGAATTTAGTTCCAACGGAAATATCGCACTCCACTCCTTGTTTCAGGGTAATCACAGATTCTTTATGCCCATTCGAACGCCATAGCCTGCCTTGACCTGCGATACAAATCCAACGTTCCCTAACCGTCCGATGATGAACGGCCTGTGTGGTGCTGCCTGGCCTAAGCAGTGTGTGTACCATGCTGGAGCCTTTGTCAGACGAGTTCAGAAATCGGATTTCAGATCCGTCAGGTGCGATCGTATCCGGGAGATCTGGTAAGTCTGTTAATGAAAAAGAGTGGTGCATTGCCAAACCTTATAAAGCGTTAATTTCTGTTTGGTTGATTTCAGATGGCAACGTTATTTTAATTTGATCAATCCNCGATGTTGGCATGAGCATGAATTCCATGGGTAACGGATATTGATAGCTTATGGGAGAATAATTTTTAGCGAATCGACTTTTCATTTNTAAATAACTGTCGTGTGTTTTCTTGGAGTAACTGAATGAAGATCTCTGATGTCAGAACAGTAATAGTAGGAAATCCGTGGAAGAACTGGATTTTTGTTGTTGTAGAAACAGACGATGGATTGATTGGGGTCGGTGAAGCGACTGGGGGATCCGAAACACAACCACGTGTGGCGGCTATCCAAGAGATCAAACACTTGGTAATCGGGATGGATCCCAGAAATGTACATGAAATATTTCATAAGNTNTATCTGACNGCTTTCTTGAAAGTGACTCAGGCGATGGCTGGNATAGAGATGGCCTGTTGGGACATTCTTGGCAAGTCGCTCGGTGTGCCTGTNTACACNTTATTAGGAGGGAAAGTTCGCGATAACGTTCGTGTATANGCGAATGGCTGGTATTCGGGGGAACGAACTCCGGAGGGATTTGCAGAGAAAGCCTCAGAAGTTGTTGCTAAGGGTTACACCGCCTTGAAGTTTGATCCATTCGGCGATGCTCATATGCAGATGTCTCGTAAAGAAACAAACNAGGCTAAGGCACTGATAGGTGCNGTGCGGGAGGCTGTGGGCGATGATGTTGACATACTGATCGAAGCTCACGATCGGTTCAGTACATACGCTGCAATAGAGATTGGNAATTGGTTGAAGGATTACGATGTGACTTGGTTCGAGACCCCGGTACTGTCAACGGATGTGAGCGCCTTGGTTGAAGTAGCACGTCGAATTCCNGTACGTATGATCGCGGGTGAACGCATGCACGCTATTCATGAGTTTGGTGAGTTTNTATCACANAACGTTACGGACGTGATTAATCCTGAACCTCTTGGCGTAGGTGGAATATGGCGATCTCTCCAGATTGCTGGAATTGCTGAAGCACATCACGCAGAAATCGCCTTACACAATGCNGAAAGTCCATTTAAAACTATGGTGGCCTTGCACATCGATGCAGTTACGCCCAACGTGTTTATTCAAGAGTGTTTTGATGATTTTTTGGAACCTTGGGTANCNGAGGTTCTTAGTGGTTTTTTGCGTGTGGAAAACGGGTATCTTCNAATGCCCGATGCNCCAGGGATTGGAGTTGAATTGAACGAAGATGAAGCAAAAAAGCATCCATATGGCAGAAGTAATTTCCTGCGTATGTTNCGACCTGGATGGGAAAAACGAGATACGGCTCAACGNGAGTAACTTTTACCTGGTTCGAACACTTCCTTTGATCATACTTGCATCGTCACTGGCTAAAAATGCGTAGACCTTCGATATATCATCCGGTGATACGAGAGCGCTAATTTTTTCTTCGAGATTGCCCTTTTTGCCGCCAGCATCATGCATGTCTTGAACATTTGCCACTTTCAACGGTGTATCGACTGATCCAGGTAGAACGTCATTTACTCGAATATTGTATTTTTCCAGGTGTGATTCCATCACGAGAGATAATCCATGNACGCCTCCTTTGGATGACCCGTAAGCGAGCGATGAACTGCCACCAGTAACTCCTGCACCTGAAGCGGTCAGGATGATTACACCTGATCTATGTTTTTTCATGACGGCGGTTACATATTTACATATTGTGAATGATCCTCGGAGGTTTATATCGAGCACAGTGTCCCAAATATCTTCAGGAAATTCATCTAACTCGACTGCTGCACCTTGGAGCACTCCTGCAACGTGAATTAACACATCCACTCCGCCAAGCCATACTTCAGCCGCAGCCACAGCTCCAGCAACAGCTGTTTCATCTCTCACGTCCACATGCCAGTAACGCGCGTCACCACCAGATTCGTTTACATCACTGACAGTTGCTGCACCGTCGGCGTCGTTGATGTCAAATGCAGCGACTTTTGCACCATTCGCAGAAATGCGCAGTGTTGTTGCTCGTCCTATACCGGTCGCTGCTCCAGTGACAATTATTCGCTTTCCGGAAAGATCAGATTTCATATTTTAACTCCTGAGATACATGAGAATAGAATGGCGCTTGAGTTTTATGAGAGGTTCAGGTCTGCTCCAGAGAAGGGTTATTCTTCATAAAGACCAGTGCTAAAACGGTGATGTACGCTAGTCCCACTTGATACCGATACGTTCAGCAATGTCACGAATTCCCGTTGCGGCCAACGGGATTTTGTCATCTGGAAGGTGCTCCACAAGAACGTGGGCCTTCGGATTAACCTTTTGAAGCCCTAAAAGCAGGGCTTCGTTGTCGAGCATGCTTTCCGGTTGGCCAATGATAGATTCTTCGAAATGGGGAAGTAATGAGTCGACGACTGTGAAGTCCTTTGCATGTGCACCGAGGATACGATCCGGGATCAATGCGTAGAACTCATTAATCAATGCGGTTGTGTCATATGCGATGTCTAGAGATCCGATGAAATTTACAGGATCCATGTTCAGGCCGAGATTTTTGGAACCAACATCGTCGATAAGATCCTTCATTTTCTGTGGTGTATCGACTGGGCAAACTGTTCCACCTTCAACAGCTATCATCATTCCTTCGTTTTCCGCCACGTTGCATATCTGTTTTGTGCTGTCGACCAGTCGGTCCCAAACTTCAGTAGAGTGATTTTTTGGATGTGGCGTCCAGCCTCCTTTTGGGTTCAGGCTCCCTGGGCGTAAGTATGTGTTTGGGCTACCGAGGCGTGAGCTGACGTTTATCATTCGTTTAACGAATTTGATCTCGTTTTTTCTGACGTTTTCGTCTTCAGCGATCAGATCTCCGCCGTAGTTACCTACAGTTTGTGGCATTGGAAACCCTCGGCTGTCGAACATAGATTTCAATCTAACAATGTCTTTGTCTTTGATTGATTGAGGGTCATCAACTCGAATCTGTACTGTTTTGAAACCGTGTTGAGCAACATTGTCAAGTACGGCCCCATCTATAGATTTCCAGTCTCCCGGAACCAGACCTGCGACACCTAATAGCATGAGAATACCTTTCCGCATAAATCGGATTGAATGCTAAATACTTTAGCAACTTGTTAGCCTGATGCAATCAGATTTATGCACCACATGTCATTGGCTTTGGTNACTNGGATCAATGTTTATCCTAGTTCAGTGAATACATCTACCATGTGTCGGCGTTGAATTTTTCCGGTTGCAGTTCTAGGAAGCTTGTCCGTTATATAAACGACATCGGGTACTTTAAAGCTTGCCATCTGATCTCTACAGTAAGTTCGTATGGCGTCTTGGTCGGTTTCGCTTTTTAGAACAACCGCAGCGTGAACCACTTCTCCATACTTTTCATCAGGTACAGCGAAGCAAACTGCCTCAGTAACAGCCGGGTGTTTTAGTAGGATTCCGTCGATTTCTAGCGGGGATATCTTTTCTCCTCCACGATTGATCAATTCTTTTATACGGCCAGTGAGGGATAGATAACCTTCAGAATCCAGGAAGCCCTGATCGCCCGTTCTAAACCACCCATTGATAAAGGCTTCAGCATTCGCTTCGGGATTGTTGTTATAGCCGTGCATCACGTTTTTGCCCTTGATAACGATTTCACCTATATCACCGGGATTTTGTAATTTTCCAGTTGTTTCCATGTCCATAATTGCAATATCAACGCCAGTTGCTTGCCCTACTGTTCCTGGAATTCGCTTTCCGGGAGGCATTGGACTGGATGACATCTGGTGAGAGGCTTCAGTCATTCCGTAGGCTTCTAAAACAGGTGCTCCGAAACGGTTTTCCAAACGTTCGAACACCGCAGGAGCCAGTGCNGACGAGCAGGACCGTATAAATCGAAAAGACTCATGTGGGGCATTGTCTTGGTCAGCTCGCATAAGCAGGATCTGGTGAATTGTGGGNACCGCGGAGTACCAGGTTGCTGAGTTATTTTTCTGTAATTCCCAGAAGTTAGATGCTGAGAAACGTGNAGGTATTATGAGCGANCCACCGGAATTGAGGGTTGACAGTGATGCTCCCATCAAACCGTGGACATGGAATAAGGGCATCACAATTATCGATGTGTCTTCTGGCGTTAGTTCGTAATGAGTCTTTATGTTGTTGATTGACTTCATNAAGTTAGCGTGGGTCAACGGAACACCTTTNGGNCGACNTGTCGTCCCAGATGTATGTAGAAACAGCGCGACGTCTTCCTCTGATGGCGGTTGNGGGTCAGAGGAATTGGTCAAATNTTGACCNNTNTNTCGNAGTACCACGGATCCATTGTTAAGAGATGTATCAATAACCGGAATACCAAGTTCATTTGCTGCTTCTCGGCCCTGATGAGTACTCTCAGGGATTATGGCTAGCTGAGAATTCGCGTCTTCCATGAAAAATTTGAATTCTTCTGTTGTGTATTCCGAGTTCAAGGGTGCCGCTACTGCACCTGCCNGCGCCACCGCCAGAAATAGAATCATGAACTCAAGTGAATTTGGAAGGATTATTGAAACNGGTCTTCCGTGCATCACGCCTGCTCCAGCCAGGAGCCCTGCGACACGTTCGACCTCGTCTTTATATTGGGAATAAGAGATCGTTGGGCCATCAGGGATGATGATTGCATCATCGGATGGAACGGATGGGTTGAGAAGATTTGCGAGTGTGTTTGAAGACATAAGTATCAAAATGAACGTTTTGTTAACAGATGCTGTAGTTACTCTATCGAAGGGCGACCATTAAGTCCGTAGGATTTCCGAATTGTAGTGCCGCGATACCTGTATTGGAGTAATGATCTCTATGGATGAGTCGGAAATGAGGGTTTGTGTAATCAGTAGGAGTTAAGTTCGCCTTACGGTAGTTGACGCAATTAATAACATTCCGATAGCGAATAAAAGAAGAACACTAATTTCGGTTGAAGCATCCGCTAATGACNCATCTCGCAGCATGATGCTTCTCAGTGCCCTATTCGCGTATGTGAGTGGAAGAGCTCCGCTGATGACTTGAAAATAACTGGGTAATTGTGACGTGGGGAGTATCACTCCAGACAAGAAAATTTGAGGAGCAATCAGTAAAGGAATGAATTGGATAATCTGAAATTCGTTTCGGGCAAATGTGGAAACAAAAATGCCCATGTTGACGGAAGTTATTGTAACGATGAGTAGGATAAAGATGATGTCCCATAACTTTCCTGCGTAATCAACGTTAATTACGAAGAGCGTGTACATNAGAATGATCAATGACTGGATTAAGGCAAATATTAGGAATCCTGTGAGATATCCAACTAGTAGATCACCTCTAGAGACCGCTGTTGATAGAAGTCGCTCAAGTGTTCCNTGTGATCTCTCGCGTAAAAAACTAACTGCAGTTAGAACGAACACGAAAAACATCACCATCGTCGCGATCAGTGCTGGCGCTGCTTCGTTTAGAACGGATTTTTGAGTCTGGAAACTAAATCCGATTAGTGACATGACGATCACAGGTGCACCAATGATCATGGCAATAGAACGTCGATCTCGTCTGATTTCTCTCACAATTCGTGAGGCAATGGCATATTTTCTATCAAGAGACATAAGAGTTTTCTCTTGATAGATGTAGAAATGCATCTTCGAGTGTCGAGTTAAATTTGCCCGTCGACTCCCTCAGTTCATCAGGTGTACCTGTGGCTATAAATGTTCCTCCACGCATAAAACCCAAATAATCACAGTGTGATGCATCGTCCATTGTGTGGCTTGAGATGACTATGGTTTTGCCCGCATCCGTGAGTTGGGTGAAATGCTGCCAGAACATTGCTCGTAGTTCCGGATCCAGTCCAACCGTGGGCTCATCCAACAGGAGGAGGTCAGGTTCGTGGATCATTGCAGCTCCGAGGCTCACGCGTTGTCGCATACCACCGCTTAATTCGCCAACGACGTCATCAGCNCGCTCGGTAAGACCCACCAAGGANATTGTCGATTCGACNGATTTTGAGCGTTCATGTTTTTTTGAAAGTCCTAGCATTCTTGAGAAGAAGTCGAGATTTTCTCGTACAGACAATGCTTCATAAAGGGCGTTACGTTGAGGCATGTATCCGACCAAGTTAGATTGGGCGGGACCGGGGAGGTTTCCAAATACGGAAATTGATCCTGNAATTGGTTTGAGTTGACCGATGAGTAATCGTACAAGCGTTGTTTTGCCCGTACCGTTTGCGCCTAGTATTCCAAATGAAATACCANGGGGGATTTCAAGGTTAATTTCGTTTAGTACAGACCGGTTTCCGTAATTAAACCTCAGTCCAGTTATAGATATTGCTGGATCGGATACTTTCATATTTATTCGTTCCACATCCAGGTTGTTGTTGCTGTCAATGGGTGTTTGCGATCGACAAGAACATGGCCTGTACGTGNAATGCCACTTTCAGCTAACTGCGCAGCGTCAACCGTTGAGGTTTGTGGTTCGACGCAAAGTGCATGTTTTGGCGAGTACAGCATAAAGTGAGTGATGGTATCCGACCCAGACATTTCGAGTTCTAGTTCAGGCCAGGTGAGTATCACTTTTCCTCCGGACGCCCGGAGAAAACAACCGTCGACATCGCCNGGANTTAAANGTATNCCCTTCCGAAGTTGTTTTGTTATGTTCGAATCAACCAAATTTCCTGTGGCAGTAAGGGTTTCATCCAGTTCCCATTGACCAGANACTTCTGCCTTTACCTCCNCGAGATCTGAACCCAGAGTTCTGTTAAACCATGGATGCCACCCTAGGCTTCCAGGGAATGCCCGTTTTTCATCATCGGCAGCAAACATTTGCATAGTCTGGACAAGGGATCGTCCTTTGAGGTAGATGGAGTATTTTATGTGTCCCTTGAAAGGCCATGGCTTAGCTAGATTAATCGACATTTGGATCGAAGTATCTGTAACTGATTTGATTTGCCATTCAGATTCTCTAACCAAACCGTGAATAGCATGTGGAGGGTCGTTNATTGGAATANTTTGAATACCGTTGGGTGTTACGAGTCTGCCGCCTCGGATTCTGTTAACCCACGGAGCCATCACGAATGATCCTTCGCCGTGNGGAAGCTTGGNGGGATTATGTTTGCTNGTCCCCACCAGAAAGCAATTCGAAGAAGCCATNANTTTTTTTNACGTTAATNGATCTCAGGGAAGCCCCTGCATCAGGCGATACNGTGACCTGGGCATGATCGTTTTCGATATGGATGTTTTCGGGCATTATTGAGTGTTATGGCCAATATGGCGCTATCATTCGCCCGGCTAGTCGTTTTAGACGGATATATGCATATATAGATTCCTTTAAGTTACATGAGTCCTGACGTGAACAGAGTTGTCGTGCCATGCTAAGTGCTGACTTATTTTTGACCAATTTGCCCTATGAATTAAAGTCAACGTATCAGTTGAAAAAATAGGAGACACCTAAGTTGGAGACATTTCCATCCCCAGAGAACACCACTGTTCATTTCGCTCATGTGGCCTACCGAATGGAGGAACGGTATGCCGCCCGTAATCCTCAAGTGAACTACTTTCAGACGTGGACGTCAGAAGAAACAATATCTCGCATCAATGATGCAGATGTATTTGTTGTCTCGGGATTCTGGGATAACGATTTATTGGAACGAGCTTCAAAACTCAAGTACATTCAATCCATAGGTGCTGGTTTCGATCAGTTCCCCCTGGATGAGCTTTCGGAACGAGGAATCGTGCTGGCAAATGCATCAGGGGTTAACCAGAATGCGGTTGCCGAACATGCGATGTCTTTGATGCTTGCATTGAATCGACACATTCATACCGGACGCGACAATCAAAACACTCATGTATGGCGAGGAATGCTAGGTGATCTCACAAAGCGTGAGGATGAGTTGATCGGGAAGACTCTTCTTATAATCGGTATGGGAACAATTGGTTCAAGGTTGGCACGTTTTGCTAAGGCGTTTGATATGCGTGTCATCGCTACGAAACGCAATCCGGCTACCTCAGCTACATCAGTAGATGACCTTGTTACCCCTGATAGGTTGAATGAATTAGTTCCGCAAGCTGATTTCGTTGTCTTGACATGCCCACTTACAGCCGAGACTAAAAACATAGTAGATGCACGCGTTTTTGAAGCGATGAAATCGACAGCGTATTTGATTAACGTTGCTCGAGGACAATGTGTTGATGAGCCAGTGCTTGCAGAGGCGTTGAAATCTGGTCAGATTGCTGGTGCCGGGCTTGATCATTTTTGGGACGAGCCACTCGGCGGAGATTCGATCTTGTGGGATCTAGAGAATGTAATCATCACTCCGCACACGGGTGGGGAAACTCGAATGTACGAAGAACGGGTGATAGATATTTTAGATGACAACCTTTGTCGAATCTGGAATGGTCGTTCAGATCTGCGGAACCAGATCACTTAATTGTTATTTGTGCGCATCGTTCTATGGTTCGCAATAGGTTGTTTAGTTACATTATTTCGAGGGAGTCAACATGGCAAATAGACTTGAGGGTAAAGTCGCCTTGATCACTGGTGGGAACAGCGGTATCGGCGAAGGTACTGCGCATCTGTTTGCACGTGAGGGTGCAAGGGTGATTCTGATGGCTAGGCGGGAGCGTGAGGGTGCAGCGGTCACAGCTTCTATTAACGCTACTGAGGGAGAGGCCACGTTTATCAAATGTGACGTGTCTGATGAAAAGGCGGTTAATTTAGCTGTGGGAGAAGCTATTAATGTTTATGGGTCGATAAATGTTCTTTTCAACAACGCGGGAGGTGGAGCTAGCGGCAATTTTCCCGATGAGTCAGCTGAGGACTTTCATCGGGTAATTAATGTTAACTTGAACGGGACTTTTTATATGAGCCGAGCTGTTTGGCCTCATCTTATTGAAGCCGGCGGTGGGGCAGTTGTGAATATGTCATCACTTGCTGCTCAGCGGGGCGCAAGCCCGAAGATGGTAGATAAATTTGGTTCAACATCTTCGTCTTACTGGGCAGCCAAGGCAGGAGTGGACGCCCTTACTCGCTATATGGCGGGTGTCGGTGGTCGTAGTGGTATAAGGGTTAACGGAGTCAGGCCTGGTCAAATAATGACTCCAGGGGCGACACGGGGAACCATTACCGATCCTGATGGGGGGCACCATGCATTTGAAAAAATGTTTGACCTCATGCAAATCACGCCGGGTCCAGGCTACCCAGAGGATGTCGCAAACCTCGTACTGTTTTTGGTGTCTGAGGAGTCTCGCTTCATCACAGGTGAAATTATTAACGTCGATGGAGGGGTGGCAGCAAAGTTATAGTGGCTGTCACTATGAGAATTCTGCTCAATTAATCGCGGCGAGTGTATTCGCGTCTAATAAAGTCTGACCCAGCGCGATCCTCCGGTATATAGCCAAGTGCTTTTTTCAAATGTTCGATATCGAATATCTTCCAGGTGTTATCAGAAGTTGCATTGAAAATGTCATATCGGTGGGATAGAGGAGCCTCAATGCAAAGATCCAGGACTTGTGCCGTGTCTCGGTGGCTCAGCCATAGTGAAAGAGCGTAGGGAGAAAATGTTGGGTCATCATCTTCAAGTACCCATCCAATCCTTAGGTGGAACGAGCTTAATTCGTGATAGTCGTTGTAGTAGCTACCTAGAGATTCGCCGTATGCCTTGGAGACGCCGTAGTAACTGTCGGGTCGTATCATGCACTTTTCAGTTAAGAGCTCGTAATTGTCTTGTTCTAACAGATGGAAGTTGCCGTCATTTATGTGCTTCCAAGGNGNATCAAGGTAAAATCCGCCTTCAGCATGGTTNGAGCTAGCGCATATGACTCTTTTCACACCTGCCAGTTTCGAAGCTTCGAATACATTGTAAGTNGCGATCAAATTGTTTTTCAGTATCGAGTTCCAGGACCCTTCCGGTGATCGATCGGCCGCTAGATGAATAACAGTATCGATTAAATTGAATGCAGGAATGATCGCGTCTAGNTTGTCNAGATTCGCTACTGTTGATGGCACGCCATCANCAGCGCGGAGGTCTAGGGATGAAAACTCATATTTATTGCCGAGCCTGTTGATTATGATCGAACCAATCAGGCCAGCACCTCCGGTAATCAAAACTTTTTTTGTATCAGTCATTTAATCGAAATCAAGCTACTACATCATGTAATTTTTGTTTGAGCTTTAGTTCGTCCTCCGGTTGAATATTTGTTGTGCAGTCCTAGAAGTGGTGCTGATTTGGCTTGAAGCTGGCTTCATAGTAATCAGCAACGTTTGTTCCAGGTTGAGCTAATTCATCAATCAGACTTAATTCCTCACCGCTCAACTGTAGATCTAGAGCCCCAAGATTATCTTCAAGTTGTTGCATTGTGCGAGGTCCAATGATTGGTGCAGTCACACCAGGCTGGGCTATAACCCATGCTAAAGCGACTTGAGCAACCGTTGCTGCATGTGCCAGAGCAATTGGTTCAAGGGCGTCTGTTATATCGATCACTCCGGAGCTGAACCTCTTTAGCTTTAAGGGATCTGTTTCATCTCCGAATCGCGTACCCGTGATCTGTTTTTTTATCCGTTTGTATTTTCCAGTTAACCCTCCACCAGCCAGCGGAGACCATGGAATGAACGCCAGGCCATGGGTCTGGCACATCGGTATGTGCTCGCGTTCTGCACGCCTATCAGCCAGATTAAAAGGTGACTGGTCACTTACAAATCGTCCTTTAGAGTGTTTTTCTGAGGCCCATAGTGATTCAACGATTTGCCAGGATCCGAAGTTACTCGTTCCCGAGTATCGAATCTTTCCTGATGAAACCAGATCATCCATCGCTCTAAGCGACTCATCTATAGCGATGTGAGGATCTGGTCGGTGTAACTGATATAGATCAATGTGATCAGTCTGTAAGCGTCGCAGGCTATTTTCGCAACCCTCGATGATGTGTAGTCGGCTATTCCCAATGTGGTTAGGGTGATCTGACATCCGGCCATTTACTTTGGTGGCGAGGAAAACATTTTCACGGTTCCCGTTACGTTTGAGTGCGTCACCTACGAACTGTTCCGATGCGCCTTTGCCGTAGACATCGGCGGTGTCCAGAAAATTGATTCCCTCATCGATAGCGCGATCTATAATCTTGCGAGTGTTAACTAGGTCGGTTTTTTGACCGAACATCATGCAACCCAAAACGAGAGGACTTATGTATACGCCTGTTCGTCCGAAAAGCCTGTAATTCATATTGTCCTTTTCTTGAAACAGTCATTGCATATAACGAATTGTGGAACAAGAACGGTTTACTGGTTTGTGTTAATTGTTTTCAGGCACTTTTTTAATTTGTTGAGCGACTAAAAAAATTCATTTGTTATTGGGATTAACTAACTATGGTATTCGGGCTTGTACCAGTAGAGCTGCGGCTGTCAGACTTCCGGCGTCCAACAATGCTTTGCCCTCTGAATCAGCTGTCGAGCTCATTGATATAAAAGCGGTTTCTTGAACGTAAACGGCTATTGCCCCTACACCACCGCTCTTCACGTCCATTAGATATGAATCATTTCCGATGAGGCCTTGTTGGATTACAGCTATATCGCCAATTTGCTCTGCAGTTATTAAAGCGGATGCAAGAGCTGAGTTGTACAAAAGCAGGGCCTGCTCCTTTGACTCAAACCTCACAATTGATATCGTCAGTGAGTCCCCAGCTGAGGGCTGATTTGTGTCATTGACTGTACGGAAAACCTCGATTATGCAGTTGTTGACGGCACCGCTTTCGGTGAGTCCTGGAATAGAGTCAATATCCAAGATCTGCGTCCGTTCCACCAATCCGACTGTTCCTGTCAGATCTTCGATCATATTTGANTCAGCAAACCCTTTGCAGGAGTCATAGGCGCCAGTAGGAGTATCCGAAGATGCGGGTTGCGACGAACATGACATTCCGAGAAGCATAATCACAATGATCAAACTCAAGGTGATGATTTGTTGACGGCTTTTATGTTTATGAGTGTTGATGGGGCTTTGAAGTACTTTTTGCATTAATTTGGATCAGAAACAACTTGTCGAAGTGAAAGGCCGAATAGCGTGCGCGCTCAACCCTAATACGTCCCCTGTTTCGATCTCTACGGTTCTATTGCACCTTAGGCATGAGAATTGTCCAAATAAATTCACCATACGCTATGTGAATTATTGTCCTTTACGGGCTATCAGATCATCAACGACTTCTGGCTCAGCTAGTGTAGATGTGTCCCCGATTGTGTCGATTTCGTCGGTTGCAATCTTTCGTAAAATTCGCCGCATGATCTTCCCTGAACGTGTCTTGGGTAAAGCAGGTGCCCAGTGAATTACATCAGGAGAAGCAATTGGCCCGATGACTGTTCGGACCTGGCCTCGAAGGATTTGCTTCAATTCATCAGAATATTCTTCACCGACGTTTAACGTGACGTACGCGTAAATTCCCTGCCCTTTTATCTCGTGCGGAAAGCCTACGACAGCAGCTTCGGCGACGGCGCTGTGCAGCACCAGGGCGCTTTCGACTTCGGCGGTTCCCATTCGATGGCCAGATACGTTTATAACGTCGTCTACTCGTCCGGTNACCCAGTANTANCCATCTTCGTCACGNGTNGANCCATCACCNGTGAANTANTANCCCTTNTANGTATCNAAGTAAGTATTTTCAAANCGTTTATGGTCNCCNTANAGNGTTCTCATNTGTCCNGGCCAACTGGCTTTNAGNGCAAGNACNCCNGAGACACCGTNGCCTTNNAGTGGATTACCGNTTTCNGGATCGAGAATCTCCGGNTCTATNCCGAAAAANGGNANNGTNGCNGCACCNGGNTTAGTNGCNATNGCNCCNGGAATTGGNGTGATCAAGATTCCNCCNGTTTCCGTTTGCCACCATGTGTCAACGATCGGACANCGTTCTTTTCCTACNTGNGTGTTGTACCATCGCCANGCTTCNGGNTTNATCGGTTCTCCGACNGANCCTAGNAANTTNANTGATGGCATTTCATATNGATCGGGGTACTCNTTTCCNAGTCGNGCNATTGCNCTGATTGCNGTTGGNGCNGTGTANAACTGNTTCACNTTCCATTTTTCTACNATCTGCCANAATCTNTCTGGNCCAGGNTATGTCGGTATNCCNTCNAACATGATNGTTGTNGCGCCATTGGCTANTGGNCCGTANACGATGTANGANTGTCCGGTTACCCATCCGATNTCTGCNGTACAGAAGTAAATATCACCATCGTGGTAGTCGAAAACGTACTTGTGNGTTTGACTGGCGTAAACCATATAACCCGCGGTAGTGTGCAGCACTCCCTTGGGTNGACCTGTCGAACCTGAGGTATAAAGGATGAATAGAGGATCTTCCGNTTCCATTGCTTCTGCTTCAGATTGATCTGATACATCTGCCATGACATCTGCGTACCAAAGGTCCCGACCGTCTTTCATGTCATGTTCGACATTTTTACTATCGGGAATTCTTTCTACGACTATGCACGTATCGACAGCTTTGCCCATTTGTTTTTCGGCAGATGCCATTGCTTCATCTGCAACAGTTTTCATTTGAACTGGCTTGTCGCCTCGGTGAGTTCCATTACACGTTATAAGAGTGGTGCAAGATGCATCNGCAATGCGATCTCCGAGCGCATCTGCTGAGAACCCACCAAATACAATTGAGTGAATTGCGCCGATGCGCGCACAGGCGAGCATCGCAACAGCGAGTTCTGGAATCATCGGCAGGTATATGGAGACTCGATCGCCTTTTTTCACACCGCGGGATTTCAGAACATTAGCGAATTTACTTACTTCNTGGTGAAGTTCGTTGTAAGAGATTTCACGTTGTTCTCCGGGTTCATTACCTTCCCANATAATAGCGGTTTGGTTGCCGCGAGTGCTTAAATGCCGGTCGAGGCAGTTGTAGGCGATATTAGTCTGTCCGCCNTCGAACCACTTTATTGATANAGGACCTGTGCGTACGTCGTAGTTGAATTCGCGTACTTTGTCCCATTTCTTGAACCAGTGGTATTCACTTGCTTTTTCTGCCCAGAATGCATCCGGATCGGAAATTGAGCGATCGTATTCAGAATTGTATTCATCCAGGCTTTTTATGTGGGCATCCGCGCTGAACGATTCTGAGGGTGAATAAAGTTTCAAGTCAGACATCAGTATCTCCAGTTATATAAAGGTCGCTTTCGTTTTAGTGAGTTTGATGCTCACAAAGGATTATTGAATTATTAGGTTGTTTGTATGATTTTCAAATGAAGGATACAGATTGCCGGGGCATTTGCTAAGTCATAAAACGTATTTTGATGTCTTCACTGGACGGATACAACTGNCGATAATCTTGTGTTGCACACAATGCTTTTCACGACTCGACGCCCATCAGACGAGCGGATGTGTTTCCGAGAATTGCATCTGTTTGCTCGGTATCAAGAAAGCTGCAGTATCGTCGGATGAAATCTATATTTTGGCGGTAACTCCAGTACCGCATGANCATGGGCATATCCGTTCCCCACATGAGACGGTCAGCGCCCAGTCGTTCCACACATTCCACTATCGTAGGTTGTACTTNGGTCATTGGATAGTCCCATACAGTTCCGAGCGAGATGGGGAATAGCANTTGAAGATGCAGGTTTGGATTCTCAAATGGAACCCAGACTTCCTCAGGTAACACGATTTTGTCTTTTTTAATGAAATGCGGCCATTCAAGACCATGTGTTAGTACGACTGTGACGTCGGGATANCTGTTTACCCACCGTCGGAGTGTTTTGAGTTCTTCGATATAGCTTTCTACTCGTGGATCTACCCGACCTTTCAGTGAGAAAAACACCGGTATCTCTAACTCGGAGACTCGGTCCCAGAAGGGACGGAAGTTCTCACCGTCCCAAGCTTCACGTTGGCCATAAAGGTTTAGTTGTGGGGAGAGAAACTGTAAAGCTGAAAGCCCCTGCTGCTGGATTGCCTTCTCGACTTTCTGTACTGAAGTATCCGGATCGACACTGATCAGCCATTCCTCTACGTGTGCCAGACCCATCAAACGTTCTGGNAACCGTTTGACNCAGTCTGCAATGAAGTCATTACCTATTCCTAAATAAGGAGTTCGATGTAGCAGCGCCCTTTCAACGCCTGCGTAGTCCATTTCTGCCACTAACCTGTCGGGAGGGTATGACATGTCAGTAATCTGGGGTGGTAAATACTGTTTGGTGTANANTTCGCCGTCNACCGTCCATTCGAACCTNCCGTTTTCCGCAGCGTGAAAATCTGAGTCTTTGACTCCTTTTAATTCGTAACGATTGCTCGCATCAATCAATGCCTCATTATCACCGGTAGCGCGGTCCCGGACTCGCCATACGGGTTGTTGGTTGCCGGAGATGGCAAGTTGCAGGTGCCGACGGAGCTGGTCGGGATCTGAGAACCCTGCTGAACCGCGAAGTGAAGGAAAGCAGTATGCGTGTCCATCGAATATCATCGGGGTTATTCCAATTGATTTAGGAATTTACTACGCCTAGAGTGGTGGTAGTCCTACGCCTAGTATTACCCTCAGGTAGTTGACGTTGTGGGCTAGGTAGTCGTCGATAGCTAGATCGAGATTTCCGCCGATCGCTTCGAAGCCGTCATCACCTTCGCGTGGTCCATCCATGTCCAGCACGACCCAGCCTTTATAGTGTCGGTTTCTTAATAATTTCATTACGGTTGTGAAGTCCACGCCTCCCCCACCCATATTGTGATACACGCTGGCTGCGGCGTGCTGTTCGCGCGTCGGGGTAGCGTTGTTTTCTCGATACTTTGCATAGGTGTCCTTCAGATGTACCTCGGCGATGCGAGGTAGGTAATCACTCATGACTTGGACCGGGTCCATGCCGCCAAGGCACAGGTGTCCCGTATCAGGTGTGAACCAGACGTAGTCAGGGTTTGTGAGNTCGAGCATAGCTCGCACCTCGTGTTCGCGTTCCACAGGACCCCAGATGTGTGGATGCGGAGCAAGTCGAATACCCATATCGATCGTNTGGCGACCAATCTCGTTAAGGGTATCGGCAAGTGTTTTNAACTGTTCTTCTGTAGTGCNACCGATCGGTCGGGCACCCATGTTGCANTTCCATAGATCACAGCCGAANGGCTGAAGGAAGTCACGGGCGAATGCTACATGGTCTTCGATTGTTTTCTCAGTTTTTTCTGGGTCGATGAAATTTGTCGACTGGCCCTTTGCTCCGTTCGAGACATCGATAAGTGTGACGTTCGCCGCAGTGAATTTTTCCTTAAGTGCCAGTGGGTTAGAACGGTGTTGTTCTATCTGTTTCGCATATGGTTCTATACCTTGTAAGCCAAGGGCAGCAATTCGTTTGATCCCCCATTCGATAGAGTGGCGGGCGTCCCAAAGGGAACTGGTAGAGCCATAAAGTATGTCCGGGTTTTCAGGATCTAATGATTTGTGAGATGCCATGGATATGGGAATTTCTTCCAATTTGTGCTGAGGGCGTGACACGATCTAGCTTTATTGACCCTTGCTGAATGGGGGCGATACTAACACCTAGTTTACCTAGGGGATTAATTGTCATCGTCAGATTTCACCAAGTTAACAAGGACAGACCCGCGCACACTTAACACCACGTGTCACACACGGGATTTGGGGGCGGTTTGATAAAAAGTCTGCAAACGGCCACAAACTTAAAACCCTTGTAAATGGGGCATATTGAACTGAAAAACCGCATACTTCAACAAAAAGCAGCCGACATAGATTTACGATGAAACACTGACTTCGAACCAGAGGGTCGGGGGTTCAAATCCCTCCGGGCGTGCCAAGAACAATCCAAACTGAAGACCCCGCTGATGAGGCGGGGTCTCTTTATATGTGGAGCTAACCTTTCCATTATTAAAAGAAAAGTCGAGGCTGTTGTGAAGTGGTGCCGCTCAAAGCAATTTTTGGTGGAGCTGGAGGGATTCGAACCCTCTACCTCTTCAATGCCATTGAAGCGCTCTCCCAATTGAGCTACAGCCCCTATTTATGTGAGACCTGTACTTCGCAAATTTGTTGATCTCAACTAAAAAATCGTAGCACAGTGAAATGCTTATGCACCTTTTGTTTCCCGCGATTTACATGTGCTAGTAAGTATCTGGATCTTCTTCGTGTTGTTTGTATTCGGTGTTATCCCTCAGGGGTAACTCACGGTCAAGATTTAATGTCTTCCCTGCATCGTCTTGAGGTTCGTATCCTAGAACTTTACGTGCTTTATCTAGCGAAAATATATTCCAGTAGTTATTGCTCATAGCGAATACAACTGTGTACATAAGTGAATCTGGTGCATCGACTGCTTTTACGTGTATTTGTGCGGTGTCTCTGTGTGACAACCACATTGCCAGCCCGCCACCAGCGACAGTGGGGTCGTCGTTGGATATGGTCCAGCCGATCCGTATATTGATGGATGAGATTCCGTGGAACTCACTGTAATAGCTTCCGAGACCTTCCGCGTACGCCTTCGAAGCGCCGTAGTACCCGTCAGGTCGGATTGGAACAGTTTCGTCGATTAGTTTGTATGGGCGTTTCACCTGATCGATATTGCCTGCGAGGATAGTCTTGTAGGGCTCATCCTGGTAGAAGCCTCCTACTGCATGTTGAGAACTACCGAACACTATCCGTTTGACGCCTGTTTGTTTGGCGGCTTCGTAAACGTTGTAGACACCAACAAAATTGTTTCGAAGTGCCGACTCCCAATTGGCATTAGCGCTACGGTCAGCTGCGAGGTGGACGACTGTATGTTGCCCCTCAAATGCCGGAATCATCGTGTCGAGTTCAGCGATGTTACCTTTGAAATTATGGGTGTTGGCTATTCCATCTGTGCCATAGCGTGACAATGATGAAAGCTCGTAGCGCTCCTCGAAATCTTTGCGAAGTGCTGTTCCTACCAGACCACTAAGTCCGGTGACCAGTACTTTTTTCTTGTCCACCATTTGAATGAAGCCTTGTACTTGTAATGTGAGTGTTTGGTTACGCGCTCATGATATTAACCGAGTTTTTGATACTCGACAGGTACTATTTTTCTGATAGTGATGAAGTCCTTGAGGATCTTTTGGCTTTTATTGCGTGCCATGTAACAAATAATATTCCACCGAAAAACACGACACTTAACCAACTAATCGTCCGGTCAACAGCCACGAGGCTGATTGCCTCCGAATCGGTTCGTCCAAATAGAATAAGTAACCCGGTTAATCCGCCTTCTACAAATCCGAATCCACCGGGAGTTGGAATCGTTGTGAGCATAGCGTTAGCAAGGGCTGCAAACATTATGATCCCAAATGAAATTTCTATATTCATGGCATCTGCCACGAAATAAAAGCGACAGATCTCGAGCAACCAGCCAATGATGCCTAGCATTAGTTGAGGAGCAATTACCCGACCTGAAAAGCTATCGAGTGTCCCCTGCTGGAAATTTATATATGCTGATTTGAACCTGTTCGGCAATTGCCTTGAAATTCGCTCACCTGTTATTCGCATCACCAGTAGTACGGTTGCAAGCGTTGCAACCAGTAGAAACGCTGTAATAATGACCCATCCGGGTACTTTTGAATCTCCTTCTGCAGTGATCCAAATTGCACCTACTAGGACGAGAATTAACACGGCGACCATATCCTGTACCCGTTCCGCAACCACTGTTCCAAGGCACGACGGAAATGCGCTATCGGTTTCCTGCGCAAGTGACCATCCTCTATAGGCGTCGCCGAGCCTTAAGAATGCAACAGAGTTTGCGAACCAACCCATCAGAATTATTCCGGCTAGTGTTGTGGGTCCGGGAACTTTGTCGCCGTTATTTCCGCCGATGTTTGCGGTTCTGGCCAAAGACCTCCATCGAAGCCCGCGAAACCAGAAACTTACGTAGTAGAG
>PBRL01000014.1 GCA_002725925.1 Chloroflexota bacterium
CTGGTCGAATCGCGTGAGCAGAAAACATGGGTAATCGATGTCGTGGTCGAAATGATGGTGAGTGAAAAATATATAGTCAATATCCGTAGGCCAGAGGCCAGCTTTCACTAGTTTGTGCGTAGTGGCCGGCCCGCAATCAAACATTATTTTTTCACCCTCAATCTCCAGTACGTAGGCTGACCCGAAACGAGTCGGAGTTGGAGTGGGGGTTCCTGCTCCTAAAATGAATAGCCTTGCCATTAGGTAGCGCCTCCGGATTTGGTTCGTTACGCGTTGTGTAACGCGAATAATTTTGATTCTGTCGAGTTAATGGAAGCATAACTCTGCCCCCGAACTTTTGGATTTGTCGGAATTTCCTAATCGTCAACATTCACGAAAACCCGTAAAAATCTTTACTAGGAAATGTTTAGCCGTTACCGGATAGTCTGCCGCCATTCGATTAAATCAGATCTATGAAACCAAAGTGTTCATAGGCAAAACTGGAGACACAACCATGCTGTATTTCAGATCTTGTATGCGGTGTAAAGAAGGTACGGTGGAACTTGGCTCTGACAACTTCGGCTCCTTTCTGAGTTGTATAACTTGTGGTTACACCATCAATTCACGTTCGATCAGGTCCAATGGTTCAATTGCTGGACCGGCCACCATCGACGAGGACGTCGTAATAGCGCCGACGCTTGAGCCCGTCATGGTTGCAGGTGATGGGGAGAGGGGAGAACAGGAGTCGGTCCCTAATATTGAACTGTTTGAAGAAGAGCTTGAAGCTTTCGATCTAGAAGAAGTAACTGCTATTTAGATTGAGCTACCCATTGGTTTATTCTCTGGGTTAGGATTTTGTTAGGGGTTCTATCTTTAGTTCGTCCGTCGTTGAATCGAACCATTTGATTACCTCGCGATGAAGCGGTATTCCGTTACGTTCTCGAACCTGCGCCTCTTCGTGTTCTGGCAGTCCAGCATAGTAAACGCGGTCATGCCCAGGAGCCGGAGGCGTTTCCACCAAGTAGGTTAGGAACTGGTCCATTGAGGATTTGAATTCCGCAACATCACGAAATGCATCGATACTGAACGCCGCGACAAATTGTGATCCGTTACGTTGTGGTCCTGTTTTCGTTGGGTTAATGGCTCCGAAAATCCCGGCCGACAAAATTCCTGAGAACACCTGTCCAATTACTGCCATTCCGTAGCCTTTATGTGATCCTAGCTCTCTTGTTGAGCCCCAAGGTAATAGTCGAGTTTGTTCAGGTACCTCTTGAGTTTCCATTATCGGCGTCCCGTCTTCTTCAGCAAGCAATCCGGGAAGCAAACGCGCACCTGTTCGCCTGAGAAGTTGTATCTTGTTAGCCGCTACAGATGATGATGAAATGTCCAAAACGAATGGCGGCATCTTGTCTGCAGGGATTGCCCAAGCATGAGGAACAGCTCCGACTCTTGGAACGGCACCGAATGTAGGCACCATTATGGCCCCTCCGCCGGTTATGGCGTAGCCGATCATGTCATGCGGCATTGCTCGCATAGCATGGTAGGCCATCATTCCTGCATGACCACTGTTGTGGATCGTGACGGCTCCTATGCCTACTTTACTGGCTTTTTCCACGGCAATATCCATGGCCTGTGGGCATATGACTAATCCGTGTGAACCATCGGCATCAATAGTTGCCACTGCTGCTGATTCTTTTGTGATTTTCCATCTTGGCTGTGGGTTGATATTTCCATCTTCGTATTGTTTTTTATAAACACGCAGCATATTGGAAACCCCATGGGTCTCACATCCTCTGATGTCGGCCGTGACTAGCCCGTCAGCTGCAAGATTTGCATCTTCTTCAGATAGCCTCATTACGCTGAATATGTCTGCGGTTACGCGATGTAAATCCTCTCGGTTGACTAGAACCTGATCTTCTATCGGCACATGGAAATGATCAAGCATTCGATAAAACTCCTATCGTTCCAACTGTGGGATATTGAATTCCGCAGTTGTCTTGTCGAACCAGTCGACTACCTCTTTGTGAAGAGGTATCCCACGATTGTGTCGATCAATCGATTCTTCGTGCTCCGGTAAGCCAGCGTAGTAAACCCTATCGTGCCCTGGCGCAGGTGGTGTTTCACGTAGGTATTTCAGGAAGTCATCCATTGATGACTTGAATCTTGCTATGTCTGTGAATGCTTCAATTGAGTAAGCCGCAACAAAGTGCGACATGTGTCCGCCTTCGTACGGTCCGAAAGTTCCATGTGAAAGAAGACCTCCGAAAACTTGAGCGACAGCACTCATGCCATACCCTTTATGAGAACCGAGTTCACGTGTTGCTCCATTTGGTAACAATATTGTTTCTTCCGGCACTGGTCGTTCATCCATTATTGGAGTGCCTTCTTTATCTGCCATAAGTCCGGGTATGGTCATGGCTTCCATCCTTCTCAACAATTGGATTTTGTTGGCGGCCACAGTTGATGATGAAATATCTAGAACAAAGGGAGCTTCTTTGTCGGCGGGAACGGCCCATGCGTGTGGGTTGGGCGCGAGTCTAGGTTCGCTGCCAAAGGTCGGTGGCATTGATTGTCCGCCGGCGGTGATGGAATAGCCGATCATATCGTGGGGCAAAGCCATCATTGCGTGGTAAGCGATCATCCCGGCGTGCCGTCCATTTCCCATTGTGATAGCACCGACACCAGTGTCACGCGCTTTTTGGATGGCTAATTTCATCACTTGCGGAATTACCGCGATGCCAAGACCCCGATCGCAATCCACGTTTGCAGTAGTCGGGGTTTCACGTGTGATTCGCCATGTTGGTCTTGGATTTATGCTTCCTTCTCCAACCATTCTTATGTAGTTTCGCATCATGTTGGAGACGCCATGGGTATCCACGCCGCGTGTATCTGAAAGCAGGAGCACGTCTGTTGCCTGCCAGGCGTCTTGTTCAGAAAACCCAATTTTCAAAAATAAGGCATTGACGGTTTTGCGAAGAGAATCCGGCATAATCCTTACTTCATCTTCTTCAGGAACATGGAAGTGTTCGAGCATTTTGAGTATTTACCTCATCGGCATGACATGGTCTCTTTTGAATTATTCTGGGAACCCTACTCTTGATTTCCATTTGAGTAAATCGGCTTCTTATGAAGGTAGCCTTATGTGAAACCTACGTTAGACTTTCACTTGAAGGTCAATCGACTTTAATGCAGAGATTACACGCCTTGTGGGGAGAATTAGTGACAATGGAGGAACTTGCGCGAAAGTTCCATACTGTTCCCGGCACAGGTTGCGTGGTAATAACCGGCGCCGGAATCAGTGCGATAAGCGCATTGTTTGCTGAGCCTGGCGCCTCTCGCACTATCCTGGAAGTGCAGGTTCCCTACACTCAAAAAGCGCTTGACGAATTTGTTGGGACTCAGGCTGATCAGCATGTCTCCGAATCTGAGGCCATTCTGATAGCTGAATCGGCTCAGAAACGGGCTCGCTACCTTGCCCCTGACAACTTGAAGCAATCTCTTTTTGGTGTCGGGTGCACCGCAGCAATAGCCACTGATCGGATTAGGAAGGGTGAGGATCGAGCGCATATTGCCTGGTCTGATGGAAGGCAAACGGGCGGCATCTCCGTCTGGTTTGACAAAGAAGCTAGGACTCGAGTTGATGAAGAGAAGATAGTTGCAGCTATTGTCATGAATTCCATTGCCGCTGTATTGAAAATCGACGATCGGCTAGAAATTAGCATTCTTGAGACGGAGCGAATTGATGAATTCGGTTAACCGACTCTACACAGAGGAAATTGGGGCACTGGTTATAGACGTTGATGGTACGCAGAGCGAATCGCTTCCCAACAAACCACTGGTGCTTGCGGGGTCGTTTAATCCGATTCATCACGGCCACCAGAGTCTATTGTTGGCCGCCATGTCGATGACGGGTAATAAAGGATATTACGAGATTTCAATACGGAACGTTGATAAACCATTACTTCCAAAAAAGGAACTCAGTAAAAGAGCTGAACAGATATTAAAAGACGGCAAATCTTTGATTCTGACAAGCGCTCCTCGTTTCACAGAAAAATCATCAATTTTGCCTGGCGCCACCTTCGTCATTGGATTCGATACTTGTATTCGCCTTTTTGATGAAACCTATTACCCTGATCACGTTGCTGCTTCAGCATCAGCAGTGGATAACTCACTCGATTTGATTGGAGAAAATGGCTGCAACTTTATAGTTGCAGGAAGAATTAACTCAAGAGGGAAATTTCAGGGTCTCCGTGATGTCTCAGTGCCACAACGATTCACAGGTATGTTTTATGAACTACCTGAGTCTCAATTTCGATCGGATCTTTCGTCGACGGAGATGCGAAAACGCTTTTGAGAGTCGCCGAAATTTGAGTTACGCTTTGACGCCGGTGTGGTGTACAGCATTAACGAGGAACGCTGAGTATCTAACATACCGGTTAGGTGCTGGCGTGTGAGTTCATAGAAAGAGATACCAGTTGTTATGAGTGAAACTAACTTCAGTAACGCTAGAGTAGCCAGCGATTCCCTAGACCGGATGTTTGTGGAACGTTGGTCTTCAAAGGCATTTACCGATGACCGGTTGTCCGAGCAACAAATCGCTGTTTTATTTGAAGCGGCCCACTGGGCACCCTCATCGAGTAATAGGCAGCCATGGCTATTCGTTTACGCTACAGAGGGACCGGATCGAGTTCGTTTTAACTCTGTTCTGAATGAAGGAAATACTTTATGGGCTACCAAAGCACCAATGCTTGTTTTGGTATTTGCTCGTGTTGTTGATGAAGGCGGTAACAGTATTCGTACCGCACATTTCGATACTGGAGCAGCATGGATGTCATTGGCATTGCAGGCCAATCGTATGGGCCTTAACACACGAGCTATGGGNGGNATTGATCTNGAGGCNGCCTACGGCGCTGCTGGCGTTCCGTGTGAGGAATTCGAAACNATCTGTGCAATAGCNGTTGGGGTACCAGGNACANTNGACGACATTGATCCTGATATTGGAAAGGGCAATGTTGCNAATGATCGAAATCCAGTCAACGAAATTGCGTTTCCTGGCAGTTATNTGAAATAACTNAACTTTTAAGTAGGTAGATTCGTATCGGGATTGNTCCGCACATAATTGGCTTGTCTTAGTCCGAATTTTTCTTGNAACTGAACAGATAAGCCGCCGTCGATTGCGAGCGTGTGGCCGGTTATGAATGATGCCTCTTCAGAACAGAGGAAAGCTATACCGCTGGCGATATCCTCAGGCGTTCCAGTTCTGCGGAGTGGATACTGGTCAGCAAAAAAGTCGTGTCCAGTGGGGTTATCTTTCCACATTTTTGCNAAGCCTTCCCCAACAATGTGCCCTGGTGCGATTGCATTTACTCTGATTCTGTCGGGTCCAAATTCGGTCGCCATTTGACGGGTCATGCCGACGACCCCTGCTTTTGCAGATTCATAGACCAACATACCTGGCTCTTGAAGAAANCTGTGTACCGAGGCTAGGTTGATGATGTTGCCCCCGCCCGNANCGCGCATGTGTGGGATTGCGTTTTTTGGTCCTAGATATAATGCCTTGAGCAAGACGTCGATACCGTAATTCCAATTATCTTCTTCGANGGTGAGAGCACTGCCGTGTATTCGAGATTCACCGGCTATAACTCCGAACGCATTTTGGACGAGTATGTCCAGTCTGCCATACAAATCGACAGCCTCATTGACCATCCGCTTTATATCAATGCTTTGAGAAACGTCAACATGACTTGTAGCTGCGATACCACCTGCCTCTTTGATTCTTTTCAAGTTTGAGGCTGCAGAAGAGTCATCTATATCAGCGATAAAAACCTTTGCACCTTCCGATGCCAATTTTCGGGCAGTAGCGCCCCCAATTCCTAAGGCTCCTCCAGTGACAATAGCAACCTGACCATTAAATCTGCTCATGACACCCCATCAAATCCTAGTTGTTGATTAACCTGTAATTTTGGTCAAATATTACCGGAAACTGGTTTCTGAGTAGACATCTAAGTGGACTACAGCACTATCAGATGTGACACTTCCTGTAATGTCAAAAATTCCGATATGCAAGGAAGATATTTCTGCGAAATGGCTGACCGATCGGTTGACCAGCTTGGGCTACTGCAGAATTGATAAACTCCAGCTTGAAGTGATGACGGGCCATAATCCACATCTTTCACAATTATTCAGAGTTCAAATTGAATACAGTGCACGCACGTCTAACCACCCGAATGTAGTGGTTTTAAAAATTCCGCCTGCAGATCACGTTATACGGTTACGGGAGGCCGCACTTGGACCATACGAGAGCGAGGCTGGATGCTATCAATTACTGGAGAAGTTCCAGGGTTTTAGTTTGCCGCTAATGTACTCGTTGACCCAAAATTCAGATGAAGCTACTGCCTGTTTTGTATTTGAAGATATAGGTCCTCTGCCCAAAGGGCGTAAGTATGCACAATTGGGACTTCAAGAGACGCACCGGGTATTGGAATTTATAGCTGCTTACCAAGCCATGTTTTGGCTTGACGAATCTCTATCTCAGCACGGTTGGATTCGCGACTCTTCGTGGTCGCACTTATTTAACCAAAACCTCATGGAATCAGTTTTAGGGTGGCAGGCGATTAAACAGGACGAAAAAATTGAGAAAACCGATGGATTAATCTCCGCGGGAGAATTTCTCGGCTCAGGCCTGATAGACCTGATGAATGTCATGAATGATCGACCGAACACGCTAACTCATAATGATCTTCATCAAGGCAATATATTGCTTCGTCAATCTGACTCCGCTTTTGAGCCGGTGGTAATAGACTGGCAGTTAACGGCTTACGCAGGCGGAACGAATGACTTAGCAAAATTTTTGATGACAGCAGTTCCATTCAGGATTTTTTCTGATAACGAAAAAAGTCTTGTTGGATATTACGTTGATTGTCTCCAAGGCAGGGGAATCAGCGACTATTCTTTTGATGAGTGCTGGAGAGATTACCGCCGAGCTCAAGTCATGGTGCTCGCCAACTACGCGATTAGCGGTGTACATCGATTACCTGATGGCATATTGCAAATATCGAAGGGCGATTCGACAAGAGCGGTTATTAAAGCGTTCGGGATCATTGATCCACAGGAATTAGTTGACGTTCTCCCTTAGAAAACTAGGTTACTTGCCAACTTTTGATGTTTGCTTAAACAATGCGAAGCTGGCTGAGTATCCGTGCAAGAATGTTTGATCCCCAATTGGTCCGATTTCTCCGTTTGAAAAGAAACCGGCGATAGGGATGTCGGCCACCATATCAGTGAACATCTTGGTGTCGTGATCTGGTGAACCGTATAAGTATTGTCCCCGACCGAGGCAACTGAACAGTAAGGCAGACGCCGGGATATCGCCTTCCAAGTTGCCTATGTATTCCTCTAGCATCATTCGTAAGTCTTCATCGGCTGCCTGGGCGTCGCGAACGAAAAACTGTACGACTTGACCTTCCTGCACAAGCTCTCCAACAGCAAGCGTGCCATCTTCTTCATCGGCACCCAGCACATTTCTGATTAGAAATTCACCTTCGCTCTGATCCTGTGCAAGGCGGTCCATGATGATTCCAATTTGCAAGGAGCGACGAATCAAACGTTTTTCGCGTGTCTCTGCGGCTTCGAACAGGTCTCGAAGAATCTCGAGTGGTGTTTGATCTCCGAGCTTGGAAATGACGTTGAGGTCTGACTCAGTCACTACTAGAGGCTCACCGATTGGGCGACAACCTTGAGCCACTATAGTTTCTACTGCCAAATCACCGGTAAATGCGACACCTACCGCACCTGAGCGGACTGATTTGTCGTTGAAGAAAAGGGCGTTAGCCCCAGGTTGTCCACCTCCGCTGGCAAGTCCACCGATTTTTACCGCTGTCGGATATGCAAAATCCAATCCGGCGAGAAGATGGTCACTACGTATGGTGAACGGATCTGGTAAAAGCATGATTGCCGGACAGTTATCTGCTTGAATCCCTAGAAGTGTCCGCCACTCTTCTGGACCGGCGTCTTGATTAGGTAGCTCGTCTTGATTGAGATGGAAAGGTGTTAATTCAACGTGCGGCAATATAGCTGCAGAAATAGCGATCCCTGGCCTACGTTCGACTTCTTGGCCTCCGCCGATCACTCCTGCGGCGGAACACCCGATCAGGACATTGGCTCCGAGAGTTTTGTTTAAGACTTCGGGAGCTGCTAAATAAGACGGTATGTGGTGGGCTGAAATAAAAACCACTGCTAGNTCAGGGCATTGATCATCTAGATTGCCCAGTATTTGATTCGATACCTGAGTTATAGCCTCCGTGAAAGAGGGTGAATCAGAAACGGCGGAACTCCAACGCAAGTTTTGTTTCTCCCATCCTGCTTGAAGCGAGTTGCTCCTGCAGAAAGAACTGTGTCGCTGTGTGATTTGTACCCTTCTGTTCGATCACAACTTAGGGTTGGATTGCCCTAGAGAGTCGGCAGAACGGCAGCAGCGGCAGCGATAGTCTTGTCTAGGTCTTCGTATGTATGCGCTGAAGAAAGATGGNTCCGACCGTTTGAAGACAGTCGCATGCCTTGTTTCAGCATCTCCTTGGCGAATTGCTGGTACTTGCTGTCATCGCAATGTCGAGCATGGTCTCGCCAATTGGTTATTTCTTGTTTAGTGGTGAACGATATCGCGAAAACAGATCCGACGCCTTGTACATGCAAGTCCGACTCTAGCGATTTTGAGACATTGCGTAGTCCTTCCATCAGATATAAGCCTTTCCCGTTGAGATCTTTATAAAAATCGGATCCACGTTCTTGAATATGTCTGAGCGACGCGTATGATGCTGCGATTGACATTACGTTTGAATTGAAGCTGCCACCGTGGTACACAGTTCCATCCCCTATGTAGTCCATAATGTCTCGGCGTCCGACAATCATGGAGATTGGGAAGCCTCCAGCCATAGATTTAGCGTAGGTTGCTAGATCAGGAGTAATTCCTAACATTTCCTGCGCACCCCCTGCAGCGACACGGAAACCGGTGATCACTTCATCGAATGCCAGAAGCGCACCGTTCTCACGTGCGATGCGTTGCAAGCCTTCCATGTAGCCCTCTTTGGGAACAATGCAGTTTGTGTTGGCGAGGATGGGCTCTGTAATGACCCCGGCAATTTCACCGGGGTGGCTAGCGAATGCCTTTTCAAGTTTTTCAAGGTCATTCCATTGACAGATCACCAGACCCTCAGCTGTTGATGGGTTCATGCCCTCGGATTCACCTACCGGTATAGGTGCATCTTCAGGCCCCGCTTGATCGATGGGAGGATGAACACTCCAGTTCACTGAATCCATCCAACCGTGATAATGCCCCTCAAATTTCAAAATCTTCGGTCGGTTAGTGAATGCTCGCATGGTCCGGAATAGCAGTTGATCTATCTCCGTGCCCGAAGACGCAAACCTGACGGTGGCATCTTCCATTGGGATCATGTCTAGGACCATTTCCGCAACTTCTAGTTCTCGTTCAAATTGACCGGCAAATACGTAACCTTTTTTCATATCTTCATTGACCTGTGCATTAATGAAATCAGGTGAATGCCCAAATAGATTGGGACCCATGCCCTGGATGTAATCGATATATTCGTTACCATCGGCGTCCCACATAAGTGAACCAGCTGCATGTGTGAAAAAAAGTGGAACATCTGCAGGCTCCAAAACCCGGATTTGACTGGATACGCCACCTGCGACAAGATGTTTTGCTTTATCAAATAGATGCCTAGATCGGTCATGTTTCATTGGGTATGGCCCTTCATCGAGTATGGAGTAAGCGATTTCAGTTGCGTAGCTTAATTGTAGCTTCCGGTAAGCTCTAATTAACTGTGAATTGCCACATAGTCTGTGGTCAAAAATGTTGAATATGACATCAAGACTCAGCACCAGCAGATGAGTCTTGATCGATTAGGATTCCTGTATCTTCCAGGGAAGGTTGTTATTCAAGATAACTGTTATTGGATGCTTTCGGAGGGTGAGCTACGAAGTTTCGAATTATTTGCTCTAATTCCCGAACGTTATGAACATCTGCATCAGGCCGTTCGTACCCAGAACGGGCTTGCTGATTTGCATGCCGGCCGGATACNAGTCTTATAGCAATCATCCCAAGAGTTTTGGCCGGCACAATATCATTGTCAATCCGATCCCCCACCATAATTGCTTCTTGGGGATTTATCCCTAGACCTTCACAGGACTGAAGTAATAGACGTGGNTCAGGCTTTCGCAANCCTGTTGAACCAGATACTTCGTTATATTTGAAATACTTCAGAATACCTAGGGTTTTCATTATTTTAATAGAACCTACTGGCTGGTTTGCTGCGAGTCCTAAAAGAAAATTTTCATTCCAAAGTTTTCTTATAAGTTCGAGGATGCCCTCCCTAAGNTCGAATCCCCCTCNNGCATCATTGCGATGAGTCACCGTTTGCAACAATTCCGNTTCCACGGCACTGACCAGTTTCTGGGAACCTTTAGAAATTTTCCAGATGATTGCCTGGTAAGGGTTTGGGGCAAATACATCAATCGCCCAACGGTTCGCATCAGCGTACTCATCAACAGAAATATCAACTCCACGCTTTCGGAATGATGACATGATTTGATCGTCGATCATTCGGTCCATGATCACACATGTATCTAGTGGACCGCCCACGTCGAAAAGGATGGCTTTGATAGTTGGGCTCATAGGTNTCTCAATGTCAGAGCAAGTACTTTTTAGCTACTTTTGCAATGTAGGTATAGCTTGGGTTTACAAACTGGGTGACCCGTGCTTCTAGGCACTGGGACAAGAACATGTATGCTTCACCCTTGCTCATTTCGTAACTTGCTTCGAGCCACAAGATCATTTCTGACAAGGCGATTCTGAAAGCGTCTTCTGCGGGTTTTTCACATGCTGTTGTCATTATGTATTCATCATTTTCAATGCGAGGCCACGTCATTTCGCTCGGCGTGTCACTCAATTCCACTTTGATAGTAGCCGTGCCNCCGGTTTCAATTCCGCCACCGCCACATATCTCTCCGTCTCCTTGCCTGGCGTGCATATCTCCAATGTGTAATAGCGCACCGTCGTGGTGAATGGGGATACTCAGCCGAGCACCGGTGGTGACTTCTTGAATATCAAAATTTCCTCCCCATTCGCCAGCCCAACCGTTATGTCGGGCTTCACGGCTGGGCGCAACCCCCACAACGCCGAGCATCGGCTCGACAGGAAACCGAAGTTTGTCGTTCCATATGATCTGGTTGTTTTCAATACGACAGATCCTGAATTGTGGACCTATGTTCGAGGNCCCAAGATAACCGGGCATAGCACCGGTTGAACCGCTATACCGTGTCCANCCGACAGGATGCACCTTTATATCTTTGATATGGACAGTTAGCNGATCCCCCGGCTTGGCACCCTCGACGTATATACAACCAGACGATGCATTACCCNTATCTATTGGCTGGTTATCGGAGCGGTACTGGTTATATAGGCCACGAACCTCTTCAGGCACTAGATTTGCATCTGGCCCGCGATTCATTTGTGTTTCCACTTGGAACCATTCACCNGATCTGACTTGNATTGTCACGGTATTATTGGCTGAGTGTTCATAGTAAAGCGTTTTTGTAGTAGCTTTTTTCATTGCATCTTCTTTATGTCTGTAAGACAGAGGTGACGATTCCCGAGTTTAGCTTTTGGGCAGATTATCGCAGNTATGCATTTCATATTTACTCNGATTGATATGTTGTTTTTCGTTACTTCTATGATGGTTACATATGTGATTGTTTCGGTGTGCNCAATCTAAATGCCAACAGCTACTATGAGCATTAGAAATATATCTGGAGTGGAGCGCTGTTATCGATTTTGAAAGATATGCTGGTTCGTTCGGGAAAATCGGGTCTGTAATAAGGCANACCCCATTTGTGCCTTCAACAATGGATTTGGCTTGGGAAATGGCCCGTGGAGATGCGCCTGATGGCAGTGTGGTTATCGCCGACNAGCAATCGGCTGGGCGTGGTCGTCACAAACGGTCTTGGGTTTCAGGAGGCGCTGAAGATATCTTATGTTCAATTGTGCTTAAGCCGCGGTTATCACTGNTGCCTGAGTTGCTGATGATAGCGGCCTTGGCATGCGTTGACGTCGCTGAAACTTATGGACTGACTGCTGGAGTTAAGTGGCCTAACGATGTGCAAATCAATGGGAGAAAACTTGCTGGGGTTATAGCTGAGTCCATAACCGGNGCTGGATCAGATAATGGCACANTTCCATCTTCAATCTCCCGGANTGACTCTGAGCCCGCAGGGGTTATTGCTGTTATTGGTATTGGATTGAACGTGAATCTCAATCCAATGGATCACGCCGAAATNCATANTAGATCGACAAGCCTAAGTGTTGAACTTGATCGGACTGTTGACCGTGCTGAAGTGTTCCACACATTAATACGTTGTGTTGATAGACACTATTCCTATATTTTGTCAGGAGGCACTGTGCTGCCGGCCTGGCGTGAGAAACTGACGACATTAGGTCGAGAAGTGACTGTTGCTAATGGCAAACCTGGATCTTTGGTTGAATTGAATGGCCTGGCAATGGATGTCGATTCAACTGGCAGACTGCTAGTCAGAGACGAGAATCAAAGGGATTGGCCAGTATCTTCGGGTGAAGTTACGGTCCGCGAAATAAAATGATCCAAGGTGCCGATAAGTCGCGAAAATCTGTCAAGATATCTGTGAGGCTTCAGNCTAAAGCATCNAGGGAAGNACTACGAGTTTGGGATGAGGGCGGTGTATTGCGGGTGCNTGTGAAAGAAGCACCCGTTGATGGAGCTGCTAATGCTGCATTAGTCAGGTTGGTGGCGAAACACTTGGGAATCTCTAGAGGTGCAATTTCAATAATCCATGGNGCNACAGGACGTAANAAGANNCTAAAAGNCGNAGGTCTTTCTGCTCNNCAAATTAAAAATCGCCTGTATNTCCAGTAAGCTGGCGNGAGATCCAAAACAATATCAATATCACTATCATCGGACTTATGTCTATCATTCCGATTCGAGGGATGAACCGTGCAGCGGGAACCATGATCGGGTCAGTGACTTGATAGAGGAATTGAACGATTGGGTGGCGTCGAGCGTCGGGAAACCAAGATGTTAATGCTCTGGCAATGATCAGGTATCCATAAATTCTGAGCAGCCAACCGATATATGCAAGTAGTTCATTACTCACTTACCACCAGCCAGATCTTCGCCTCGCTCGAAAGCTGTTCTGACAGCGTCGGCGATTATGCCCCTGAATCCACCGTTTTCAAGTGACGCCAGGCCGGCTGCTGTAGTTCCTCCAGGCGAGGTAACCATGTTTCTTAGCTCGGCAGGGTGTTTGCCTGATTCGCGTTGGAGAGCAGCACTGCCGAGAACTGTCTGTGATGCCAGGTCACGTGCTGTTTGAACCGGAAGGCCCAATTCTACGCCGGCATCGGTCAATGCCTCGATAAATACGAATACATATCCAGGGCCACTTCCGCTCAAGGCCGTTGCTATGTCAATGTTCTTTTCGTCATTAAACTTTATCTCGTCCCCGATTGCTCGGAGCATATCCCTAACAAAATCAAGCGTAAGTTGATCCACGTCCTCTGATGCTGTCCAAGCAGAAATACCTTTGCGGATTTGCGCAGGCGTGTTTGGCATAACTCGAATTAGCTTCTTGTGCTCAAGCTTTAATCCAATGGTGTGCATCTTTACGCCTGCCATGATCGACATTACTGTCTGGCCTGCGGAAAGGCTGCTTTTCAATTCCGCTTGGATGGCGTCAAGTTGTTGTGGTTTGATCGAAATTACTACAATGTCGGCTCCCGATACCGCATCTTTATTGCTTGGGGTGGTTTCAACTTTGAGGTCGTTGTGAAGTGTTTCGCGTTGAATTTCAAGCGGCTCTCCGACGATGATGTCGGCATCAATGCCAGCGTCTTTCACACCGGCGATGATGGCTCTTGCCATGACCCCGCCACCAATAAATGCTAATCGCATGTTAGAAAACCATGTCTACTTTGCGCCCAGTACCCGATGATAAAATTGCATGGGCCAGATCTAGTTTGACCCATATCCAGATTATACGGTTAACCGCTTGTTGAGTCCGTTGAAAACGAGTCAGAATGTTACTGTCTGATTAGGTAGAAAGTCCTTTACGTGATGCCAGCGATGCTCCAAGTTTGAGAGCCTCAATCATACTGGTTTCATCCGCAATACCTTTCCCTGCTATATCGAACGCAGTTCCGTGATCGACCGAGGTGCGTAGAAAAGGCAGCCCGAGATTGACCGTTACAGATTCCTCCGCTCCATAAACCTTGATAGCGATATGGCCTTGATCGTGATACATCACTAAAACCACGTCATATCTGCCGTTAGCGGCTTGATTGAAAATTGTGTCTGCAGGGTGTGGCCCGGTTACGTTTAATCCTTTTTTCCTCGCGAGCGTGATAGCAGGTGATATTTCTCGTGCTTCCTCGTCGCCGATTAAACCGTTGTCGGAGGCGTGTGGATTCAGGGCGGCAACGGCTATACGGGGGTTTTCAAAACCCCAGGTATTAAATTTTTCATGCGTTAGTTGCAACGCTGTCATGATGTTTTCGGTTGTAACGTATTTGCAGGCCTCTATTAGCGATTTGTGAGTTGATAGATGCATGCATCGTAATGGTCCGCTGACTAACATTGTGGCGACGTAGTTTGATTCCGAAAGACGCTTAAATACTTCCATATGTCCGGTGTCTTTGCTGCCGCCCATGTGCCATGATTCTTTGTTAACTGGGGCGGTCACCATGCCCGCTACTTGTCCAGACATGCACATTTTCGCAGCTTCCTCAACCCATAGATGTGATGCAGATCCAGACCCAGCATCATGCTTGCCTGTAGGAAACTTGATTCCTTCCCAATCGCCGGGTGAAATGACTTCAATTAATCCTGGTTCGGCTTTGGCGTCTGTCGGAGAATTTACTCCAATTGTTGTATCTCGGGAGCCGATGTCATTCAGCGCTTTTTGCACGGATAGGACCGATCCGACCAACACAGGCTGCATCAACGTGTACATGGAGCGATTTTGGAGCGATTTGGCCACTACTTCGGGTCCAATCCCAGAGGGGTCGCCTATAGTCACTGCGAGTAGAGGTTTATCTGTCATATATTGAGGCTTAGATCGCTATTACTGGTAAGCACTGGCGGCATACTCGAAGAGGTGCTCCAAGGATGTAGTTTGTTATTTATTTTTAGCTTGTCCGGTAAACCAGAAAATGATTCAGGCCATACTTGTCTGTGGATCTGAAACTCCGATCCTCAATTCAATTATTAGAGATCGCTTGATCTGAGAGGTACTGGTTATCAGATCAACATTTGCTGTATCCACACGAGAAGCACTTGAGGCACCCCTCCACGTGTGCGACAGTCGAAGAGCATTCTGGGCATAAATCTGATGTGGAGGTTCCTATGGGGACAGTTATTTTTTGCTGTTGTCCGATCACTTGTATTGGTTGTGCAGTAGGCATTCCGAGTTCTTTTGGTGACGGGGGGTCGAACATCCCAGCCTGACTCGACTCACGATCATTTAGTTCTTCCTGAGTTGGGAGTGTAGTAGCTTCCCGGTTGATTCGATCGAGAACTGATGCGATAGCGTCTGGTACCGATCGAATCATTTCTCCTTCATCCCACGCAGGAACATCTGTAATCCCTCGCAGTTGCTCGGAAACATCCACAGGATTGATGCCCGATCGCAGAGCAAGCGAGGCCATACGAGAAACAGCCTCTGCCATCGCTGCGTCGTTGCCACCGGCTTTACCATGGGTTGCGAATACTTCGAATGGCCTATTGTCGGTTGCCATATTGACGGTTACAAACAAATTTCCTCGACCCGTACGTACCCTTCGGGTTATTCCGTTAAGCATGGCTGGTCGTTCGGAAGGGGTGATGTACTGTGGAATTTCTTGATCGATAGCAGCACTTTCATGATCGGCTTTGGCTTTATCAGATGTCCCAGCGGTGAGCACCTCTTTCTCCCGCGACCCGGCGCGATATACCGTGATGCCTTTACAACGAGTTTCCCACGCGAGGAGGTAAGCATCCTCAACATCTTCCACCGTTGCTTCATTTGGGAAGTTGATTGTTTTGGAGATTCCGGCGTCAGTACTCTCTTGGAACGCAGCTTGCATAAGAACATGATCACGTGGTGAAATATCGGACGCAACGTGGAATAGACGTTTTACGTCTTCGGGCACGTCATGCCGATCTTGCAGCGACCCACCATTTGACAGGTGTTCGAGTAACTCGTCGCTGTAGAACCCACGTTCTTTGGAAATTCGTTCGAAGTTTTTATCTACGTAATAAAGAGTTTGTCCTTCAAGGATGTTTTGCTTACGAAAAGCGAGAGAGAAGATTGGTTCGATGCCACTGGATGCACCAGCGATCATAGAAATTGTTCCGGTTGGCGCAACGGTTAATCGACAGGCGTTTCTGTATGGCTTATCGCCTCGCTGTGCTGCTTCGGAGTCATGCCANGCAGGAAACGCNCCNCGNTCTTCGGCNAATGCTAGTGATTCTGCATCAGCGTTGTCGCGTATGAACGCCATAAGTTTACGNCCAAGTTCNACGGCNTCTTCAGTGTCATAAGGAATNCCTAACTGNACCAGCATGTCGGCGAATCCCATTAGGCCTAAGCCTAATTTACGGGTTGAATGAGTCATCGTTTCGATTGCTTTAANGGCATATTTGTTGGCATCTATCACGTTGTCNAGCATGCGTGTCGAAAGTCGAATGGTTTTGGCAAGTCGATTCCAATCGATCTGCNTTACACCGTCTTTGTNTTCCACAATGAACTTCGCAACGTCAATTGAACCGAGNTTGCAAGATTCATTGGGCAGTAGGGGTTGTTCGCCACATGGGTTGGTTGCAGTGATACGGCCGAGGTGTATAACCGGGCTATTACGATTCACTTCATCCAAGAAGATCATGCCTGGTTCGCCATTCCGCCATGCCCCGTGCACNATTTTGCTGAATACTTCACGGGCGTCGATTCGATCGATTTCGACCATCTTGCTTTTTGGGTCAGAAGGATCCGAAAGTGAGCGGAGTGGGTATGTTGTCCCGTCCTTTACTGCTTGCATAAACTCATCTGATGCGCCGACGGAAATGTTGAAATTGTGAATTTCACCTTCAACCTGCTTGCAGTCGATGAATTCAAGAATATCTGGGTGGTGTATATCCATGACCGCCATATTGGCACCGTCTCGTTTGCCCCCTTGTGTCACCAGGGTGGAAACNGATGACAGGTGGCGAAGAACTCCTATGGGGCCACAGGCTTTGCCGTGAGTCGTCGCTATGCCGGCTCCCTTTGGCCTGAGTTCTGATAACGCAAAACCGGTTCCTCCCCCAAATTTTTGGACCATTGCAGCATCATGTGCTGCTCCCATGATCCCCTCCATGCTGTCGCGGAGAGGGAGTACGAAACATGCCGAGAGCGTTCCCNCACCCGTACCCGCGTTCATCATCGTGGGTGAATTTGGGAGGTACTCCAAGCTTGCCATGGCCTGAAAGAAACCTTCTTCGAGTTTGGCGACCTCGTCCGGCGTCTTTTCATACTTTAACTCCGGCGATGCCAGTGCCTTCGCAACCCTCCTGAACATGCCAACGGGAGATTCGACAATTTCACTAGCTTCGTTTTTTTGTAAATAACGCTTTTCNAAAACTACGCTGGCATTTTCTGAAATTACGGCNGGGGTAAATTCTGCTGCTCCACCGTTGTTGCTCATCGGTTTGTCCTNCGTGGTAGTCATTGATTATTAAATCTTCTTTTCTAGAGCTTAAGGATGTTTATAGTTTTGTTATGTGTCGTGTAGTTTTTACCGAATAGAGAAGTAACTATTTATGCTTCGCCATCCGTCGCCGATTTCGTTGTGCCAGCCGTGGTACATCATCTTCTATGAGCCGTAATTGGCTTTTGGTTCTATTGTTAGACTCGGGATGAGTTAATGCCTCTACTTCTTTTGTGAAGGAATCAACATCTTGGAAATCCCGATATACCGATGCGAACCTGATATAGGCAACACGGTCTAATATCTTTAGTCGTTCAACACACATTTCACCCAGTACACGAGCTTCAATTTCAGCTTTTGATAATTNGTGTAATTCGTTTTCTATATCGACAACNATNTTAGAAATGGCTCCAACTTCCAACGGACGTTTGGCACAAGCTGTCTGGAGTGATCTCGCCAGTTTGTCCCGTGAGAACGCTTCGCGCCGACCATCTCGCTTGGCGATCATAAGCGGCATAGAGTTTACTCGTTCATATGTAGTAAAACGAAGTTCGCAGCGTATGCATTCTCGCCGTCTACGCACGCCATCAGTTGATTCACGAGAATCAATCACACGGGACTCATTATTTCCGCAGAATGGGCAGTGCATGGATTGAAAGTGCCTACTATTTTTATTGTCCGCATACAACGGGGTGGGCGAACCNAAAATAACGTCCGATATCCTAGGATCTGAACGGAGTACCGATACGACATATTGAATACGNCACCGAGCGGCTGCGGACACAGCCAACCACTACATTTAGTGGTGTCCATGGAGGTTACCACTACTCATGGGAGAGTTGTCAATCCCACCTGTCATACGGATTTGCCGACTTATTCGAGAAAAATGGACATATCTAGAGCGTGAAATTCATTATGAGATTATTTTTGAAACGCCAGAGATTTAAAGACGTTTTTCGTCGCNTCGGAGTTACNTAAGTTCAAGAAAACCGTTTCCCAAAAACAGGGGAACTGATTTTGGTATCNGATGTATTTTTNCTGATTGGAGCATTCAAATAACATGGGGTATCCGATTTGCTTGGAGTGGCTTTTTATAATTCTCTATTGAAACNGGAAATGGTGAGGTTATTTTTATATGAAAAATTCTTGGGCTGTACGAGATGCGAATGACGAAGTTCTGGAACTCTCTGCGCAGTTGGGCGTTAATAACATTGTTGTCTATGGAGGCCCGGGCGGGAACGCACAAATAGGTTCGTCTGCTGTTCGTCATGATTACAGGAATACTTTTGATGATTACGTCGCGATTCGGAAGCGAGTAGAGTCTTACGGACTGAATTTAGTTGCTTGTGAGGGAGGGTTTCTTGCTAANCCTAGATATCATGACCTAGTTTTCGGTGGGCCTGAAAGGGACGNAGTTATTGATGGACTGGCGTCCGAGATTACAGATATGGGTCGGGCTGGTATTCCCATATTTGGTTACCANTGGATGCCCGCTTCTGTCTGGAGATCAGAGACAGTAAAAATTCGAGCAGGTACAGGCGCTACTGCCTGGGACGGTGCTTCGGAACACCAATCCGCGATCGAAGATATTTCGATAGCTGATCATTANGACGTGTCGATTGAGAACATGTGGGATTGTTTGGAATATTGGATTAAGGCAATTACACCTGTGGCCGAAACCGCAGGTATTCGATTAGGCATACACCCAGATGATCCGCCTGTCTCGGAACTGGCGCGAATTCCAAGACTTTTGGGTAGTTTTGAAGCTTTCAAAAGACTGATTTCGATTGTTGATAGTCCTAGTAATGCCATAGAGTTTTGNCAAGGAACGTTTTCTGAGATGCANGGTGAGGATATTTATCAGATGATNGAGTATTTTACCGAGCGCCAGAAGGTGCTTTATGTNCACTTTCGGAATGTCTCAGGTACTGTTCCGAAATTCAATGAAGAATTTATTAATACTGGTTACGTAGACATGAAACGGGCAATGGAGGTGTACTACCTTGCTGGGTATGAAGGGGTTTTTATGGACGATCACTGTCCTNTAGTTGATCACGACACTGAATTCCCTGGGAACTGGGGAGGCTACCGTTCAAGGGTATTTGCCCAAGGATATATACAAGCAATGCTCGAGGCGGTTACTGGGGAACGGGTTGAATCGACAAACCCATCTTAGTGTATGAGAATGCCATTACGGATTAAGACCCCCACAGACGGGGCCTTGGATCGCTGATTCCACAGTAGACCATTTACACGCAGGAACTATGTGGTCTTAATCGTTTCCTGACGTTTCATGAGTGGTTCGTCGTCGAGCTGATCTGTGATGTCGCAGGAACGGCGGGAGGTCTAAAGCTTCGTCATCGCTCATTATTTCTCCAAGAGCTGTTGCAGCGGCAGCTTCTTGTTCAGCAGATGCTTCAGCACTTGGGAAGCCCGTTGCGATGATGGTCATTTTGACTTCGTTTTCCATTTTGTGGTCAGTGACCATACCGAAGATTATGTTGCAGTCCGGATCAACCATATTAGACACGACTTCCGAGGCCTGCTGCACTTCCTGAAGTGTTAGATCAGTACCTCCAGTAACATTGAAGATCACTCCACGCGCGCCTTCAACGGATACTTCCAGTAATGGACTGTCGATTGCTGCTTCAGCAGCCATGATGGCTCGGTCTTCGCCGGAGCCATGTCCTATGGCCATCCAGGCAGGGCCTGCGTTCGACATGATTGTTTTAACATCCGCAAAGTCTAGGTTTATTTCACCTGGCTTAAGAATCAACTCTGCGATTGATTGGACACCTTGACGGAGAACATCATCGGCCATTCGAAATGCCATGTCCATCGAAAGGCTTTCGTTCGACATTATCAGTAATCGGTCGTTCGGAATGACAATCAGAGTGTCGACAACATCTGCGAGCACTTTGATTCCTTCTTCTGCTTGTTTTTTCCTTCGCGCCCCTTCGAAATTAAAAGGTTTGGTAACTACTCCGACTGTTAGTGCGCCCAATTCTTTAGCTACTTCAGCGACAACTGGTGATCCGCCTGTGCCAGTACCTCCTCCCATTCCGGCAGCAACGAATACAAGGTCAGCGCCGTTTAGTGCTGCTTTGATTTCATCACGATCTTCTTCATGGCATTCTCGACCCTTCGCTGGGTCTCCGCCAACCCCTAGTCCTCGAGCGGTTCGATCTCCTACCCGGATCCGCATAGGCACATCGGATCGTGAGAGGGCTTGAGCGTCGGTGTTCACGCTGATGTATTCCACTTCGGGAATTCGTTCACGGTACATGCGGGATACGGCGTTTGATCCACCCCCCCCGACTCCTACCACTTTTATAGCGGCTAATCCGATGTCTTCTTCGATTGTTGTCACTGTTTGGTCGACCATCACTTGTTTCTCCAGGGGATCGCCTTGCTCGGATGTTTTTGAGCTAAACGGTCGCGGATATTGGATTTTAGTCATTCAATCGAATGACATAGTTAGTTGTTGGAGTGGCTGGGTTCATTTACGTAGATCTACGCGCCAGCAATCTCCTTTTTGAGAGTTTGCTTATCTTTCGGTTTACNTTTTGAAAACCATTTATGAACTATTGACCAAGCGTTTGCCCACAGTTTTTTGGATTGTGAAAGTTTGATGCGGAGTTGTAAGGGTTTACGGCGCTCGGCGTGACTATTAGCTGGCAGGTTTCGCATACCCCATAGGGCGATACCGGCTGCAGCGGAGTATGCAGGGTCATTAGTCCCCGGTGGCATTCCATCGAGTCCCCGTGGTGTTCCTAGACGTACTTTTCTTTGGAAAATATATTTCGCTATGTTCAAAAAGCCTTCAAGCTTGGCACCACCACCGGTAAATATGATTCGATCGGACGGTACGTGTACCAAATGTGGTTCTTCTAATTTGAACTGGATCATCCGGAACAGTTCGGATGCCCGTTCTTTTAAAATCTGTCCGACCTCACGTTTGGTGATTATCAGCGGTTGATGCATCGAATGCGGATTTAGTGTGATCTCCTCCTTCATTCCTGTGAGTTCAGGAGCAGCTGTNCCATGTTGGATTTTTAGTTGTTCTGCCTCATCGAAATCGATATCGAAAGCGATGCTCAAGTCGTTCGAGAACTGATATCCGCCTACCGGAATGACAGATGTGTGTATAACCGCGCCATCATGATATACAGCGATGTCCGAGGTTCCTCCTCCCACATCTACTAGGATCGCACCTTCTTCTCGTTCATCAGCTGTTAATACTGCATGTGCACTGGCTAGTGGTTCGACAACCACGGAGGAAATCCCAACACCAGCGTTCGAAATAGCGTTTTCAAGCTCACCGATTTTTGAAACTGATCCTGTAATCACGTGGCTTTCCACATGTAGTTCACCTGTGTGCATACCCAACGGATTCCGCACACCGTGGAGACCATCTAGTGCATAGCTGCGGGGGATTACGTGGAGCAATTTACGATCGTCTGCTAAATCTATGGCACTGGATGCTGCCATTGCAGATGAGAGGTCGATGTCAGTTATGACCCGCATCCCCTCAGCTCGAGGAACACTTGTCCATCGATTGCTTGATTCCACATGGCTACCAGTCAATCCGGCATACACAGTATCTACCTCGACCCCGGCATCTTCGCTGGCTGATGCTATGGATTTCACTACAGCGGATGTGACCGCTTCGGGGTCTACGACTAATCCCTTGCTCATCCCGTCACATTGCACGACACTAATTCCAGTTACCTCAACGCGATGATCTGGACGTTTTCGGGCGATGATCGTACACACTTTGGTTGTGCCTATATCTATGGCTACTCTGAAGTTGTCTTGCATCATGATGGTCTCCTATACGGGGCGGGTGGTATGGAAAGAGAGGGATAACTGAGAAGGGAGCGTTTATCAGGAGGTTCAGTATTCATTCTTGATTCGTAGCCGATAGAGGTCAAATTGAAGACAGTGTTCATATTCGCTCTGCCACTCTTAATTTTGCGCTGCGAGAACGTTGATTTGTTTCAATCTCCGAGTCCGTTGGAGTCAAAGGGCGCCGAGAGATCATTTTTAACGTGGCGAGATGATTGCATCTGCAAACGGGTGTACCAGGCGGACAGATGCAATCAGAAGCTTGTTTCCGGATGAAATTTTTAACTATGCGGTCCTCTAGTGAGTGATAAGAAATGACAGCTAGGCGCCCACCTTGCCCAAGTAGCGAAACAGCTTGTTCTAGGGCGGTCTCTAATGCTGATAATTCATCATTTACGGCTATGCGAATAGCTTGGAACGTTCGAGTCGCAGGATGCATTCGTTTGCCACGTCGTGGACTCACTTTTTCGATCAACTCTGCTAACTCTAGTGAAGTGTTGATCGGGCGTTTTTGCACTATTAATCTGGCTATTCGTCTTGCGGCTCGGTCTTCACCTAGGTGGAAAATTAGATCGGCAAGTTCAGATTCTGCGTATTCGTTGACTATGTCAGCAGCGGTCAGCTGCTGATCGAAGCTGAATCGCATGTCGAGCGGGTCAGATCGACGGAAGCTGAACCCTCGTGATTCTCGATCGAGTTGAAGTGATGAAACTCCAAGATCAAATAGCACCCCGTGAACCGGCACGAATTCATATCTTAGTGCTGTAGCTCGTATATCTCGAAAGTTGGTGTTGATCGCTAGAAATGCGTCGCCATGTTCCATCAGCCGTTCGGTTGCTACGGTTATCGCTTCGGCGTCTGCGTCGAGACCTAGTACCTGCCCACCTGGCTCAACGGCGTTTAAAATTGATTTGGAGTGGCCACCCTCACCTAGCGTCCCATCGATATAGCGACCACCGGGCTGCGTTTTCAGTGCCTGCATAATTTCCGGTACCATCACCGGAGTGTGATGAAGTTCAAGCCCCATGAGAATCACTCGTCCATCTCCACTTCGGTTTGTGTGGGTAGCTGATTGATTTTTGGTGCTGATTCAGCGATTTCACTTGCTTGTGAAATTAACGATGTTCGTTCTCTTGTCCAAGTGTCAGTGGACCAAATTTCTATGAATCTGCCAGTGCCGACTATGATCACGTCTTCGCCTAACCCTGCATACTCACGGAGCTGTGACGGGACGACGATTCGCCCACTGCGGTCAAGTTTTCCTGTGAAGGCACCTGAAAATGTGAGACGAGCAAGTTTCCTTGCACTCGCCGAAGTACTCCGCTGCCGGGCTATGTCGCTGGCGGCTCGTTCCCATTCTTTCGGAGTGTAAACGACGATGCATTCATCGTACGCTCGTCCTAGGATGATGCCATTTATGAATGCAATTCTGAACCGCGCAGGAATCGCAACCCTACTTTGGGGATCGATTCGGTGTTCGTATTCTCCAGCAAAAATCATGAGGTTCTCTTGGTACACAATTTTCTTCGGGTTAGCTTGATTTATACCCTATTTAACCCAATACGCGACAAATTGTGCCATATAGCCACTTTAAAGGACAATACATTCAACACCTGCTTTTGGTGCAATTTCTAAGTTACGAACGTACTCTCTGACGTGCTAGCATCTTGAAAATTAGCGTTGTACGTTTGTAGTTTGAGTTCAGCAATTTGTACGAAAGTACGTTGGTACTCTGATGAATTTCACGTTATTCGATTGAACAGAATGGTTCGTTAAAGTTAGAGGGGATAACGCAATAGTTGCTTACGCGGTTTTAACCAGTAGTGATAAAGGGTCGACCGGCAAACGCACTGATACAAGCGGCGATGCTATTGTAGAAATGATGCAAGATGCGGGGCACGATCTTGTTGAGCGCGTTATTTTGCCAGACGATTTCAATGAACTTTCTGAACAAATAATTACCTGGTGTGATACCGGTAAAGCGGATGTTGTTGTCACCACAGGTGGCACAGGGCTTTCTATTAGGGACGTCATGCCAGAGGTGACGAGATCTCTGATCGATTTTGAAGTACCCGGTATGGCGGAGGCTATGAGATCTGAATCATTGAACCTGACGAAGATGTCAATGATTTCCAGATCAGTAGTGGGAGTGCGTGGTTCGACTCTAATTATCAATCTCCCAGGGAGTACTGCAGGAGTTAGGGATAATCTAGTAGTTGTGCTTCCAGTGATACCTCACGCTGCAGAAGTGCTTCAAGGTAGGCAATCAGGACGGCACCCCAACTGACCTTTGTTGGGAATTCCATGTTGTCAGCAACAAAATTTAATTTAAAAAGAGCTCGCAATTGAAGATGTTGTATTTGTGAGTTGAGCGTACAGACTATGGTGGTTATAACACTGTTCTATTACAAGCCCTGCCTTAGGGAACTGTTCGTTTGCAAACGATGAAGATTTCGATAATTACGTTATTTACAGACATGTTTGAAGGTCCATTTCGTACCAGTATTCTTAGTCGTGCCGTGAAATCAGGTCGGTTAGAAATTGATCTTGTGCAATTGCGTGAATTTGCAACAGACGAGCGCAAATCAGTGGATGAAGCTCCGTTTGGTGGCGGCCCTGGTATGGTGCTTAAGCCTGGACCGTTGGTTGAAGCTGTTGATTCAATCGTAAGTAATGCAAAATTGGGAAAGAAACCTCACGTCATCCTTATGTCTGCCCAGGGGTTTCCGCTAACTCATCATCGCGCGCAACAACTGTCCCAGAAAGACGACCTTGTGTTGGTGTGTGGTCACTATGAGGGTGTCGATGAGCGATTTATACAACTTTGTGTGGATGAGGAGATTTCAATTGGTGATTTTGTGATGACAGGCGGCGAAATACCGGCTATGGCGCTTGTTGATTCCGTCGTTCGATTAATACCTGGAGTGCTTGGTGGTGAAGACTCTGCAAAGTACGATTCATTTGCTTCCGGGTCGGATTCGTTGCTTGAGGGCCCGGTTTATACTAGACCGGCCAATTATCAAGGCTTGCGAGTACCGGAGATATTGTTGAGCGGCGACCATTTGAAAATCAATGCATGGAAACGTACTCAAGCTCTGCTCAGAACTGAGGAACGGCGTCCCGATCTACTTAAGGATTGGCCATCGGATGAGTCATCTTGATGTAGGCATTTGTCCCACTGTTGTAAAAAAACGACTCTGATTGGTGTTGCTGATGAGAGCTGTGACGCTGTAGAATTTGGGCTTGCAGTAACACACATCGACGCCTATGGGCGTCTTTTCGCGATGAAAGAATTTATATATGGATGCCGCATCACTGATCGAGCGCAAACCGCTTGACCACATCGATGACTTCCAGCCTGGCGACACTGTCACGGTCAACCTTCGAATTGTTGAGGGAGATCGGCAGAGAGTCCAAGCTTTNCAAGGTAACGTAATNTCNGGNCGACATCTTAATTCAAAGACTCCATCTGCTGGAGATACTTTTGTAGTTAGGCGTGTGTCATATGGGGTGGGGGTTGAACGAATTGTTCCGTTTCATTCCCCCAACGTGGAATCTGTCAAAGTTACTCGTCGTGGGAAAGTTAGGCGCTCCCGACTTTACTATCTTCGTGGGCTTACAGGACGGAAAGCGCGAATTAAAGAACGGCGTTAATTTACCACCCTGCATTATGCTGGAGGTGGGTTGTTTAACCTCATCCTAACTTTGGAAGGGGTTTTTTATTTCCGCTTCGTATTTTGTTTATGGTTGACCACTTCAAGTCATAGCCGATAATGGGCTAGATCCGACATACTGATCACCTGGAGTAATGAGTGCTGTTCGCCGAAGTAGCCGTTGATTTTCCTGATGAACGCGCGCGTACTTTTACCTATTCAGTTCCAGATAAGCTGAGGCTTGTTGTTGGTGATCTGGTCTGGGTGCCCTTTGGCCCTCGGACACTTCAAGGCGTGGTGTTCGAGCTTAATAAGTCTGAATTTACTGGGCTCGAGAAAATCCGCTCGGTCAACGCGCGCACTGTCGGCGGTCCGTTTATTTCACAGGACTTGATTGATGTCGCTCGCTGGGTGGCCGAATACTATCGGACAACACTTTTTTCAGCTTGCTCGTTGCTACTTCCGCCTGGAGCTTCTTCCAGATTGCGCATTTGGTTATCTCCTGGAGATGGTGACGGGAATTTTTTAAAACAGGAGCAGAAGGCATTAGATTACATTCGAAAACGCAGCCGAGCTCCTAAGTCTCGTGTGATTCGCCGATTAGGAATAGGAGGAGCGTCAATTGTCGAACGTATGATTCGACAAGGCATTATTCTTGCTCAACCTGAGTGGGATAAACCTCGTGTGTCAGCTGTCTTTACTAATCGAATTGAGCTGGCTGCGAGCGATTCAGCGATAAAGCAATTAATTGATCGGTATGCAAATGGCAGATCATATAGGCGTGCTGAATTACTTATTTGGTTCCAATCAGGAAACATTGCGCAAACTAAAGCTTCAATGAATAATCTGTTTGGCATCGCCGCGGTCAAATGGGCATTTGCTGAGCAGATTGTGCGAATTCGAAAGATCAGAAGAGATCGCGATCCTTTAGCCAATTATTTTTTTCAACAGGCATTTCCTCTTTCACCCACTGCTGCGCAAAGTAAAGCGATCGACCAGATCGTGATGCAAATTCAATTGGCCAAGCCATCAAAGAAATCCACTGAAAGAAGGTTTTTGCTGCATGGGGTAACCGGTTCAGGTAAGACCGAGGTTTACCTACAGTCGATTGAGGCTTGTATCGGAGCTGGGAGAAGGGCCATATTCCTAGTGCCAGAGATCGCATTGACTTCGCAAACTTTAGAACGAATCGCATCCCGATTTCCTGGAAAAGTTGCGGTGCTCCATTCGGGGTTGACTGTAGGGCAACGTTATGACCAGTGGTGGCGCGTCAAACATGGTGAATTCCCAATTGTTTTAGGCTCACGAGGTGCGATTTTTGCGCCTGTGGATAATCTTGGACTGGTTGTGATCGATGAAGAGCATGAATGGACTTATAAGCAGGGAGATCAAGCGCCTAGATATCACGCTCGAGCTGTTGCTGAACGCCTTTCCGAGCAGACGGGAGCCGTTTTGGTTTTGGGTAGTGCCACTCCTGATGTTTCGAGCTATAGATCCGCGCAAGCTGGACGCTATCAATTACTCGAGCTTCCCGATCGATTAGGTTCGGAGGGTAAACAGGGAAACTCAAAATTAAGTTTATCGTTGGCGGAGACTGAAATTGTCGACATGCGTGAAGAGCGTGCTGAAGGACATTTTGACATGCTCAGTCGAAAGTTAATTGACCGTATGCGGGATGCTTTGACTGGAGGTGGGAAAGTGATTTTGTTTCTTAACCGCCGTGGTTCCGCATCTTTTATACAGTGTGTCGAATGTGGCAAAGTCCGTCAGTGTCCAAGATGCGATACCTCTCTTACTTTTCATCGTGATTTTGATAANTCACGCGGCCNTGGAGGAAAATTGCTTTGCCACTACTGCAANTACAGGATTAGAGCCGATTCAGTGTGCCCTGACTGTGCAGGAAAACAGATGAGAAGATCATCCCCCGGAACACAGATGGCTGCGGAAGCTGTTCGCCAGTGGTTTCCTCGAACAGAGGTGATTCGTTGGGATTCAGATACCGCCAGAACGGCTCGAGATCATCACAGGATNCTGAACGATTTCGTAGAGAGTGATTCTGGTGTCCTTATCGGAACTCAAATGGTTGCAAAAGGGCTCGATATCCCTACTGTGACGTTAGTTGGTGTAATTTCCGCTGACACTGGGTTGGCTGTGCCTGATTTTCGAGCTGGGGAACGTGCCTTTCAAGTCCTTACGCAGGTGATTGGAAGAAGTGGCAGGGGGGCATGGGATGGTAGGGGCCTTATTCAAACTTTTAACCCTCANCACTATGCTATTCAGGCAGCTACAGATCAAGATTACGAACTGTTTTACGATATTGAACTTCAAATGAGAGCTTCTCAGGCAAATCCACCCTTTACGAAAATAATCAAACTTACCCATTCTGCTGTANANGCCGAAATNGCTAAATTTGAAGCTAAACGTATGACTGAAATGTTNGTTANCGCCCGGGANTCTTATGGAGAAACGGGGGTTGTGGTTNTTGGTCCAACTCCCGCTTACCCTTTGAAGTTGCGCAATATGTATCGNTGGCAAATCTTGATCAAGGGATCGCGTCCTGACAGACTTCTTGAATTGGTGCCACCGAGTTCGCTATGGGTTGTGGATATCGACCCAGTCACGTTGNGTTAGTCCAATCTAAGTTGTTGAATAGAATTCTATTTTCTGCTCTTCTTGAAAGGTGTANTTGTGTCAATTAGACGAATAAGGGTATTTCCTGATCCTATTCTGCGGAAGAAGTGCAGGATTGTTCGTCGTGTAGATGACAAAGTTCGCGAGTTGGCTAAGGACATGATTGAGACTATGGATGCGGCTGGCGGAGTGGGACTCGCCGCAAATCAGATAGGTGCTCTACAGCGAGTAGTTACGTTGCATTTACCTGAGGAGGAGTCAGGCCTAATTCTGGTGAATCCTGAGATCAAAGACACTCAAGGAGAGCGAGAGGTCATCGAAGGATGTCTATCGCTGCCAGGGTACGAGGGCTTGGTAAAACGATCAATGATGGTGAAGGCTAGATGGCTTGATGAGAATGGCTCAAAAATTAAAGTTACGGCTGAAAATCTATTTGCCCAAGCCCTCGAACATGAAGTGGATCACCTAAATGGCATTTTATACGTTGATCATTTGCTGGAACATGAAAAACTAGCGGCCGCAGGAACGCATGCTGCCGAAGGCCAGCCTCATATGCATGATTTAGTAGTTGAATTGCATGTGGACCATAATGACGAAGATATCCGTCCTCTGGAGGCTGACCTAGAAGTTGTTCACAGCACGATCAAATTCAGTGATCTCTATTCCCAATCATCTGTTGATCAAATGCAATATGACCTTAGGCTTGCTGGTTATGTTCCAGATTCGATTAAAAGTTTCGAACCAGGAGCAGATTCAACCTAACAGGTGTTCTGGGGATTTATACACTTGCGACTTACCTAGTGTCGTTTTGTTCCATTTGTTTAGTTTCGAACAAGGATGAAATCCGAGTTCATTTGAACAGCGAATTTAGACTAACCGAGTGGTATACTTTGACCTCGTCTGAGCCGCTTCGGTGGTTCGGCGCTGATTTAATAGTTTTTATCGGTGCCGATGTTCTGAGCATTTCAGGATGGAATCGGGGTTTAGCTGTGGCGATACCCTCATGCGGCTAACCATCGGTGTTGAGCGTCGGAATAAATTACATATACACGCCGCCTCTGCGGCGCGTTTCGCGTAAGAGTCTGAGTTATTGAGTAGATTCAGAGGTTTGATCCTCGTAGCAATAATGGTCGTCAGTGCGGTTTTCGCTCTGGCGATCTCCGAAGTTAATATCCTAGGGTTTGTCCGAGGTGGAGATAGTCCTCTTGGCCTGACTCTTGGCCTGGATCTCGAAGGGGGGACCCATCTTGTCTACAGGGCCATGCCCGAAGATGGGAGAGAGCCGACTAAAGACGATATGGAAGGCTTGCGAAACATAATCGACAAGCGTGTTAACGAGTTCGGCGTTAGTGAGGCAAGTGTTCAACTGCTTGGTGGCGGTGTGGATTCGATACCGGATCGAGTTCTTGTCCAGATCCCAGGTCAAACTGGTACGGCTATTACCTTGAGTTTCGCTGCTGACACAGTTACCCCGGAAACACTTGAGGCGTTTTTTAGAAATGAACTTGGGCGGCCAGATGCTGTGGTCACTCGAAATGAAAACGGTTCTTTAATGGTCCAGCTTGACGACATTCAAGGTGAATCCGAATCGGATGAATGGCGAGACGCGATCATTGCCCAGTATCCCGTGGCACTTCAGGTTGGATACATCTTGCCACAAACGGACTCACCCGCAGTTGGAGATGGTGATGCAGGAAAGCTTGCGCCAGATGAACAGGTGACGACTCTTCCAAGTCTCGAGGATGTACGGGATGCATTTGTATCGGTAGGCCGAAATGATGTTGTAATTGATACCGTCGATGGAGCAGAGGGGCTGTTCTCAATCATTATGTACGGTATGGATGTTAATACCACTGACGAAAGTGGCAGACCTGTTCTTGGTGAAGACCAACGTATTATGGCTGCACTTCGAGAAATCGGCACGATGCAGTTCGCTTCCACCCAAGGTACTCTCATGCAGTGGACACTGGGTGGGGGTGTCCAAGAAGCTAAGAACTTGATTGGTAAAACAGCCCAGCTTGAATTTCGGTATCGAGAGTGTGGCGATATCTTGGCCCCATCGGACGACATGCCTTGGCCGCCGGATGGCCTGTCTGAGGATGAGTGGTTGGTTGGGAGATGCTCTAATCCTGCATATTTCACAGAATCTGCAACTGAAATAGACGCAGCTGACCTTGATGATGCATTTCCAGATATTTCCGGAGGTGCAATTCCGAGACCGATCGTCACGCTGGTCTTTAATGAAGACGGGGGCAAAGCTTTCTTTAACGTTACAGATCGTGTTTCTCGCCAAGACGATCGACTCGCTATCTATCTTGACGGGGAAGAGCTTGTCGCTCCCAGTGCTAGAGCCGGGATCACAGGTGGGCGAGCAATTATCGAGGGTGGAAGTTTCACCACTGAACGGGTGCGAACCATCGCTATCCAACTCCGTTCTGGTGCGTTACCAGTGGGTTTAGATTTGATTCAAGAACGCAATGTTGATGCAGTTCTTGGTAAAGACTCCCTGCAAAAGAGTTTGAGAGCTGGTGGATTTGGACTCGTTCTATTGGTTGTGTTTATGATTGCGTATTACAAAGTTCCTGGAGTTATAGCATCCGTGGCGCTTGTTGGGTATACGGTTCTTTTACTGGGAATTTTCAAGATGATTCCAGTCACGCTTACACTTTCAGGGGCGGCGGCGGTCATTTTATCTCTAGGTTTTGCTGTTGATGCAAATGTATTGATAGCTGAGCGTACCAAGGAAGAATTGCGATCAGGCCGCAGCTTACTCGCTGCGATTACTGCCGGTTTTGATAGGGCCTGGCCGTCGATTCGGGACGGTAACGTTTCTACCATCATTGTTGCTGTCGTGCTCTTTTGGTTTGGCGATCGATTTAGCACGAGTGTGATGCAAGGATTCGCCCTTACCTTGGCGGTTGGCGTGCTTTTGAGTATGTTTACAGCATTTTTTGCAAGTAGATTGTTATTGCGTCTCATTGCTTCAACTTGGGTTGGCGATAAACCACATTGGTTTGTTTTTTTTGTTTATCTTGGCCATTTCTTAAAAAAAACTCGCAATCTTCCGCCAGGGGTTAACAGCGGAAATGAAATTTCACA
>PBRL01000015.1 GCA_002725925.1 Chloroflexota bacterium
CTCGAGTCCTGACATCTTTGTCAAACCAGATAGAGGTCCCGCTCTTTTGCATTCCATCAGACCAAGCAACATGCGCTCGATCCTCGCCCTTCCTAATCCGGTCAGTCGCTATTGCAGCGGTACAGCCGACGCCAAAAAGATGCTGCGTCAAGTTATCAGGGGCTAGATAGCGGGCGCGGTTTAAAGCCGATTCAGCTATCAAAGTCGCCTCCGATTTAGACACATGTTGATCGGCCTGAGTCCCAACAAATTCGTCAAGTGCTTTTCGAACGTATGGAACTTGCACTTCCAAAATAGTACGAGAGGTGCCCGGTTGAGCAAACAATGCGCTGATGGCACTGACTCCTGCTCCAGTAATTACCAGACAACCAGCACCCGGTACATTATGAAACTTTTGCGCAAGTTCCTCCATTGTCACTGACCGTTCCTCCGAAATCGATAACTATTTGATTGTGTGGGCATGAAACATAAACAAGACGTGTAATTTCTACGTTAGATCCGATTAAACCCTAATCGAAAGTCTAACGTAGGTGCCACATAACTAAACTTTCAAAATCTTACCAACCACTATAGCTATATAAAGCTACCTCGATAAGAAGACAATTTACTCAAATGGAAATCAAGAGTAGGGTTCCCAGAATAATTCAAAAGAGACCATGTCATGCCGGTGAGGTAAATACTCAAAATGCTCGAACACTTCCATGTTCCCGAAGAAGATGAAGTAAGGATTATGCCGGATTCTCTTCGCAAAACCGTCAATGCCTTATTTTTGAAAATTGGGTTTTCCGAACAAGACGCCTGGCAGGCAACAGACGTGCTCCTGCTTTCAGATACACGCGGCGTGGATACCCATGGCGTCTCCAACATGATGCGAAACTACATAAGGATGGTTGGAGAAGGAAGCATAAACCCAAGACCAACATGGCGAATCACACGTGAAACCCCGACTACTGCAAACGTCGATTGCGATCGGGGTCTTGGCATAGCGGTAATTCCGCAAATAATGAAATTAGCCATCCAAAAAGCGCGTGATACTGGTGTCGGTGCTATCACAATGGGAAATGGACGGCACGCCGGGATGATCGCTTACCACGCAATGATGGCTTTGCCCCACGATATGATCGGCTACTCCATCACCGCCGGCGGACAATCAATGCCACCGACCTTTGGCAGCGAACCTAGACTCGCGCCCAACCCACACGCATGGGCCGTTCCCGCCGACAAAGAAGCTCCCTTTGTTCTAGATATTTCATCATCAACTGTGGCCGCTAACAAAATCCAATTGTTGAGAAGAATGGAAGCTATGACCATACCTGGGCTTATGGCTGATAAAGACGGCATACCGATAATGGACGAGCGACCAGTACCAGAAGAAACAATATTGTTACCAAATGGAGCAACACGTGAACTCGGTTCTCATAAAGGGTATGGCATGAGTGCTGTCGCTCAAGTTTTCGGAGGTCTTCTTTCACATGGGACTTTCGGACCGTACGAAGGCGGACACATGTCGCACTTTGTTGCGGCTTACTCAATTGAAGCATTCACAGACGTAGCAAGATTCAAGTCATCAATGGATGACTTCCTGAAATACCTACGTGAAACACCACCTGCGCCAGGGCACGATAGGGTTTACTACGCTGGCTTACCGGAGCACGAAGAATCGATTGATCGACACAATCGTGGGATACCTCTTCACAAAGAGGTAGTCGACTGGTTCGACAAGACAACTGCGGAATTCAATATCCCACAGTTGGAACGATAGGAGTTTTATCGAATGCTTGATCATTTCCATGTGCCGATAGAAGATCAGGTTCTAGTCAACCGAGAGGATTTACATCGCGTAACCGCCGACATATTCAGCGTAATGGGGCTATCTGAAGAAGATGCAAATCTTGCAGCTGACGGGCTAGTCACGGCCGACATCAGAGGATGTGAGACCCATGGGGTTTCCAATATGCTGCGTGTTTATAAAAAACAATACGAAGATGGAAATATCAACCCACAGCCAAGATGGAAAATCACAAGAGAATCAGCAGCAGTGGCAACTATTGATGCCGATGGTTCACACGGATTAGTCATATGCCCACAGGCCATGGATATTGCCGTGGAAAAAGCCAGTAAAGTAGGCATAGGAGCCGTCACGATCCACAACAGTGGTCATGCAGGAATGATGGCCTACCATGCTATGCGAGCAATGCCGCATGACATGATCGGCTACGCCATAACCGGCGGAGGGGCCATAATGGTGCCTACATTCGGTGCAGTTCCAAGAGTCGGAGCTGTTCCTCATGCTTGGGCAATCCCTGCAGACAAGATGCCGCCATTCGTTTTGGACATTTCATCATCATCTGTAGCGGCTAACAAGATACAACTTCTCAGGCGAACAGGTGCGCGTTTGCTTCCCGGATTGCTTGCTGAAGAAGACGGGACGCCGATAATGGAAACTCAAGAGGTACCTGAACAAACTCGACTATTACCTTGGGGCTCAACAAGAGAGCTAGGATCACATAAAGGCTACGGAATGGCAGTAATTGGACAGGTGTTCTCAGGAATTTTGTCGGCCGGGATTTTCGGAGCCATTAACCCAACGAAAACAGGACCACAACGTAACGGATCACAATTTGTCGCGGCGTTCAGTATCGATGCATTTCGTGATGTTGCGGAATTCAAATCCTCAATGGACCAGTTCCTAACCTACTTGGTGGAAACGCCTCCGGCTCCTGGGCATGACCGCGTTTACTATGCTGGACTGCCAGAACACGAAGAGGCGCAGGTTCGAGAACGTAACGGAATACCGCTTCATCGCGAGGTAATCAAATGGTTCGATTCAACGACGGACGAACTAAAGATAGAACCCCTATCCAAATCCTAACCCAGAGAATAAACCAACGGGTAGCTCAACCTAAATAGCAGTTACTTCTTCTAGATCGAAAGCTTCAAGCTCTTCTTCAAACAGTTCAATATGAGGGACCGACTCCTGTTCTCCCCTCTCCCCATCACCTGCAACCATGACGGGCTCGAGCGTCGGCGCTATTACAACGTCCTCGTCGATGGTGGCCGGTTCAGCAATTGAACCATTGGACCTGATCGAACGTGAATTGATGGTGTAACCACAAGTTATACAACTCAGAAAGGAGCCGAAGTTGTCAGAGCCAAGTTCCACCGTACCTTCTTTACACCGCATACAAGATCTGAAATACAGCATGGTTGTGTCTCCAGTTTTGCCCATGAACACTTTGGTTTCATAGATCTGATTTAATCGAATGGCGGCAGACTATCCGGTAACGGCTAAACATTTCCTAGTAAAGATTTTTACGGGTTTTCGTGAATTTTGACGATTACGAAATTCCGACAAATCCAAAAGTTCGGGGGCAGAGTTATGCTTCCATTAACTCGACAGAATCAAAATTATTCGCGTTACACAACGCGTAAAGAACCAAATCCGGAGGCGCTACCTAATGGCAAGGCTATTCATTTTAGGAGCAGGAACCCCCACTCCAACTCCGACTCGTTTCGGGTCAGCCTACGTACTGGAGATTGAGGGTGAAAAAATAATGTTTGATTGCGGGCCGGCCACTACGCACAAACTAGTGAAAGCTGGCCTCTGGCCTACGGATATTGACTATATATTTTTCACTCACCATCATTTCGACCACGACATCGATTACCCATGTTTTCTGCTCACGAGATTCGACCAGTCAATTGGCAAGGAAAATAAGCTCCAAGTATTCGGCCCCACACTAACTGAAATGATCACGGAAGGTGTAATTGGAGAGAACGGAATCTTCTCGCACGACTGGAAAGCACGGATCTACCATCCGCTATCGCAAAAAGTTTATGTGAATCGAGGAGGTGTCCTGCCTAGAAAAGCACCGCAAGTGCAAGCTACTGATGTCGGAGTTGGGACAGTACATACCGCGAACAACTGGGAAGTGACCTCCACTAACGCCGAACATGTTCAGCCATATCTAGACTCACTGGCTTACAGGATAGAAACCAAGTCAGGTAAATCAGTGGTCTTCACAGGTGATACGCAACCTTGCCAATCGGTCATTGACCTGGCAAGAAATGCCGATGTGATGTTGTGCATGTGTTGGGATGATCAAGAAGAAATGGACGCCGATGGTGAAGCCCCGGGACAGTGTGGGACAACCGGAGCCGCCCGGATGGCAGAAGAAGCCGGCGTCAAGAAACTAATATTAGTACACATGGGTGCGCATATAGCTTCACATGGACCACTCGAAAAAGGACTCGGAGACATCAGANAAATCTATAATGGACAGGTTATTTACGCCGAGGAATTAATGGCTATAGACGTCTAGGTCAGTCTTGCTTGAACGTAAAAACACCTTTGTTCAATCAGTATCTCGAGTCTCTCCAAGCTCTTGTTTCATCTGGCCAAGACCCATAGGACCTAACTTCAAAGCATCGTTATGCCAAGCTTTAAGATCGAACGATGACCCTGCAGATTGCTTCGCTGCATCACGTGCTTCAAGCCAAACTTTTTCTCCCACTTTATAGCTGATAGCCTGCCCAGGTATCCCGAGATAACGATCGATTTCAGACACTACAAAATCAGCCGGGAAATGAACACGTTCGCGCATGAACTCCAAAGCCAAATCACCACTCCATATTTCCCCTGGATGAAATTNTGAGAGCCTTGGGATTTTCAGTCCGAGATGCATCCCGATATCCACGATAACTCGGACACTNCGCAAAGCCTGAGCATCCAACATGCCCATGTAGTAGTCGGGGTTTTCCAGATAGCCCAGCTCGCCCATCAAACGCTCTGCGTAAAGCCCCCATCCCTCTACATATCCCGAAGTCCCCGCCAAGAGGCGTTGGTATCGCGAAAGCTCTTCAGTCATAGCAACATTCGTAGCAATCTGGAAATGATGGCCTGGCACACCTTCATGATAAGCAATGGAAACTTCACGCCATATCGGAAATTCTGTCTTCCCTCCAGTTGGATACCAAGTGCGGCCTGGGCGGGAAAAGTCTTCAGATGGCCCCGTGTAGTACATAGCAAGAGCACCACCTGGTGGTGATATGAGTGCCTCTATCTCTCGAACTGGATCGAGGATATCGAAATGAACACCATCCATTTCCTCTATAGTTCGGTTTTGTAAATCTTGCATCCACTGGCGAAACTTATCTTCGCCTTTGATCATTCTTTCCGGATCAGAATCAAGAATTTCTATAGCTTCGTCTATCGAAGCTCCTGGCTTAATCGCCGATGCGGTTTTCAGCATCTCCGATCTCACCCACTCAAGCTGTTCCCACCCCCAGTCATATGTTTCTTTCGGGTCAATCTCCAAACCCAAATAACCCTTAGCTGAGAGCGCGTATCTCTCGCGTCCTACGCCGTCAACGGGCGTAGCATCCCGCAGATAACCATCTCTGAGATAATTGCTAAACTCTGCGTAGGCTTCACTAGCGGATTTAGAGGCTTTTTCAAGACGGATACCCAGTAATCCATCAGACATTTCACAGGCANCGAAAGCATCGACCATTGAATCAAAAAACGGTGGGTTACCTCTCTCTCCTGCCCAGGCTTCACATTGATCGGCACAGCCATTNACCTGGCGACGGGAAGCAACTAATCCTTCCGCACGGCCTTTGTCGAGTGCTTCCTGATAAGTAGACAGGGAATCTTTGACCTTTTCCATTCTGGAGGCAATATTCTCCCATGCCTCTAAAGAATCTTTCGGCATAAGGTCAAAAATAGATCGAACGCTTTGAACCGGTGAAAACAAAACATTTATATCTCGAAGATAATCACGAGATTCATGCTGCTCAACCGAAACAGATGACGCGTCTATAAATGTGTCCTTGCACATCCTCTCGCGATCATTAAGCGGAACGACGGCTTCCATCTGCCCAAGCGCTGTGATGGTCTCACGATAAAACGAATGAGTCGCATCAGGTGAATAATCCGGCATCAGATGATCACTTCCCGTTATACCCATATGGGTGGCTGCAAGCGGGTTATGTTTAGCCACAGTACCTACGAACTTGTCAGCTATTTCGAACACGCCGGTCATATGACATTCCTTTTCAAAAACAAGACTAATCAACCCGTTTGTATAGAAATCCACCAAGACGAAAATCGTTTATTTTTCCAGGTATCTCCTGTGAAAACTCCACAAGCTCACCAGCCCCGCGACCTCTTTCTACCCGGAATGAGAGATCGCTCNTTATNCCAGGATCGCGCTTAAAACATGCTGGACCATGTAAACCGTAATCACCTTCTTTGGGAGTTCCGAGTCCAAACCCTGTTTCACCGTAAACAACGTCAACAAAAACACCTGGTTCTGCCCAATACCTGCCAAGGAAAGGTTGAGCCTGTTGTTCGTCAACGTCCTCTAAGGCTGAGGAAGTTTGCTCCGCCAAAGGGCCAAGCTCCCTGATAACCATTTCCGTGATTTCTTCAGCTAACCGAACGGGGGTAGGTGCTGGCCAAACATTCGCTAGGACGATAGCNCCCGTCTGTGCTTCCAAACTGAAAACCATGTTCGAGGCGAAACCATGAATCCCGCCACCGTGATTATGCAGCACAAGATCATCTCGACGGTTCATTCGCCATCCAATCGCCTGCCCACTTGTCCAATCACTGGACAAGTAACTAGGACGATGCATTTCCGCGAGTGAAGCTGCAGATAGAACTTTACTCTGGTGATTCTCACGTCCCGATGTGAATTGAAACGACATCCATTTTGCCAAATCCTCAACGTTAGAATGCAGTTGACCCGCTGCAGATATGCCAAGCAAAGAAGAATACGGAGCTTCTCGAAGGTCATCCGCGCCGGGTACTGGTCGGCTATAACCCGTAGCCTTCAAGTCAACTTGATCTGAATCTAATTCCAGACGGGTGTTTAGCAATCCCAAAGGACCAGTGATTTCTTCGAATATGTACTGTTCATATGGCAGGCCGCTTACGGCCTCGATTACATGACCTAATAGACCGACCGCAACATTGGAATATTTCCATTGGCTATCCTGTGGAATAACCACCTCAATGCCTTCAAGCCCATCTAGTAAATCACGTGATGTCGGAAATGATGGCACATCCCAATCTGTGAGAGGGTGCTCTGTTCTTAGCCCTGCATGGTGAGTCATAATACGTCGCAACGTCACCTTCTCAAGTGTTCCTTTCAGGGCAGACGCAACCGTGAAATCGGGCATGTGCACGAGCAAAGGGTCATCAAGCTCAAGCTGCCCAAGATCTCTGAGTTGCAGAATCGCTGTCGCCGTGAATGTCTTTGTAATTGACGCAACACGAGAAATCGTTTGAGGTGTAAACGGTAAATGATGCCCAAGTTTCTGCGTTCCGAAGGAATAATGTACAGCCAAGGAATCACCCCGAACTATACCGATAGATAATCCAGGCATCCCATCCTGTTGCATGGCTGCAGCCGCAAGAGCGGCAACTCGCCCTTCTATGAACTTGAAATCTGTATCACGCGCCAATCGGTTCTCCAAATCAACCAAAACCAAAAAACTATGCCAACCCACTGATCTANGCGACAACACCCAATTTCAGTTCGGACACAAATCCATCTTACCTATGCTCAATCTGCCGGGCGAGGCCAGCCCATTGACCNCAAAGAGAATATGAACATCTTCCAAACACTCTGTGTACCATCCGCAGCGAACAAAACATATTTAGAATAATCTGACATTAATTTTCTGGATAAACAAAACCTCAACTAAATCATGAAAATCACCAATATCACGATTGATGTAATCGAGCGGACCGCACCTTCAGTCCTCGTGCAGGATGAACGAGCTAACCTAGGAGGCACAACCCGACAGGGCGTACTGCGTGTATACACATCAGACGGTTTNGAAGGACACGCATTCATTGGCGATCAAGGTGCGGATTCATCACAAAGAATGCTCACCATCATTAATACATTAAAACCAATTATGGTGGATCGGGACTGGTCGGATAGAGAGTGGCTTTGGAATCAACTTCCCGAGATGTCCGGTCACGGTTCACCAATTGAACCAAGCTGGGCTCCACTGGACGTTGCACTTTGGGATATNGCGGGTAAAGCGGCTGGCCAACCAATACACAAGTTACTAGGAACAGCACGAACGGAAATCCCTGTATATGCAACTTATCCGCCACGACACTCAAANCCAGAAGGGTTTGTTGAAGAAGCCCTCCAACTGAAATCAAACGGATTCAATGCATATAAGATCCACCCAGGACCATTGTCAGCACGTGATGCGGCTACAACAGTCGAAAAAGTTCGTGAGGCCGTCGGTAANGAAATGCAGTTAATGCTGGACAGAAATCACGGTTACACATTTCGAGAGGCGCTTTATGTCGGGCATGCATTAGACGCCAACAGATACTTCTGGTTTGAAGATCCTATCCCAGTAAACGANATCCAATCTATCTGTGAACTAACAACCCGGCTGGAAACACCTCTCAACATGAGTGACTCAACCGGATTCCTATTCCATGAGGCAGCTAATTTCATACAAATGAACGCAGTCAGATTGATTCGTGGAACAGTTAGAAAAATCGGAATTACAGGCCTCAAAAAGCAGATGGCCCTCGTTGAAGGATNCAACAAATTCTGCGAAATAGGCCTNGCGGGNAACTCNGCGCTAAACGCAGCGAATTTACATGTGATGATGTCATCNATCAACTGCACTTATTTCGAATACTGGCTTCCAAAAGAAGTCCATCAATGGGGAATTGCCAACCAGTTGGAAATCGACCAAAACGGTAACCTTAAAGCACCAACTGCNCACGGGCTAGGAATCGATCTTGATGAAGACTGGATATCATCACATAAAGTGGCAACTTTGTCGTAACGTTATTTAAGCGTATCTAGCGTATGATCCCTCAGTGAAATTCCGTAGCCAAGATCANCAAACAATGAGCAGCCCAGTCTTAGATGGTTTCCAGATAGCTGATAGTCCTTTTCTAGGATTCGGGCTGTTGCTGACTTCAGTTATTGGNTCCCTAGCTATTCTTATNTACTTCGGGGCATGGGCTTCTTCAGACCGCATAACAGACCGCGCAGCCCAAGCTGGAATTACAAAGTCCAGTGTAGAAGCTGAATGGTGGGAAAAGGGTTTACTACTGACCTGNCCTCTTCACTAGATATTTAAAAAATGCGCAACGCTGCACTCTGGCTCGACAAGAAATTAGGGCTCAACCAACACACAATTGCTCACTATGCTTGGGTAATTGTCGCTATAGCAGGTGTAGTTCANATGGTCGGAGCGGCCATTCGCATGGCATTTGGCGTATTGGTTGACCCNCTTGTCGAGNCATTTGGCTGGTCTCCTGGATCCATCGGCCTTGCCTATGCCTTGATGTCGGTCGTNACCGCNTTATCATCGCCAATTGCAGGATANCTAGGNAATCGATTTGGTGCCCGAAACACCATGCTNNNCGGAACCATACTTTTTTTCATAGGAATGATGTGGACCTCTCAAACTGAATCCATCTGGGAGCTATATCTCTCTTACGGACTGATTTTCGGAATTTCACAGGCGATGCTGCTAGTCCCTGTTGTACCTGCCGTAGCAGCATGGTTCCGTCGCCATTTAGGACTAGGGACAGGAATCATGATGGTCTCCTGGAGTCTGGGGCCAGCCTTAGTCGTACAAATACTGGCCGTACTATTCAATACGGTCGGGTGGAGTCAGGCGTTTATGCTAGTTGGAACAGTAGGAACTGTCGCACTGCTATTTATATTACTTTTCTTCCGAAACACCCCTGAAGAAGCAGGATGTCAAGCCTATGGCATCAAACCTACCGATAAACCCTTAATAACCAGCGGCAATATATTCATCTCNACACAGCGGGAATTTCAAGGCTATGTTTATAAAACAAACGCCTTTTGGAACCTCATTAACATTCATTTCCTTGGGTGTGTAGGGCACGCNGTGATACTCGTAGGGATCATCCCGCTGGGCATNTCCAAGGGACTCGGGCCACTTACAGCAGCCGGAGTATTGACCACGGTGTCAGTGGTCAGCGTTATGACACGGTTTATCACACCGGTCCTTGCCGATAAGTTCAGCGGAAAAACAATAATGTTCTTTTCATTTCTTGGGCAAGGTCTGGGAGTCCTTCTGTTACTTACGGCCGATTCAACTCTTGACTTTTACATTTTCGCAGTTCTTTGGGCGATACCATACGGAGGAGAAGGCACCGCGTTCCCCGTGATTAACAGACAGTATTACGGACATTCTCCAATGGGCGCAACGTANGGTTGGCAACTACTCGGAGCTGGATTNGGAATGGCTCTAGGCGGGTTGCTCCCAGGTCTGGTGTTCGACATCACCGGCGTGTATACNTGGGCAATCATACTTTCCGCTGTGTTCAGCCTTGCCGGCGCGGTTGCAATCCTTCTTCTCGAAAATACTAGAAGTCAATTAATTCCGAACTGGCCTGAAATGAAAACAAGTCAGCCCGAATCCAGTCACGCAAGTGGAGACTAATACATTGNATGGAACTCACCTCATTGGAGAAAAAGACAGGTTAACGGGCCGTTCAATACTTAAAGAGCTGGGAGTAACTCCGCTCATAANCGCAGGAGGGCCTAACACAAAACACTCAGGCTCACGACCTCGACCAGAGGCCATCGACGCAATGAACGCTATGAGTGAAGTATTTGTCGACCTGGAGGAANTNCTACTCGCCGCTGGAGATGAGATCGCCAAACTAACGGGAAACGAAGCTGCAACTGTGACGTCTGGAGCATCTGGAGGGCTGGTTGTCCAGGCAGCCGCTGCAATGGCCAAAGATGATCCTGAACGCATCGCTCAACTGCCTATCACAAATGGAATGCCGAACGAGCTGATAATCCAAAGAGGTCANCGATTTATATACGACCATCTTTACCTTGCTCCAGGCTCTCAGTTCGTCGANGTAGGTCGTCCAACCGACTGNNCCATTGAAGAAATCGACGCTGCAATTGGGNCAAATACAGCAGCCCTNATTCATCTCGAATCGCCATTTAAGNGCGANGTGGGGGTANCACTTANAGAGCTTTCCGATCTAGCCCACAGCCACGGCCTCCCAGTCTTAGCGGATTGTGCCTCAATGCTTCCGCCACGAGAAAATCTGACGAAATATACTGGTCAAGGCGCCGACCTGGTCAGTTTTTCTGGCGGTAAAGCTGTACGTGGACCCCAAAGTACGGGTTTCTTGATTGGTAAGTCCGAATGGATCGAATATGCGAGGCTCAATAACGCTCCAAATCCTGGTGTAACCAGAGCACAAAAAGTTTCGAAGGAAGAAATAGCCGGACTTCTCGCTGCACTCAAAGTGTTCACAAATATTGATGAAGAAGCAGAGACAAAGGTTTACCTCGATCAAATGAATTTCATCGTCGATCAAATTGCCGAAATTCCAGGGTTATCTGCAAAAGTTACACACAACTACGACCACTACATACCACACGCAGTCATAGTGTTAACCGAAGATTGGAGAGGACCAACATACTCGGAAATTGCAGAGATACTGAAGGTCGGGTCACCACGTGTTTACGTAGCTGCAGACTATCGAGACCCTCCAAACTGTATGTGGATTGACCCGTTAAATCTCCAGTACGGAGAAGTTGAAGTAGTTGCAGATCAGCTCAGGAAGCTATTGATTATGGGCGCTTCTGGCAATTAGCAAATAATCACGCTCAAACTGAACATTTTATGAAAAGGATTTCAGATTTTGGTACATATCACTGGTAAGCACGCACTACTTAAGATGTTCGAGGCTGAAGGTGTCAAATACATGTTCGGCAACCCTGGAACCAGCGAAGCACCCATGATGGCAGTCATGGATCAATATCCGTCCATTGAATATGTCTTGGTGCTACAAGAAGGTGTAGCCGTCGGTCTTGCGGAAGGTTATGCGAGATCAACTGGAAAAGTGCCGCTGGTAAGCCTGCATATTGATAACGGAATGTCAAATGGCCTCTCGCTGATGATCGACCAACTCTATGGCGGAACTCCAATGGTGATGACCGCTGGAAACAAGGACATCCGTAAGATAGCCCCGGGACGCTCGGACCTCGCAGATATGGCTCGGCCATATGCTAAATGGAGCACCGAGATCACCCATGCCGAGCAGGTGCCTTCAGTCATCCGCCGAGCATTCCAAGAAGCGAGAACAGCACCCACAGGGCCAACTTTCGTAGCGATGTCAGCAAATGCTTTTGATGACACTGCTGATGTGGACCTGATCCCATCATCCGAAACAGCTATCTCTCCATCAGCTGACCCAAAACTTATCGAAGACATTT
>PBRL01000016.1 GCA_002725925.1 Chloroflexota bacterium
TCGCTCCATCAGGCTTTCGCCCATTGTGGAAGATTCCCTGCTGCTGCCTCCCGTAGGAGTGGGGGCCGTGTCTCAGTCCCCCTCTGACTGGTCGTGCTCTCACACCAGCTACCCGTCTTAGGCTTGGTAGGCCATTACCCCACCAACAACCTGATAGGCCGCGAGCTCATCTAAGGGCGGCAACCAGTTACCCGGCACCTTTCATCCAAGACCTTAGATCATGGATCGTATGAGGTATTAGCAGAAGTTTCCCTCTGTTGTCCCTCACCCAAAGGCAGATCACTCACGTGTTACTCAGCCGTCTGCCACTAAGTCGTCACCCCGAAGGGTGGGACTTCGTTCGACTTGCATGCATTATGCGCGCCGCCAACGTTCGTCCTGAGCCAGGATCAAACTCTCCGTAAAGTTGACGTTCTTTCTGTCCACTGTTCAATTGTTAAGGTGCGCCCTGTTGGGATACGTGTTNGTTCCCAAGGCAGAAGACTAAGTNTATGTTCCACGACCGAAAGGTGTCAACAGAAATCCAATCTAAATTCCAGCAGAAGATTCATCCTTTTTTCAGTACACTAGAATGTAATTCGGTATTGCAATATATGTTGCTCACACTAGCGTGCTTTCGCCGAACCAAGGTAAATTTAACTGAGAATTAAGACATGACGCNCAGGCACAATGAACNCCAATGTACTAACGCAATCACACTCTTAATNCCAATTATTACTGACCTGTCACAAACCAATTTCAAGGATCCTAACTAATGGCAAGGAACGTTCCTGGTGAGCCGTATACCAGAATCTCGGCCGAAGAAGCCCATGAGATGCTGAATGCTGGCGAAGCTGTAATGATTGATGTGCGTCGACAAGACGAATACGAAGGTGCCCACGTGAAGAACGCCATTTTTATTCCGGTAGACGATGTGATACCGCGATTTGACGAACTGCCAACCGAAGGCAAGCTACTGTTTATATGTGAAGTTGGTGCACGATCCGGTCTCGCTGCCGAATATGCCGCAGCAATGGGAGCCGATACAAACCGGCTGTATAACGTGGAAGACGGAACTGGTACATGGGTCGAGAAAAACCTTCCGTATTCCACCGGTGACGAGAAGTAAGCACAGGTTCAGCAACGATCCACAAGTACTTAATCCGGAGAAGCTCATTTGAAAATTGTGGTTGTGGGTTCTATAGCTTACGACGCGGTTGAAACTCCAGCCGGTAAACGGGAATCGCAACTTGGCGGCTCCGCCTGTTTTTTCTCCATATCAGCAAGTTATTTCACTGATGTTGGGATCATAGGAGTAGTCGGCGAGGATTTCGCTTCTTCTGACCGATCGATGCTGGAAAGCCACGGGGTCGATACCACAGGGCTTGTTGAGGTCGATGGAAAAACCTTCCGGTGGGCAGGTGAATACATGGATGACATCAACACCGCGGTGACGCTAGATACCCAACTGAACGTGTTTGGAGATTTCGAGCCCCTTCTAAGTAAAGCGCATGCCAGCGCACCATACCTGTTTCTGGCAAATATCGACCCGATCCTTCAACTCAAGGTCCTTGACGCTATGATTAGTAGACCAAAATGGGTNGCTAGCGACACGATGAATCTTTGGATCGATATCGCCAGGCCAGCCCTCATNGANATCATANGNAAAGTCGATATGCTCATCNTCAACGAAGATGAAGTAAGACAACTCACCGGACAACGCCACTTNCCNAATGCGGCCAAAGCGGTCATGGATCTCGGTCCAAACTCAGCGGTCATCAAACGTGGCGAATACGGTGCAGCATTGTTCGGAAAAGCCTTCTCTTTTGCAGCTCCAGCCTACCCATTGAAACGAGTGATCGATCCTACCGGGGCCGGGGATTCTTTCGCCGGAGGTTTTATGGGGCACCTGGCATCCGTGGAAAATATTGACGAAGAATCACTACGCACGGCTACTATAGTTGGTAGCACNATGGCATCTTTCGCTGTCGAAGATTTCGGCCTCGAACGCATAAAAAANCTAACTAAANGCGANATCGGTGAACGCTTCCAAGCTTTCGCAGAATTAACTCGCTTTAAATCCCTCGCTTCAACCAGCGGNGGAAATTGANNTCAAACGACCTANACCCGCTGAGCTGACGGCNACTGAAAGCGCCCATCGCCCGGACCAAATAAAAAACTTACTGATTAGCAANTATCTANTAATCTGTCGAACCAGTCCGGAGAAAACATGAACTACGACATCAAAGACATCAGCCTCGCAGGCAAAGGTAAACTTCGCGCTGAATGGGCGGAACGGGAAATGCCCGTGCTACGCACCATCAAGGANCGNTTTGCTGAAGAAAGACCGNTAAAAGGAATCAAACTCGCAGGCTGCCTCCACATCACGGCAGAAACAGCCAATCTAGCGCACACTCTTGTAGCCGCAGGCGCCGACCTTACATTGTGTGCTTCGAATCCACTTTCAACCCAAGACGACATAGCAGCTCATCTCGTNGAGTCAGGTATTCCCATATTCGCAATAAAAGATGANGATGCTAAAACCTATTATGANCACATGTCCGCCACAGTCGAAACAGGCCCACAGATAACGATGGACGATGGAGCCGACGTGGTCGCTATGCTACACAGNGAAAAACAACACCTGCTCAAAGACGTAATCGGCGGGATGGAAGAAACCACGACTGGTGTGATCCGNTTGAANGCCCTTCACAGTCAAGGCAAGCTTAAATACCCGATTGTTGCAGTCAACGATTCTCAAACCAAGCACATGTTCGACAACCGATACGGAACAGGCCAAAGCTCCCTCGACGGAATCATCCGAGCAACTAACATGCTAATCACCGGAAAAACCGTGGTAACAATCGGATACGGCTGGTGCGGCAAAGGCTTTGCCTTACGTGCAAAAGGTATGGGAGCGCACACCATCGTATGCGAAGTTGACCCAGTAAAGGCACTCGAAGCGGTAATGGACGGGCATCAGGTAATGAGCATGAACGACGCCTGTAATATCGGCGATATCTTCCTTACAGTCACAGGTGGAATGAAAGCGATCGACAAACACCATTTCGATAACATGAAAGACGGTGCCGTTGTAGCCAACTCTGGTCACTTCAATATTGAAATCAATGTAGAGTCACTCGAGGAAATGTCCGAAACAAAGCGTAGCGTACGAGAGTTCGTTGAGGAATACACCCTTGAAGATGGTCGTAAGATATTCCTTCTGGCCCAGGGGCGCCTGATTAACCTCGGTGCGGCCGAAGGTCATCCACCCAGTGTTATGGACATGAGTTTCTCAAACCAGGCTCTCGCCGGAGAATTTATCGTCGAAAACCATGTGAAACTCAACCCTGGCGTCTACACGCTACCGAACGAAGTGGATACAGATATCGCAAGCATAAAACTCAACGCTATGGGTATGTCCTATGACACTCTGACTCCTGAGCAAGACAAGTACTTGAACAGCTGGGAGACCGGAACCTGAATAGCCGTCTTGGGAACAAAATTCAACCGATGATTGCATCGAATAAATATCCACATCAGAAATCACAACAAAACTGAACAAAAAATGTCCAATACAAATTACTTACTCACTTCAGAATCGGTATCCGAAGGCCACCCAGATAAAATGGCCGATCAGATTTCTGATGGTGTTCTAGACGCGGTAATTGCACAAGATCCTATGAGCCGCGTAGCCTGCGAAACTTCAGTCACNACCGGCCTNGTACTGGTGTTCGGTGAAATCACCACCAAGGCCGACGTTGATATACGAGGGATCGTACGAGATACGATCAGAAAAATCGGCTACGACGATCCGTCTTANGGATTCGACTGCGACGGCTGCTCGGTCTTAATAGCCTTGGACGAACAGTCAACAGACATCTCCAGCGGCGTAACCCAAGCACTGGAAGTACGCGGTGAAATTGGAGCCGATGAAGTCGGCGCTGGCGACCAAGGGATGATGATTGGATATGCCTCCAACGAGACACCGGAATTCATGCCATTNCCGATCTCACTTGCACACCAGCTGACTAAGAAATTGACCGATGTCAGGAGGAATAATGTCATCAATTACCTCCGACCGGACACAAAAAGCCAGGTGACCGTCGAATACACAGAGGACCATAAACCAGTNCGGGTCGACACAGTGGTCATATCAGCGCAGCATGATCCTGAAGCAACTAACGAACAAATAGCTACCGACATTCAACAGCACGTGATNCAAGAAGTCGTGCCCGTTGAACTTCTCGACTCAAACACCAAGTACTACATCAACCCTTCGGGTAGATTTGTTATAGGCGGACCTGTCGGTGACGCTGGCCTGACTGGTCGNAAGATCATTGTCGACACCTATGGTGGAAGCGCCCGCCATGGCGGTGGGGCATTCTCGGGCAAAGATCCGACAAAGGTAGACCGCTCTGCTGCATACGCTGCACGATGGGTTGCCAAAAACCTTGTAGCTGCCGGTCTTGCCGATCGCGCCGAAGTACAACTATCGTATGCCATTGGCGTATCAACCCCGATCTCAATACAAGTCGACACCAAAGGTACGGGTAAGAAGACCGAAGGTGAACTAGTCGATCTGGTCAAAAAGAATTTTGACCTCCGCCCAAAGGCGATCATCGACCATTTCAATCTCCGCCGGCCTATCTATCAACAGACAGCAGCTTACGGACACTTCGGTCGTAACGATCTCGATCTACCATGGGAAAAACTCGACCGNGTCGATACATTGAAAGCTAAAATCTGATCNCATGTCAAAAACGGTCGATTAGTAGAAAAGGCAAGTAGTTGCATCGTCCTAAGATCCAGTTCGGTACTGACGGTTGGCGGGCGATCATCGACGATACTTTTACGATTCCAAACGTAAGAGCATGCGCAGAAGCCGTCGCTCTGCATCTCATATCGACTGGACGATCTGATCAAGGGTTGGTTATAGGTTTCGATACTCGATACGGATCTCCNCGATTCGCAAAAGCAGTCGCAGATGTGGTGAAAGGNTACGGCATAAAAACCTATACTTTCGATGTTGCGGCTCCGACACCTGCCTGTAGCTTTGCGGTCGTCAACCAATCCGCTGCCAATGGTGTGATGATCACAGCCAGCCACAATCCAGCCGAATGGAACGGATTCAAAATAAAATCATCTGTAGGTGGGTCGGCAACCCCGGAGGAAGTTGCACAAATCGAAGCGCATCTGGCCAATATTTTGGAAGGGAATTCTCCCAAACATCCTGCTACCACAGGACTGACTGGCACAGACACAGTGCTCGACTCGATAGGTCCATATATAGAGCAACTCAAAAAAGTCATCAACATTGACCCAATCAGATCCGAAAAAATGAAAGTAGTGGTTGATGCAATGCACGGGTCTGGAGCTGGAATNCTCCCAAANATCCTTAGCGGANGNGANACCGAANTCATTGAAATTCGNTCCAATCCAGACCCTAGCTTCCCNGACATGNAGCAACCCGAGCCAATCGAACGAAACGTCAAACCCCTTTCAAAGGCAGTCCGTGAATTAGGAGCTGATGTCGGAATAGCACTTGATGGTGACGCTGATAGAGTGGGTATCGTTGATGAATCTGGACGATACTTTTCGACCCTCGAGGTTTTCTCGTTATTAACAGACCATTTCATGGGACGCCGAAGAGAAAAAGGCGGAGTCGCTTGCACCATTACGATGTCATCAATGATAGACAAATTATCGGATAATTACGGTGTTCCCAGCTATCGCACTCCCGTCGGATTCAAATTCGTCGGACCAGCCATGATAGAAAACAACTGCTCGATGGGCGGAGAGGAAAGCGGAGGATANGCGTTCCGGGGACACATTCCCGAACGTGATGGCTCGTTATCAGGATTGTTGTTCCTGGAGGCGATGGTTATGAGCGGTCTTAAGCCGTCGCAACTCCTGACTAATTTGCACGCACTAGTAGGCCCACACACATTCGAACGACTTGACATCTCATATGACGAGTCAGAACGAAAATCCATCGCAGAAAAAATCTTGTCAGCTTCCCCTNCCTCACTTGGGGGATTAAATCTTGAGTCGGATGACAGACGCGATGGTGTNCGATTCAATTTNACAGGAGGATCATGGGCTGTTGCCCGNATGTCAGGGACAGAGCCTCTCTTGAGAATATATGCCGAGGCACCTGATACAAACACGCTGAAGTCTATCCTTAAAGCTACTCGAGAGACACTGGGCGTCTAGTAGGACTCTGAGTNAACTACAACTAGGAGAACTGGAGAAGCGTGCACTAACGCTACGATGGTATCCAGCGCCGATGCTGAGTTGACTGCATTCAGATCATCACTTTGATCGTTCGTCTCTACAACTAGATTTGTAGCTCGCAACAACCCTATAAACGTGAAAAGTGCTGGTACCGAGGGTGGGATTCGAACCCACACGTCCGTTAAAGGACAGCGGATTTTAAGTCCGCAGCGTCTGCCATTCCGCCACCCCGGCACAGAAACAACTATTTTAAAGACAAAAAAATATGTTCCTCACTCCATTGTCGCGAACTCCCGCTAAAAAGGTAGATAAGCATAAGAAACAATTTGCTCACTATTTTTCTGTGATTCAGTTCAACAATTCGATCTCTGAAAGGTAAGATTGAATTCGTGTAACCTCCTTGCGACTATCCNATCAATTAATATTAATTTATGTCCACTACTAAACAGNCNGCTATAGGGATTATCGGCGGCACCGGAATTTATGATATCGACGGTTTCGAGAACGCCCAATGGGTGAAAATCGAATCTTCATTCGGTGAGCCGTCAGATGAATTTCTAATTGGTGACTTCGCGGGGTATCGACTGGTCTTTCTACCCCGGCATGGGCGCGGGCACAAAATACCGCCCACAGAAATCAACTATCGGGCGAACATCGAAGCAATGAAACGAGCCGGTGTAGACCGAGTCGTCTCATTTTCAGCAGTGGGGTCTCTGAGAGAAGATTACAAACCAGGTGATTTCGTAATTGTTGACCAATATATTGACCGAACATTCGCCAGGGAAAAATCTTTCTTCGGGACAGGATTTGTTGCTCATGTCAGCATGGCAGACCCGGTATGCACGGCCACATCTGAAGTGATCACGGAATCAGCCAAAGCAATCAAGCTTAGTGTCCACACTGGGGGCACTTATCTGGTTATGGAGGGACCCCAGTTTTCGAGCCGCGCTGAATCCAACTGGTACCGGAGTATAGGTTGCGACGTGATCGGCATGACCAACATGCCAGAAGCNAAATTAGCGAGAGAGGCCGAACTCGCATACGCTACAGTCGCGATGGTCACAGACTACGACTGCTGGCANCAGGATCATGAAGACGTAAGTACGACTTCGATACTTNAAGTGCTTAGAAACAACTCCACTCACGCCAAAGAACTCATCAAAGCCATCGTACCCAGGCTTGGCGCATTACAGGCACCATTCAAATCAGGCGCACACGAAAGCCTTGAACANGCCATAGCAACAGTTCCGGAACACCGCGATCCTGAACTTTCAGCCAAATTAGCAGTAATTACGAGNCGCGTGATTGATAATTCCGGCTGGTAACGTTCAATCCAGCACATTCGAATTCTAGTTAAAAAAACTAGGATATTTCCGAATCTGTATAAGCATGACGAGACAGAATCGACGATCCACCATCTACGGTTAGTANCGACCCCGTAACCCATTTCGATTCATCGCTTGCAAGATATACAGCGGCCCATGCAACGTCCCATGGAGTTCCTTCCGTTCCTAGAGCCGTAGTGTTCTTTCGGTGCGCTCGCATTTCTTCAGAAAGCCGCCAGGAAACCATAGGCGTGTACACCGCACCAGGCGCAATTGCATTAACCCTTATACCCTCTCGCCCGTGATCAGCTGCCATCGATATCGTAAGTCCTATTACACCGGCCTTCGAAGCCGTGTAAACAGTTGCCTTGGAAGCCCTGACTCCAGCGATAGACGCTATATTGATGATCGAACCTCCACCTGTGTCAATCATGCGTGGTATTGCATGACGAGAGGTCAGAACCATACTTTTAAGGTTCAACTCCATGTAACTGTCCCACTCATCTGGCTCGATCTCAGTCACCGACTTGCGAAAGCTGTTCCCGACGTTGTTGTCCAAGATATCCAGACGCCCGTATCTTTCAATAGCGGTGTCGACCAGTTNCNGNCAATCNNCNTCGCGGGTCACATCCACCTTGATAGTGCTGGCTATTCCTCCTTCGGACTCGATCCCCTGAAGCGTTTCATTCGCTCGTTCGATTTCCATGTCAGCGAGGAGCACACTTGCTCCTTCTCTAGCGAAAAGAGTCGCTGTAGCCTTNCCATTACCAACNCCTTCTCCCCTAGAGCCAGCTCCCGTAACTATTGCTACTTTGCCCTCAAGTCTGGGTCGTTTTTCTTTCATTCAACTCTCCGGTCGTATTGTGACATCCAAAAAGACATATNGATCATTGTTGTAAAGAGTCAATACATTTCAACCAATCCTCCGGTCGTGCCCAGACCACTCTTGCTCCCGGATGACGTACTTTTGAATTTTTCCAGTGGCCGTTTTAGGNAANGGCCCGAATTTCACNTCCCTTGGAGCTTTAAAATGCGCNANNCGCTCTCGACAAAAATNAATGATCTCTGTTGNNGTCNCCTNGNATCCGTCCCTGAGTGTTACAAANGCCTTTGGNGCTTCTCCCCACNTCTCGTCCGGCACACCCACCACGCAGGCCTCNAGTATCGCAGGGTGTTCCATAAGCATTTTCTCAACTTCAACNCTTGAAATATTTTCACCCCCAGAAATGATCACATCTTTCTTTCGATCCTTGAGCTCTATGTAACCGTCCGGATGTACGACTGCCAGGTCTCCGGTATGAAACCAACCNCCCTGAAAAGCACTAGCCGATCCCTTAGGATCACGGTAATAGCCTGCCATAACGGTATTTCCACGAGCGACAACCTCCCCAATCGTCTCAGCATCCATAGGGACATCCCGCATATCATCGGCGACAACTCTCACACCAACATGCAAAGTTGTAACCGGAACACCCTGGCGAGATTTCATCCGAGCCTGATCTTCAATAGACATACCAACCCAGTCCTGCTGCACCGCTGCTATGGTCGAAGGTCCATAAGTTTCAGTCAATCCATACAAATGATG
>PBRL01000017.1 GCA_002725925.1 Chloroflexota bacterium
CTTGGTTCTGTCGATGTCGGGTTGGTTATAGGTCAAATACTAACTCCGAAGGCTTGGCGATTTATATCGTGAACTTCGGAGTTTATGAATTCGGATCTCAGCCCTGATCATTTAGCAGGGACTGCTTTAATAGTCTCTTTTTCCGTCTGGAAAGTGGTCGTGATATCAGTGTTTGGCATTTCACCCTTTTCTTCGTGGAGAAGGCATGCCGTGAGTTGGTGATCATTTATTAAGTATTGTGCTGGTCTCGTGTCGTGGCATCGATCCATCACAGCAGGGCATCGATCAGCGAATCTACAGCCAGCGATCTGAAGGTCAGATGTATCCCAGTTTTGTTGCGGCGGTTCTGAACCCCAGCGGTTCTTAGGGTCGGGTTGAGGGATCGATTCGATCAATAGTTTCGTATACGGGTGTTGAGGGTCGGGAATTACCGAGTCAACGGTCCCTGCTTCTACAACTGTTCCTCTATACATAATCATTATGTTGTCGCTGATCTGGTAAGCAGTTGTTAGGTCGTGTGTTATGTAAATAACAGAAATGCCTAAGTCCCGATTGAGCCTGCGGATCGAATCAAGAATTGTTGCCCTGAGTGATGCATCTACCATGGAAACTGGCTCATCCGCCAGGATCACTCGAGGTTTCAATAGCAGAGCACGAGCTACCATTACCCGCTGGCGCTGACCTCCGCTCAATTGATGTGGAAATCGACCGAGAGTTTCTTCTGGTACTAGCCCGACCATTTCAAGAGCATCTTCGATCATCTGTTGTTTCTCAGATGNNGAAGANGNNAGNCTGAAATTCTTAATNGGTTCGTCCANGACATGGTCGACTTTGTAAAANGGGTTGTAAGACTCGAACGGGTCTTGAAATATNGGTTGAATTTCACGCCGNAANTTGCGNCGTTCGCGGCGGGTAAGNCGTGTGAAGTCCTTGCCNCGATAGAGCATTTTGCCNGCGNTTGGNACATGACTGCCCANAAGAAGTCGAGCCAGNGTGGTCTTACCNCTTCCACTTTCGCCGGCTACTGTGGTGATGGAAGATTCGTCCTCATCAATCGACAGTGAAACGTCGTCAACTGCAACAGTTACGGCGCCACCNCCGAANANCCCTTCGCTTCCGAAGGTCTTNGTTACATGATCTAACTCNAGGAATGTANTCATGACTTCGCCTCGTCTTCGTATAGATGGCAAGCCACTTCTCTACGGCCTCCAAGATTGATCAGNTCAGGGATTTCAGCCTGACATTTCTCGAAACGNGATGGGCATCGATCTTCAAANGCACACCCNTCCGGCAGNAATATNAACTGGGGCGGCAGGCCGGGAATCCCGAGGAATTCCCGTTTTTCCTGAAGCGATGGCAGGCTGCCGATTANAAGTTTTGTGTANGGGTGTTTGGGGTCGCTAAATACTTCTTCNACCGGGCCTATTTCGACGAGTTTGCCTGCATACATCACACCTATCGTGTCAGCGAACTGTGCGACCAATCCCATGTCGTGACCTACAAGCATGATTGATGCATCTAGGCCTTCTTGCAGCCGGCCCANGGTTTGCATGATCTGCCGTTGAACGACCACATCGAGAGCTGAAGTCGGCTCATCAGCAATTATTAGNTTGGGACGTAATGAAATACCAATGGCCATTGCTACACGCTGTTTCATCCCACCAGAGAGTTCGTGGGGGAATAATCGAGCTACAGATGGTCTCAGGCCAACGCGGGTAAGCAGGTCGCGTACCGTTTCTTGCAACTCCGNCTTGGTGGGTTTTGGGTCACCATCGNCGAGGTGGTCGATAATCCCGTCGGCAACCTGGCNTTCGATCCTCATTACCGGGTTGAGGGAGTTCATTGCTCCCTGGGGGACGAGTGCCAATTCAGACAGNCGTGTCTTACGCATNTCGTCTTCCGGGAGTTTTGTAACGTCGCGCCCATTGAGTATGACGTTTCCTTTGGCTATGTGTCCCGGTGGTCTGATTAGTCGCATAAGAGCCATGGCGAGGGTTGTCTTGCCTGATCCTGACTCCCCAACAAGTGCAAATCGCTCACCCTGTTTGAGGGTAAACGTGACGTCTTCACAGGCTTTCACTGTTCCACTGTCAGTTTCGTAGTAAACCGATAGGTCTTCTACGACGAGAGCATCTACATCGGTAATCCGAGCACCCTCTCTATAAGTTTGAATTGCTTGCTTGGTGCTCAAACGCTTTTCCTCAATCGTGGGTTGGACCATTCATCCAAACCTGATGAAATCAAGAACAGGCTCACAAACACGATCACAATTGCTACCAAGGGTGGAACCCACCACCACCACATTCCGAGGGTGATGGAGGAGAACTGTATGTTCCAATAGATCGTCATGCCCAACGTGGGCTGACTAAAGTTGCCTAGTCCGATAGCCTCAAGCCCAATTGAAGCAAGAATTGCTCCAGCAACTGACGCTACAAGACTTGCTGTTATGTACGGTATCAAGTTGGGCATCATTTCTTTGAAAATAATCCCCATGCCGCTGGTTCCAGATAAGCGAGACAACTCGACATAAGCCTGTTCTCTCATCACGAGTACTTGTGATCGAATTGTTCGTGCTGGAAATACCCAACTTGTCAGTCCGATTGCAAGTCCCATTTCATCTGTTGAGAGTTCTCGACCGACGTTGATCCGAACAAGAATCAATATCAGCAATGCCGGCATTGCCAAGCCGACATCGACAACTGATCGGATAGCACCGTCGACTATACCTCTGTAGTAGGCCGATAAAAACGCAGCGACGGTGCCCAGGGTAATTGCGACAGTGCCGGCAATTAAACCGATGCGGAGCGTTAGTGGTGTACCGAGGATTGCGATCGCAAGGAGGTCGCGCCCTTGAGTGTCTGTGCCAAACGGGTGTTCTCCTGTCGGTGGGAGCCTAGTAGGCGTGGAAAGCGGTCTGAACATCTCCGTGTCCCAGATAATGTGTCCGATTCCGACCAGAAACAGCATGCCGAATAGCATGACTGATCCCACGATCAAGGATGGATTACGCCTCGCGTATTTCTTGATGGGAGTTAGGCGTTCTTCATTGAATTGGTTCCATCCGCCGCTGCTGCTGGAGGAATTCGTTGAGCTGGGTGAGGCTAATGATTCAGCCATTTATGTATTCCTCACCCTGATCCTGGGATCAAGCAATGGATATAGGACATCGAGTAGAAAGGTTGCCCCGGCAATTCCTAAAATGATGACGATTACTATCCCACGGATTACGAAAAAGTCAGAAAGTCGAATGGCCTGGAAGAGAATATCTCCGATTCCAGGATAGGAGAACACTCTTTCCACAAGGACCTGACCGGTGACAATGGTCCCTAAGACGAGGGCAAGACCAGTTACCTGTGGAAGTAGGGCGTTACGAACTGCGTATCTCATGAATATGCGAGCACCCTTCAATCCTTTGGCATCTGCTTGAATCATGTAGTCCTCGCCCTGAGTATTTATCATCATCCCTCTCATGCCGATTGCCCAGAACCCGATCGCGGAGAAGATGATGGCGAAAGCCGGCAAGATTGCATGTCGGAGCACGTCTACTACGAAGGCCCAGGTCATAGTCGGAAGGGTTGCAGGTGAATAGCCACCGAACAGCGGCAGCCACCCTAGCTTGAACGCAATGGAAAAAATCAGGATCATCGCTAATAGATATTGGGGTATCGCCGAAAGAGTAAGNAAGGGCATAAACACGTACTGAAGCCATCCAGGGCGTCTGGGCCATCCCAAAAATGCTCCGGCCAATGTCCCGAGCAAAAACGCCAAAATTGTTACCGTCCCCATTAATCCCAGAGTCCACATCAAAGACTCGAAAACGATGTCGTTGACGGTTCGAGGGTAGAAGGCTATCGATGTTCCAAGATTAAGCCTCGACAGGTCAGAGATGTAATTGATGTACTGGGTCCAAAGTGGTTGGTCTAGACCGAATCGCTTCTGGTAATGCTTTGCCATCTCATCGAGACCCGTTTGCATGGCACCACCGCGCTGGGCCTCCAGAAGCAGCTTCTCCTTAACAGGATCCTGTCCNGANAGGCGGGGGATTATGAAAATNACCGTCGATGCTATCCAAACGACNAAAAGGAAAAATANGAACCGCTTCACAANGAAATTGCCCAANATNNCTNTAANGANTTGGANNGACGANCTNATNAAGGAGTNTNTTTTCGATAGTGAANAGTTTTCAGCGNCCTCTGCTTGCTCTGTCACGGGCACAAACTCAATTCAACAAATATTAGTTTTGATAATTGTCATGGTATTTTTTGNCTGACGTGCAAAGATAACAATTGTTAGCGCCTNTGGCTATGGCATTTCGTTGAATTTTCTCTTTAGTACTCAAGTCTTTTANGACCCCCCTGCCGTNAATTTGAGGATNTGCANATANACCGTTAACTGAGTAGCGGGCATNAGNTATTACACGTTTACGGATNTNTCNATCTGAACGAGAGTTGCAGAACATGGGGTTTTTATGCTTTGCGTCGGACNTTTTTATATTGACTGAATGNANGAATTCGGATATAAAAAANGNTNNAAGATGCAGTTCCCGCGTGGGAGCTCATCNAAATTCGCGTTNTGACATTTATTCGGAGGTCATATTGACTTTTACTAAGAGTTGGAGAATTCTCTTCCTCGCGATGCTGTCGTTTGCTCTTGTAGTTGCGATTGCTTGTGGCGGCGATGATGAAGATGCTCCAGCAGAGAAAGCTGCGCCGGCCGCTAAAGCCCCGGCCGCCGCTCCTGAACCCACGGCTACAACGGCACCTGTAGAGGAAGCCCCCAAGGCTTTGGCTGTAGAGGAAGTCTCCAGAGACGACACTCTAATGGCCTATCTAGGTGGTGCTGAAGGCCGCTTCGTTGACCATGAACTTTGGAACCCTTATGCGATTGGTGCGAACCACCAATCCGGTCCAAACATCATCTTCGAGCCTCTTGCATTCTTTAGTGCATTCGACTCAAAGACGATCCCGTGGCTGGCTGAGAGCTGGGACTGGAACGGCGACTTTACTGAGTTGACTATTAACCTGAGGTCCGGAATTAACTGGTCTGACGGTGAAGAGTTCAACGCAGACGACGTTGTTTACACGTTGAATACCCTCAAGGACCTCAAAGAAGAGGTTCGATGGGGTACCGACATCGACAACGCCATGAACCGTGCAGAGAAAGTCGACAGTCACACCGTAAAGGTGATACTTGACCGACCAGACCCACGATTCATGTTCCTCCTGACATACAAGTTCGACATCGGTGTTTACATGGTGCCCGAGCACCACTACAACGGTAGAGACTGGACCACTTTCAAGGACTACGACCCTTCAAAAGGTTTCCCTCTGACAACAGGTCCGTGGCAGGTTACATCCGGAACTCCGGAACAGAAAATTATCGACCGCCGCGACTCGTGGTGGGGCGAAGGCGTGTCTGCCCTCGGTCAGTTTGGCAAGTTGCCCGGACCAAAACGTGTGGTCTACCTGCCGACTCCTGACCAGACAGTCAGGTCACAGGCTTTGATTTCTGACACTGTCGACTACTCGGCTATGACGACACCCGCCGTTATAATTGAGACGATGGGTAAGAACTCTGACCTAGTGACACACACTGGTACAGAAAGCCCTTACGGCTATGTTGACTGGTGGCCGGTATCCATTGGATTCAATGACTCCGGTAAATTCGGTCCTTACGATGACAAGAACGTTCGATGGGCATTCAGCTACTTCCTTGACAGGCAGGAACTGAGTGACGTGGCCTACGACGGTGCAGCAGCATTCAACCCGCTGACTATGCCTGGCTACCCGCCATTGAAGAAGTACTTTGACTCCGTAGCCGACATACTTGCCGTACACGACACCACCGAGTTCAACGTTGATAAAGCCAACGGATTGCTCGAAGGTGCCGGTTACTCCAAGGACGGCGACGGTAACTGGGTTGACGCAGCGGGCATCGGCATAAACTGTGAAATCATCGGATTCAGCCCGTGGGTGGACCTAGGTCCTATCACTGCTGAGCAGCTGCGACGTCAGGGCATAAACTCTACGTACTCACAGCCGCCCGATGCTTCTTCACGAATGGCTGAAGGTAACTTCGAATGTCTGATGTTTGGACACGGCGGATCGGTCCGTGACCCTTACTTCACAATGAAGCTTTACCAGTCAGCATCAGTAAACATTCCTGGTGGTCACCAGGTGAACTTCTACCACTGGGAGAACGAGCGGTGGGACGAGCTTACTGACGAAGTAGCGAAGACTCACCCTGACGACTTAGACAAGATGCAGGAACTGTGGCACGAAGCCATGGAAATCTGGATCACTGAACTTCCGGACGTACCAGTCCTCGAGTTCTACCACCGCATCATAATGAGTGAGAAGCGGTGGACCAATTGGCCTCTAGGTGGGCAGACTGACGGTTACGTGAACGAAGCCTCCTGGCACCTCACGTGGGGTATGGTCTTGCATGCACTTACGGCAAAGTAGTGAGACTCTAGTAGTTTTTGCTACTTGAGATAAAAGACGCGAAAGGAGTGCCCCGCCAAACTGGCGGGGCACTCCTATTTAACGGCAACTTTGGATTGCTGCGTTAGGTTATGCTTCAAGTCATGGATTACTTAGCAATAAAACTGAAAACAATTCCTAATTTACAATTGTGGTCGAGTGACCGCTGGAACTGGCGTTTTCTTCAGTCGGTCGTACTCATAACATTGACTGGCATGCTGCTTTCAGTCGTTGGGTGTACTTCCGAGAAGCAGCCAACGCTCTCTGGTGATTCAGTTGATGAAGAGGGACTCCGGCTCATAACTCGTCCTGATGCTACATACACCATCGATGATCTTATAGCTGTTGGTTTCAAGAAGAGCAAACAGTTTGATGTAGACGAGGTTCCGGGAACGACTGACATTTGGTACGGGTTTTTTCAACAGAAAGACATTGAAGTTCGCTTTTACGACTCGCACGCTTCGGCTCTAGAACTGGGTGTTGAACTGGCTGAAACGGTGATAGCTAAAAAAGCAGGTCAACGTGATTATTTGATACCTGTAGTCAATCTGTATCCTGCATATGCTGTAGTCGGGAACACAGTTATGTTGTGCGAAAGGCAACTTTCTACTTGCGAGGCATTGATACAGTTACTGGATTAAATATTGAATATCAAACCTTTGATCAATAAAAACCCCGGCGATTAAGAAGCCGGGTTTTTAGTTAATGTTCGTGTTTTATGCAGGCTCTAAGAGAGTCAGTAAGTTGCTGCAATTCTCGAATGCCTGAGAAGATTCATCCCCTTCGCAGAAAAGAATCATGTTTCCACGAATCACGTATTCGAGATAGCGGCCCGAATATGAGCATCCTGAATGAGGGGTTCCAGCTGCCCTGCTGCATTTTTTGCGGTCTTTTTCGCCTTCTTCCCACAGAACCTCATCACCGATGACCACTGCATCATCTCCAGTTATGGAGTCTGCATAAAGCGTTCCCTGTTCAACTGCATCTTCGTGAGAAGCGTAGAACCGGACTTCATAGTCAAGTTTGTTGTAGATAAGTTTCTTGGCGTCGACTGCTCCGGGAAGTTCGTCAACGTCGTATTTTTTTACGATTTTGACCCCTGCAGGTTTGATTCCTTCTATGTCTTCGGTTGTGTAAATTCGATCTCCGGGAATCACCCGTTGGATCGATGACTCTGCCTTACTGTCAGAACTGGTACCGCATGCGGATGTTGATGCGACCATGAGTCCGAGCGCACATCCAATAAAAAAAACTGCAATGTGTCGATTTAAAAAGATTCTTTTTGCCATCATCTACTGGACCACTGACATTAAGTCAGCGCAGGCCTGGTGAGATGCCGCAGTGTCCTTACCCTGGCATAGCATGATCATGTTGCCTACAACCACATAGTCAAAGTACTTTGGATTGTCGCATTTTCCGGAATGATGCCCACCATTGCCAGCGCATTGCCTGCGATCCGAAATGCCTTCATCCCATCGTTGAATGTCTTTTAGAATGACGGCATCGGCCCCTGTGACTTCATCAGCGAAATTCACGCCAGCGCTCATTGCTGTGGCGTGATCTGCGTAGAAACGGACCTCGTATTCAAGCCTTGCGTAAGGATCTGAACCGTAAAAACCATAGATCGCAGCAACGGCGTCCTCTAGGCCTTCGATATCATAGTCGTCATCTAGTTTGAAATTGGTCGCGTTCTTGATGTCGTCCGCAGTGTATATACGATCCGTGTCATCGATTTTTGCAATGGGTCCTTCAGAATCTGAAACCTCTGCATCGCCACCACCACCACCACATGCGATCGCCGCAACTGCTAATGCTATTACTGCAAACAGCAGGAACGGCAACTGGAACGTGCCACTCTTTCTCTGTTTCATAAGAAGCTCCTATATAAGCACCAAACCTACCGTGATCGCGAGATTGAAAAATTATTGGGGTAGGTTCATCAAATATACCTTTTTATAGCTCGCGAGTCATGTCGTAATATTCCCGAGGGAGATCACATTTCCTTTTGGGAATCTTCTGATACTCCAATTATGCACCCTCCACCCGTAAAAGTGCGATTAATGGCGCACACTGATCAAGCGAGTGTTCCGAAGTTCGCCCTTCGCACAGTATTACCAAATTGCCAAAGATCACGTAACCTCCATATCGAGGGTTTTGGCTTCCTCGAGAGCCTCCTCCCACGATCATCCTGCGATCTCGTACACCTTCTCTCCATAATGCTTCGTTTATGCTCAGTGATGCGTTTGCTCCTGAGGCATCTTCAGCGAAAGGTGTTCCTTGTTCCACTGCAGCCTGATGGCTTGGATATATGCGTATTTCGTAATTTAAGCTGTTTAAACCAGGCGGAGTCCAGAATCCAACATAGGCAGCCTCGGCTCCTGTGAGGCCGTCGATGTCATATGTTTTTCCACGCTTCCATCCGGTATTTTCTACATCCTCCACCGTCAGGATTCTGCCGATGTTTTCAATTTTCTGGATAGTTAATTTTGTCCCGTTACCCCCAGAATTGGAACTGCATCCTAAAATGACCGATATGGGAAACAGGGTTGATATCAATAAAAAATCTATGAAAGTCGGACTTGAATTACTCATTCGCCAACAATTCGCTTGCCAGTAGCCCGCACCTCTCGACAGACTGGGCTTCATCTGCACCCTGGCACAGCATGACAATATTGCCGAAGATGGCGTAACTTCCGAATTTCGAGCAGATTCCGCTTCGAGCACCACCGCCGACTCCGCTGCCACAAGCCATTCGTCGATTCTTAACACCTTCCTTGTAGGTTGAATCACTTTTGCTCAAAACAGCCGTTTCCCCAGAGCCTTCGATTGCTAGAGGTGTTCCAAGGTCGACTGCTTGCCGGTGTGATGTGTAAAACCTTACTTCGTATTCGTATGGGTCACCCCCTGGGATCCGCAAGAATCCATAGCTGACATTCGATGAGCCTGGGAGACCTTCAGTCGAGTAGCTACTCGACTGTTTGAATGTTGTTCCGAGCAGGTCATCCAATGTGAACGTCTGTCCGGGATCACTTACCTGGGAGAAATTTTCTTCCTCGTCTGTAGTTGACGCACAGGCGCTGAGGGCAAATAGGAAGAGTACGAGCAACAATAGTTGTAACAGTTGCTTATGTAGATGCTGCGATATCCGAATTTGCAATGATTCCTTCTCCAAAAAAAGTTGTGATTAGCGTACCAAACAATACGGCTTGGTCGTGTAGGGACAATTGACTTTTTCACAGACACTGATAGCGTAAGTCATTTGGGTGCTAGTGCAGCTCGTTTTCGGTAATTGGGGTCGTTGTTTGGCACTTCAGTGTCTTTTCAGGGTTAGTATTTAGTGCCTTGGGTAATCTACCTCCTTTGAATCGCGTAACTTTCTACTTTCCAATGGAGTTGGTATTGAATATTCTGATGACTTCGGCCGCGTCAGCGACAGCTCAGGTTATAGCTGTTTCGCTTGATGATAGTCGTATGATTCGCCTGACTGACCTTTCACAAAATGCAGATGGCGAGATGATCGACAATGACCTTGACCACGGTTCTTTAACCGACGATTTAGTTTCGGGTATCGACGCGATTATCAATATCGGTTACAAGGGGCAGTCTGGTACGGATACCCATTTAATGGACTACCACACGCGGTGTACTTATAACCTACTTGCCGCTGCATCTGGCGCTGGTGTGTCTAGATTTATCAACATCAGCACTCTTCGCTTGTACGAAAACCATGAAGAAAATCTTGTAGTCACAGAGCGCTGGCGTACAGATCCAACAGCCGAGGATATCGCTATTTTAGGAGCGCACATGACCGAAGTAGTGTGTAAAGAATTTGCCAGGGATCGGCTGATCGATGTGGTTAATCTTAGATTTGGTTGGCCATTTGTAGAAACTATCTTGCCAGACTCGCCTAATACGGCGGTAATTACGCACGATCTGATAGCTGCGACGGTAGCCGAATCTTTGCTCAGTGACCAACTCGGGCCCTGGCAGGATGTCCACGTGCAATCACCGGTCAAACATCAGCGGTTTATNACNANTANAGCGGCAAANATNTTTCCNAATTTAGCGGATAGGTTAANGCAGTGAAAATCCTCATACTTGGTGGAAANGGAATGCTTGGACCATGGGCGGTGCGTGCGTTGAAAGANCGACATGACATATTGCTGACGGATATCAATGAACGNCATCCCNACTATAAGGGNGATTACCTTCAACTCTCCGTCGCTGATGTCAATGGCGTTATCAAAGCAGCTGAAGACATGGATATGATCGTCAACTTGTCTGTTTTGAGACCGCATAGGCAGTTCGCCTTTGATGTGAACACGATGGGTAATTACGCCATGATGGTTGCTGCGAGNGAGCACGGCATCAAACGTGTCATAAATTCTGGGCCTCACTATCAAATGGCTGGAGAGCAGTATGAGGANTGGGATTTTGATTTGAACCCTGACATGCCACCTGCAGCTGGGACACGCCTTTACGCTCATACCAAGGCTCTAGGTCAGGAAGTGTGCCGCGTGTTTAGTCAGNGCCACGGTATACAGGTGATAACTCTTTTGTACTACAACATGAAGCATTCTTGGGATCTTAGCGGCATGGAACCAGGAGGTCCCCAGCACCACCAAGATATGGTTCCGTACAGTACGGCGTGGCCTGATTGTGGTACGGCTGTTCAGGCCGCTGTCGAAGTTCCAGAGAACCGTTTGGCGACTCGTTGCGAGACGTTCTTCGTTTTTCCGGACTTGCCTCATGGAAAATTCAACAANGAAAAAATCAAGCGGGTGCTCGGCTGGAAGCCGCGGTACCAGGTTGAAGGATTGTGGAACAAGGAGTTTCGCAGCCCGCCTGACAATNTGNACGGAGCGTTTTAAGGAAACCGGTTTTGTCATAGACAATAGTTCTTATCTGCTGAACTCATTTAGTTTGCCTATAGGTCTTTGACCTCGCCGACGATCTTTTCCACAGAGTCTTTAGCATCTCCGAAAAGCATCTGGGTTTTTTCCAGAAAAAACAGTTCGTTCTGGACTCCTGCAAACCCTGATGACATCGAACGTTTCATCATGATTACGGATTGNGCCTGATCAACGTTTAAGATTGGCATACCGTAGATAGGGCTTGATTTGTCGTTACGAGCAGATGGGTTAGTGACGTCATTGGCACCGATGACCACCGCGACGTCTGTGCTTTGAAACTCTCCATTGATTTCGTCTAGGTCTTTCAATTCGTCATAAGGAACATTTGCCTCGGCAAGAAGAACGTTCATGTGACCGGGCATTCGTCCCGCAACTGGGTGGATAGCGTATCTGACGGTAATTCCTTTGAGCTTAAGNAGATCAGCCAGTTCTCGTACTTGGTGTTGTGCTTGTGCTACTGCCAGTCCATAACCTGGCACAAAAATTACTGATTGTGCATATCCCAACATCATTGCAGCGTCTTCAGGCAATATCGATGTGACTGGGCGCTCCTCGTTGNCAACTGTTCCTTTGGCTCCATCTTCAACCCCGAACCCACCNAGCATTACGTTTATAAGNGATCTGTTCATTGCCTTAGTCATAATTCTTGTCAANATCAGCCCTGATGCTCCAACAAGCGAACCTGCGATTATTAGGATGTTGTTTCCTAAAACAAATCCCGTGGCAGCTCCAGCAATGCCTGAATAGGAATTCAACAAAGCTATGACCACTGGCATGTCTGCGCCGCCGATAGGGATTACTATGAGAATTCCCAGTGTTAGCGCCATTGCGGCTGCAGTTAAGAACGNGGTGACCGAGGGNTCTATCACGAACCAGGTNATCGAGATGACCATCCCTATCAGNAANGAAATATTGATCACATTTCGNATTGGCAGTAGCANTGGTCGAGTGGGTACGACACCTTGNAGCTTGGCATATGCAATGAAACTGCCAGTCAGAGTTACNCCNCCTATTATCACCGACGCCATGATNGTNATCGAAANATCTTGNGNNATTGATTCGCCGANATCGATCAGGCGNATCAATTCTCCTGCGGCCACAACAGCGGAAGCAGNTCCACCTAAACCATTGAAAATTGCCACGAGCTGNGGCATGGACGTCATTTGGACTTTTCGGGCGGAATANGCACCAANCCCCGAACCTGCGATCACACCTACCAGAATCCATTCCCATGNGGCAATNTCNTTGCTGAGAACGGTTGCGAGAATCGCCAACAACATTGCAAGCGCTGATAGTCGATTTCCGCTGCGGGCTGTGGCAGGGGAGCCGAGACGTTTTAGGCCTAGGATGAAAAGAATTGCCGAGACTATATAGGCGATACCCGAGGCATTTATACCAAATAATGCTTCGGTGCTCATGACTTATTTCCACCAGACCGTTTGAACATTTTCAGCATTCGGTCAGTGACCATGAATCCGCCGACTACGTTGATCATTGCCAACCCGACTGCAATGGCTCCGAGTATCTGACTAATCAGCCCATTGGCTTGGCTGGCGACTAGTAATGCCCCCACAATTACTATGCCAGATATAGCGTTAGAACCAGACATCAATGGTGTATGAAGCGTTGGCGGGACTTTCGTAATTACTTCATACCCGATGAAAATTGCAAGTACAAATACAGTTATAGCGACTATCAGCGTTTCAAGATCAAACATGTACCCAAAAACTCCCTTTATCTCACTTTAGGACCTTGTCGGCATGTAATGAGTTCATTCGGTGAAAATTTTTTATGAATTCAATTCGTGCCGAATTTCACCAAGGTGTACGACACACGTCGCATCTATGACGTCATCTTCCAGGTTTAAATTCAACGTTCCGTGTTTTTTGTCGATAATCAGATCAAACAACGCCATAACATTCCTTGAGTAAAGTTGGCTTGAATGGAAAGGCATCGAACTTGGCACGTTTATCGGTCCATGGATAGATATTCCATTTGTATTAATAATTTCTCCCGGTGCTGTGCCTTCGACGTTTCCTCCAGATTCGGCAGCAAGGTCGATCACTACGCTGCCGGGCTGCATGACCTCGATCATTTCTGTCGTAATTAATATCGGTGCAGGCCGTCCGGGGATTGCAGCGGTCGTGATCACGGCATCTACGTTAGCGAGATGTTCTTTGATGAATAAGCGTTGAATATGCTGTTCATCCTCGGTCTGCTCTCTTGCATAGCCGCCTGATCCTTCAGCATCTTCTGATGTTGGTGGGTGGATAAATTTAGCTCCAAGACTTTCGACCTGTTCACCTGCCGCAGCCCGCACGTCAAAAGCTTCGACAATTGCGCCTAGACGTCGTGCTGTTGCTATTGCCTGTAGCCCGGCGACGCCGGCGCCTAGAACTAAAATTTTTGCAGGAGGAATTGTTCCTGCTGCCGTCATCATCATCGGTAGATATTTTCCCAAGGCATTTGCAGCCAGTAGAGCGGCTTTATAGCCTGATATAGATGCTTGTGATGATAGGACGTCCATTCGCTGTGCCCGAGCGATGCGCGGCACTAACTCCATTGCGATAGCGGTCGCGCCAACTGATGCAAGTGCTGACACTGCTGAGGCATCATTGCGGGCGTTTAACATACTCACGACCAGGCACCCATTTTTCAGCGCCTTTACCTCATCGGTCGTTGGCGGTTGGACATGAACGAACACGTCAACCGATTTAGCCACTTCGATTGCCGATACTGTTTCCGCACCTGCTTGCGAATACGATACATCAGGAAACCCTGCGATAGTTCCGGCGCCTTTTTCTATCAAAACCTTGTGACCTGCTTTAACCAGCCGCTCGACGGTCTCAGGTACAAGCGCTACGCGGTACTCATTGGAATCGGACTCCCTCGAAGCACCAATCTTCATCTATTACTCCGATCCAAGATATCTTTGATTGCCAGATAGTTAGCTGGCGACAATCCCCTAATGTTATAGACCAATGTGGTTCAGTTGAATTGAAAACACCATGAAATTGATGTGGGATGAGTCACTTGACAGAGTTTCAAGTTGTACTTTGATGCGGTTGAGTTTGAGGTAATTCATGGTGGTTAATTGTATATAGCATTTACTTAGATTTGCACCAGCTTGGATAAAGGAAAAAGCGATGTATCTGATTAGACGTGTATATGAAGTTAAGCCCGGGTTGGCCCGACAGGTAGTGTCCCTTGTACAACGACAAGGTGATATTTATACAGCGGCTGGACAACGCTCTAAAGTGCTTGTGTACTTCAATGGTGGCACAGTTCCCGGGCACAACAA
>PBRL01000018.1 GCA_002725925.1 Chloroflexota bacterium
GGGGTGAGCGGAGGGAATTGAACCCTCGCCTCCAGGGCCACAACCTAGCGTGTTAACCTCTACACTACGCCCACCGCAGGATACCAACGCTAGCATCAGTAGCCAGCGCGGTCAATTTTCGAACGCGCGATTTTCCACCTTCAAATCGTGACCCAATCAGTTTTTAACATTAGTCCGATTGAATTAGCATGCTCTGGAATTTGCATTAGACACAAGAAAGGTTTACGTACCCAATCTCAACGCTAAGTCAATAAGTGATCTGGTTGGAACTCCAGTTGCGCCGGCAGGTAACCACCCTCTCATGCTATCAAGCATAGAGGTAGCTGCTATATCAATATGTACCCAAGGAGTTTCACCTGCAAAATCAGATATGAAATGAGCAGCTGTCGTCGATCCGCCGCCTCGCCCTCCGGTGTTTTTCATGTCAGCGACACGCGACGAGTTTTGCCGCTTAGTGACGGAGTCCAAAGGGAGCCTCCACATCGGCTCCCCAACTACCTCGCTAGATTTTAGAACGGCAGATATCAACTCATCATCATTTCCAAACACAGGGCTTACTCCATCTCCTAAAGCAACTCGCGCTGCACCTGTCAAAGTTGCCACATCTACGATCCGAGTAGCTTGCTTTGACAATGCATAACCGATCGCATCTGCCAGAGTAAGNCGTCCCTCAGCGTCAGTATTATCCACCTCGATCGTCATGCCATTCATCGCTGTCACCACATCGCCAGGCCGTTGGGCAGTACCCCCNGGCATATTGTCAGTCGCTGCGCATACGACATGAACATTCAATTTCGGCTTCAATTGAGANATGGCCTGCATTGCGGCAATAACGGATGCCCCNCCACCCATATCACCTTTCATTTTGCCCATACCAAGTCCTGGTTTTAATGAGATGCCACCACTGTCAAACGTAATTCCCTTGCCTACCAGCCAGAGATTATTTTCGGAGTCGGACGAGTCACCTCGATATGACATATGAATAAATTTCAGTGGCCTCGAACTCCCTTGGGCAACTCCTGTATACGCACCCATCCCTAGAGCAGAAACATCAGCTTCTTCAAGAACTTCGCAATCAAGCCCATTGTCGTGTGCAACCTTTTGTGCCACTGACGCNAAATCAGCCGGGGATAACTTATTNGCAGGCTCGTTTACCAGATCACGCGCTAGAATTTCAGCATTTGAGTACGTAACACCTTTTTTTATCGCGGCATCGATAGCGATTAGTTTCGANGAATCTATTTCGACTATGATCATGCTTTCCACGTCAGGCTTGCGCTTAGTATCAGTCGTTCGGTACTTAAGGAACCTATAAGCACCAAGCATTGATCCTTCGACCAAGGACTGTGCGCATGAGGAAACATCGNCCCCGCCGATTCCCGCTCCATGCACGATCGTCGCAACCCTTTTAGCTCCCACGGCACGCAGCTTCCGTATCACGGCCGCAGAAACACGCCGNATGACGTTTGTATTGATGCAATCACTCGGCCCAAGCCCTGCTACCAGAACACGAGAGGCCCTTAAGTCCGGATAAGCAGAATTAGCGGTATGAATCAGAGTCAACTCACCTTCAGACCCTGAAATTTCACCGCTAACAATAAGCTCAGTTATCAAACCGCCAATTACCTTATCGACGGCANCGGTGGCACCGCCTGGTGATTTCACACCTTCAAAAAGGTTTATCACCAAAACGTCAACTTCAATNTCAGTGGCTTCACTTTGCAGTAACGAGATTTCCAANAAATTAAATCCTATATTTAGCGTTATGGTTTGCTAATTTAGTAGTGGGTAATTGAAGGTTATCACTTGAATTAACCGTAAATATTCGCTCACCTGTTTATTAACGGGCTTTATATAACCTAACAATGGAAAGATTGTATTTAGATTAAATCAAACGCGCCTAATTCGCATAATAAATCGCAAAATCTCTGCTAGTCATTTGAACTGGAAATTTTCATTAAGTTTTGAACATGTTCAAAACAATGTATATAATAAAAACCAAAAAGAGTACGAACGTACCTTGGAAAAACAGCATAAGCCTAATAGGGTTCCGTGTGTCAAATAGTTGGATGGCTTACACCTCTATCGCAACTAAAACTGAAAAGCCGTGAAATATAACCGCTGTGGACCAGTCAAATGAATCAGCAGCGACAAAAGGTATCGAGTGTCCGCTCGTGTTTAGATTTGAAATAAGGTTCGGTGTGACCTTGGAGGCGTCAAAATGACTACTAGTAATCGTGTAGCCGTGAGGCTTGTGAGTGATGGAACGTTCTTACTGGACGGTGGGCCAATGTTTGGCTCGGTTCCAAAGATCCTTTGGGAGAAGAACGTAAAACCTGATCGCAAGAACCGCGTAAGGCTCGGATTGAACTCCCTGCTCATCAAAACGCCTCACGCAAATATTCTCGTAGACGCAGGTATAGGTAATAAAGAGCCAGAAATCACTCGAGAAGTGTACGGTCATTCATCATCAAAGCTTCTACGTAATCTACGCCACCAAGGGGTGAGCGCACGTGAAATTGATTACGTGATACTCACTCATTTAGCCTTCTCTCACAGTGGCGGAGCGACTCGCCTCGATCGAGAAGGAACAATTATTCCTACTTTCCCAAAAGCAAAGTATTTAGTTCAACAAAGCGCTTGGAAAGAAGCATTTTCACCTAACGAACGATCAGTGCCGGTATATGGCACAGGGGTCAAGCACCTTGAGGTTCTGAATGACAAGGGCATGATCGAATTGCTAGACGGCGATACTGAAGTTGTTCCAGGAGTGCACACAATAGTCACTAACGGCTATTCAGAAGGCCATCAGGTTGTATTAGTCAATACCGGCAGCGAAAGAATAATCTACCTTGCCAACNTAATACCAACTCCCAATCATCTTCCTCTGCCATACATAACAGCTTTCGACCGGTATCCAGACCAAACGTTAGCTATGAAGAAAGAACTTCTTGATCGATGCGAAAAAGAAGGTTGGCTAATGGTGTTCGCTCACGGATACCACCAGACAGCAGGGTATCTGGAACGTCGACATGGCAACATCGAATTACGTGCTGTTGACTTTTAATACCGCTACTTTGTAAAAAGTCTTTTCGAAAAAAGCCACCTCTTCGCCCGGAGGTGGCTTTTTTATTTAGNAGGAGATCCAATCAGCTGCAGACCTTCTAGCCCTGTAAGGCGAACATTCTCTATCAAACCATCTGCGCCATCAATCATTTGCTTATGTACTTGACCTGGTTGTAGGTGGACACGAAGATAATTATCGGTCAACCCAGTTATGCCGCTCAGGCCTTCCCATAAAACCTGACGAACTGAACCAACAAATTTTTTACGGTGCATCTCTGCAGCTGTATCGGCCAATTTTCTCAAATTCTCGGCCCGTCGCATGCGAGTGCCTACTTCAACCTGATGATCAAAGTATGCCGCACTGGTACCCGGCCGAAGCGAATAGGGAAATATATGAGCGTCAGCAATCTCGGCAGCATGAAGAACATCAACCGTCCGTTGATGGTCTTCTTCAGACTCCCCTGGGAATCCGGTTATAACGTCCGTGGTAACAGAACAGTTCGGATCTACACTTTTTACCATTTGAACTGAAGACAAGAAGTTATCTGCGGTGTAACGTCTGCGCATATTGGTGAGAATACGATCGCTTCCACTCTGTAACGGGATGTGAAAATGCGGACACAATCTGTTTTTTCCGACACCACTCCACAGGCTAAGTAACTCATCTGAAAACTCCGTCGGTTGCAGGGACGAAATCCTAAGGCGTTGAACATCGGTCTGCTCAAGTACAGACGTGACCATATCAACCAACCCCGTATCATCGAACTCAAAACCATAAGAGCCTAGTTGAGTCCCAGTCAGAATCACTTCTTTGTATCCAGCGCGTGAAAGCGTTTGGATCTGTCTGACAATATCAGCCTTCGGAATACTTCGCTCGCGACCGCGTACCTTAGGAACTATGCAGTAAGAGCAAACCTGATCACAACCTTCTTGAATTTTCACCGCTGCTCTAGTTCGCCCCGGCAACTTACCTGACTTATCGGTTCCTCTGGAATCTCCATCCGATTCCAATCCAGTTCTTGAAGTAACAATTGAGACAATCTCAGACTTGCGGGTATTTGGAATGACCAGATCAGTAGCACTCAATTCTTCAAGATCTGATTTACTGCTTTCTGCATAGCACCCAGCTGCTACCACAATCGCATGAGGAAAGTTTTTTCTGGCCTTTCTAAGAGATTGTCTCGCCTTTTTGTCGGCAACATGGGTCACAGTGCATGAGTTCAGGACGAACACATCAGGCACGCCACCCCTCGGAACAAGTTGGTACCCGGAGCGCACAAATTCGGTCGCTAATCTTTGACTGTCTGCGGTATTGAGTTTACAGCCGTGCGTTTCAATCAGGACTTTCATGCAAACCTCTCATTAAATACGGCCATTAAATATAAACACTACTCGGACTCATCAGTGTTAATCTAAGCTCAAATCAGTTTCTGAAATTGCTCAAAGATTTTCCAATAACTCATTTCGACGCCGTCCCTCAGCCAAGTCGTTGTTATAATCCGTCGATTATATTTATAAATGCATCCGACTCAAAAAAACGAGCCATGCAACATCACTTGGGGATACATTTTTTATCCCGAGTGCTCCCTGAGGTCAATTAATGACAGATCGCGTTGTGGTCACTGGCATCGGCCTCGTCACACCAATAGGTTTGGATCGCAAATCCACTTGGGACAGCCTGATCGAAGGCAAATCTGGAATCGACTACATCTCCCTATTTGATGCAGAGGGGTACGAGTCTCGGATCGCTGGTGAAGTAAACGAATTTGACGCAACTGCANCCCTTGGTCGTAAGNAAGCGAAACGATTAGACAGATTCGCTCAGTTTGCATGTGTAGCTGCGCTAGAGGCATTAGAACACGCCAATCTGAACATGGAAAAGGAAGATGCAGATCGCGTAGGTGTTTTGATAGGCAGCGGTGTAGGTGGGATTATCACCATAACTGACCAACANAAAATTCTTTTACAAAAAGGCCCAAAGCGAGTCAGTCCGTTTTTANTTCCCATGATGCTGGGCGANATGGCTTCGGGTCAGGTCTCCATGATGATCGGGGCTAAAGGGCCTAACTTCTCAACAGTGTCTGCATGCGCCACCGGCGCCGATTCCATAGGTGAAGCACTCGAGATGATTCGAAGAGGACGCGCAGACGTCGTAATCGCTGGCGGAACCGAAGCCGCCGTATGCGAAATCGGAGTTGCAGGGTTCAATTCTTGTATGGCCCTTTCCACTCGCAATGAAGATCCGCAAGGAGCATCACGCCCATTCGATTCCGGTCGTGATGGATTTGTTTTAGGNGAAGGAGCCGGGCTGATCGTACTGGAATCTTTAAAGCATGCCGAGCAGCGCGGAGCAAATATTCTTGCTGAGTTGAGCGGCTACGGAGCGTCCAGTGATGCACATCACGTAACCCAGCCTCACCCTGAAGGCGAAGGTGCTGCGCGCGCTATGAAGTGGGCTATAGAAGACGCTGGTATTGCCCCGGATAAAGTTGATTACATTAATGCCCATGGAACCTCTACGCCACTGAATGACAAGTATGAAACTATTGCTATGAAAAGAATGTACGGAGACCACGCGTACAAATTAGCAATNAGTTCCACCAAATCTATGACTGGGCACTTGCTNGGTGCAGCCGGTGGAATAGAGGCGGCATTTACCGTTCTTNCGATCAAAGACGGTGTTGTTCCCCCAACTATCAACANTAACGACCCCGATCCCGACTGCGACCTAAACTACGTGCCTAATAACGCTATAAAACAAACAGTGAACGTAGCGATGTCCAATTCGCTGGGGTTTGGCGGTCACAACGCCAGTTTAGTGTTCAAACGCTTCGCTCAATAATCACGTAGGTTCAGGTGTCGACGATGGACTTCGAGAGAAAATGGCAAATCGCAGAACCTCCGCCACCTGGATTTCGACTTGATTTAGGNTTTCAGTCAGCAGGAGTTCGTGGTCCATTACCCGCACGATTGCTTTGGAATCGAGGAGTTCGAAACAATGTAGATGCGGTAGAGTATTTTTCATCTGGTCCTGACGNCTTCTTGNATCCGTTGGAATTGCCCGACATGGCACCAGCCGTGGATCGGATCTCCAAAGCAGTTGATGGCAACGAAACCATCGGAGTGTTCGGTGATTTCGATGTAGATGGCCTTACCGGGACCGCGATACTGATCCGGATGATTCGATCTCTGGGTGGTAAAGCAGTTCCGTACATTCCCAACAGGGAAATCGACGGTCATGGAATGTCTAAGCAGGCAATTGATTCATTCCAAAATGCTGGCGTAACTCTAATTACCACGGTTGACACCGGTTCCACAGCTGTAGAGGAAATTGCCTACGCAAAACAGCTTGGCATCGACACAGTTATCACTGACCACCATTTGATGGAAACCGATCGCCCTGATGCTATCGCCATCGTCAACCCCCATATTGCATCAAGCGAATCCGTTGGATATTCAGGGGCAGGGGTTGCATTCAAGGTTGCACAAGCCCTTTCTGAAAAGGCCGGCGGCAAGTTCCCTGAAGAACTATTACCGTTAGCAGCATTGGGGACGATCGCTGACATCGTTCCGTTGGTCTCTGAGAACCGAACTCTTGTTAAGGAGGGATTGAAAGTATTAGGGCAAACTGAGCTGGCTGGCCTGAGGGCATTGCTAGATATTTCGCGTCCCTCTGGAGCTTCTGGACGCCCGACAACAGAACTGGTCTCATTCTATATGGCTCCAAGATTGAACGCTCCTGGTCGTNTGGGTGACGCAGAACCCAGCCTTGAANTATTAACCACCAACAACGTTTCAGAAGCTCATGCNTTGGCTNATCGACTGGANGCAGACAACCTCAAGCGCCGTTCTCTAAGTGAAAAAGTATGGGAGCATGCATCAACACAATTCGATATCAANTCTGATGATCCAATTGTCGCTGTTCGATGTGATGGATTTGCCATGGGCTTACTCGGACCACTGGCGGGAAGGTTGAGCGAACTCAGCGGCAAACCATCGATAGCCTATCAAGTTGTAGCGGGATTAGCGCGGGCATCTTGTCGCTCTAACGAATCTTTAGATCTACACATGGCCTTGTCAAATCACACCGACAGATTCGAACGTTTTGGCGGACATGCGCGAGCCGCTGGTTTCTCTATAAAAATTGAATTNTTACCGAGTTTGTTAGACGATATTCGCAAACGCACTGCATGGAGTGCATTGACCACNCCAGCACTCCCAGCACTACATGCCGACGCTGAAGTTAAATTNGAAGATCTCACCATTTCCACATGGAATTTCNTCTCATCAATGGAGCCNTTCGGAGAGGGAAANCGACAACCCNTCCTAGTAACTTACGGTGCCGTACCACTGGACGTNCGTACGGTCGGAGTCNGTGGCAAACATTTAAAAATCAGTTTTGAAGCAAATGGTCGTCGAATCGACTCTATTGGATTTGGACTGGGTGACCGCCCACTCGGATCAGGCTCGGTAGATATCGCTTTTCAACTTCGATCTGAAATATGGCAAGGTAAAACTCGTCATCAACTCGGNCTAAAAGATATTCGACCGNCTGAATAAAGCTTTGATCGGTCGAATACGTGTTGTCCCAGACTCTGACGCGGTTAGCTTCTAGCCTGTTGACGCTGCCGATCTCGCTTACGCCTAGCAGCACTGCGATTATCGGTGNCCATACCAGTATTNCTTAGGTTATCTATCCATCGCACTTTAAGCGCTATATATGGAATCGTAAAAGCGAGAACACATATCGCAATCAAGTGAGCCTCTTGAAGTCCCCAAAACTTGACATCGTCAAGTCGCAAATACTGAATACCGAATCGACCGACTGAATACCACGTTATGTAAACCATCCAGAGCGCGCCAGCAGGCTGGAGTCTGCCTTTGAGTTGCGTAATTACAAAAAGCCCGATCATATTCCAGATAATTTCATACACAACTGCGGGGTGCACAGGTCTTTCAGGGTCACCAAAAAAACGTTCAGCGCCTATGCGTCCAGGGCTACTGGGATGGGTAAAATACCAGCCCCAACCAGCATCCAAAGCCCTTGACCAATGTTCCCCGTTAATTATGTCGCCCAACCTACCAATCGTTTGACCCACAAACATTGCAGGAGCCGCTATATCCATAAGTCTTCCAACTGGCGCTTTGGAAAAGCGAGCGTACGCAGCCCCACCAAGCCACCCACCAAGAATTCCACCCCAAAGCCCAATTCCACCAGTCCATATGGCCAATATGCGACCGGGGTCATCACCGTAAATACTCCAATTATCCAAAACATGGACAAGGCGAGCTCCAATAATTCCGCCTACGATTCCAAAAATCGCCGTGTTGTAAACCATATCTTGATCTAGGTTGCCTTTTGCGGCGGCCTTGCCAACCATCCAGATGGCTGCTGCCACACCGACAAAGCTTAGTAAGCCGTGCCAACTTAAGGCGAAGCTGCCGCCTGCAACGAGATTGGGATTAAAAGGGATTTCTATTGCTGCAATGGGCATTTAGCGGTACTCGTACATTGATTTTATTAGATTGTGGCAAGCCCTGTGGCTAACATACATATCAATGGTCCGGACAGGAGTTTCTAATCGATTAATCGAGTGTACGGCGTTTTTGTAAATTACGCCCCGAGATTTCAACCAAATCTGTCCCCTTCGGTAATACCCAGGGTTTTTAACGTATTCGAAAGAACTGTAGCTAAATCTCAGCATATCGGTATTGATCTGAAAATGCTGAACATACCTGTATTCGATTAAAATGAATACTCAAGCGAATTTCTACCAATCCCAGTCAAAGGTAATCCACCCAGTTGCTAGCGGAGATTGACACATTTATAAACTATCTTGCGGTAGAACGCGGATTATCGACCCATACACAGGCCGCATACCGCAATGATCTCTCGGCACTTGCTACGTTTCTAACTCGAAAAGATGATCCGTCGCCCTCTTGGAATGCCATCGAAGAGCGTGCCATACGCGGTTTTCTCGACGACTTGGATAACAGGGGCTACGCGCTTTCTACAAAATCTAGAAAAATCGCGTCGGCAAAATCATTCTTTAATTTTTTGAAAACCGAGGGGGTAATTCGAAATAACCCCATGGACGAGGTTCGTCAACCGAGATCTGGTCAAGTACTTCCTAAAACACTCAGTATTGACGAAGTGGATCAACTGTTAAACCCCAACGCTCGTATGAATTCAACTGAAGAAGTACGCGACGGAGCGATGGTCGAGTTAATGTACGCCGCAGGCCTGAGAGTTTCTGAGCTCGTAGGACTGAACATCCGAGATGTCGACCTTGACATCGGAACTGTACGAACGCTCGGGAAGGGTTCTAAAGAGCGGATAATCCCAATATACGACACGGCCATTCAATCTATAGGAGAATATATCGCGTTCACCCGTCCCACCCACGCTCGCAACCAAAAAGAAGAAGCCCTTTTCCTAAATCGGCGTGGGGGTCGATTAACGCGTCAAGCATTCTGGCTTCGATTACGCAAACTCTCGGTTAAAGTTGGCGTATCAACTAAAATTACACCGCACATGTTGCGTCACAGTTTTGCCACTCACCTATTACACGGTGGTGCAAGTCTTCGTCATGTCCAAGAATTACTCGGACATTCGAACATCGCAACCACACAGATATATACTCACTTAACAGACGAGCACGTACGTAATGAATATGCGAAGGCTCACCCAAGAGCCTGATCTGATTCAGGGAGGTCAACATGTCCGTCATTACAATCGAAGGTCGATTAGGAGCTGGCGGTCCGGATCTCGGACGGATCGTCGCCAAAGAACTAGACTTGGACTTCATCGACCGTCTCATGCTCGCTGACATCGCCAAACGCGTCGGTTCTACGATGAATGCACTATCTGACCAAGAACGTCGAGTTCCAACCCTAGCTAACAGATTTGCCCAATCAATTCAAAGGATGCTGCATCGTTCTGCAGTAGCCGGAATGGGTGGAGACCCTTACTTTGGCCCAGGCATCGAACACCTTCTTGCCAGGCCTTACACTGATATGGAAGAGCCGCCTCACACCAGCGCTGAAGAAATCGACGAACAGCATTTCATAGATACCGCCAGTGAAGTCATAAAGGATCTCGCAGAAATCGGAAACGTGGTTTTGCTGGGTAGAGGGGGAGCTGCGATATTGCACGATAGCATAAGCGTACTTCGAGTAGGCGTCATTGCAAAATTAGAGGATCGTGCTGCACGTGTACAACAGCAAATGCGTCTGAAATCTGTTGAAGAAGCAAAATTAACTATCGAGCACGCCGATCTGGCACAACATCGATACTTTGAGCGTGCATTTGAATCAAGTCCAATCGATCCGTTCTTGTATCATTTCATGTGGAACACATCTGACGTATCACTGGAATACGCAGCACAAGTAACAATAGACGCGGCGAAAGTCATGTCGGAAAAAGGGTTGAAATGGGCAAGCCAAACGGATGCTTCACCAGATGCAACCTCTGAATAACACAATTTAAACACTCTCTCCAAAATGCCTAAAAACAATCAAAAGCCTAAATCACGAAAAAATCGTCGTGCCAGTACGCCCAACGTATTCGTCCAAAATCGAAATGTGGAAGACGAAGATCAAAGTGCTCAAGATACCTCTGCAACTACCACAGACATTACAACGCCTCGCACTCGCGTAAGAGTCGAACGAGCAACTAGAAGCGCCAGCGTCAGGTCTGAAATTTACACACGGTCACAATCTGCAGAACTAAAAAAACTCGCAGGACTAACCTTCGGGATTATCATCGTTCTCAGTGTGCTGACATTCGTTCTTTAATTTGTCATTGGCGACTGGTGTTTCATCATGATCCTATTCGTCGATATAGTTCATGAACCAGACTGCGTGCTTTTCAATTGCCAGCAAATACAACAAGATTTTCCACACGGCTAGCAGCGGTTCCCTTACAGCCAGGGGTCTATCTTCACCGAGATTCTGCGGAAAAAGTACTCTACGTCGGAAAATCAGCATCCCTCCGCAATCGACTCAGATCATACTTCGGCTCAAAAAAGAACCTTGACGCCAAAACTCTCGAGCTTGTCAGTCGAATCGATGACTTCGAATACATCGTCACAGAGTCAGAGCAAGAAGCATTACTTCTTGAAAATTCGTTAATCAAAGAACACAAGCCCAAGTACAACATAAGACTGAAAGACGACAAAACCTATCCATACATAAAGGTCGACCTGTCAGAAGATTTTCCAAGGGTTTACGTAACGCGCAGAACTGCTAATGATGGAGCCCGATATTTCGGTCCGTTCGCATCGGCCGGAAGTGTCCGAAAAACGCTGGATTTACTAAAGCGTCTATTCCCATACCGNTCATGTACTAAAGCGATCACCGGCAATGACAGTCGGCCATGTCTTGAGTACCACATTAAAAGATGCGTTGCTCCCTGCACAGGCTATGCATCCAGGATCGACTATTCTGAAGTCATCGCCCAAGTGGTCATGTTTTTGGAGGGAAACACCAAAGAAGTCGTTTCGAATCTAAAAACAACGATGTTGGAAGCTTCCGACAACTTGGAATTTGAACGCGCAGGCGCCCTGAGAGACCGNCTCANAGCTATCGAAAAGGTTTATGAAGGTCAAAACGTCGTGGGATTAGGTCGCGAAGACCTCGACGTTATAGGGGCGGCTTATGGTGGTGAAGAGGCCTGGGTGGAAATTTTTTTTATCCGCCAAGGCAAACTAATTGGCCGGGACCATTTCACAATGAGNGGNACCCGCGAAGAAGATGGNCANGAGATCCTAGCGCGATTTATNGAACAGTTCTACTCGTCTGCTTCCCANGTTCCACGAAGAATNTTGGTGCCAGAAACCATCAGCGGTAAAGAAATGATTGCCAGTTGGCTGCAAACTAAGCGCAGCGGTCCTGTTGAAATTGCCATTCCACAGCGCGGAGCAAAGCGTCGACTCATCAACATGGTAACCACCAACGCCGCCCAGGGACTTGAACAATTAAAGCTGAAATGGATTTCCGATTCCACTCGTATGGAAACTGCCATGTCAGAGTTGCAAGAAGAGCTTAATCTCCCACAACCGCCTCAACGGATTGAATGTTACGACGTTTCTCACATACAAGGAACAAACACAGTTGCGAGTATGTCAGTATTCCAGGATGGAAAACCTCTTTCGTCTAACTATCGACGTTTCAAAATCAAAAGTCATAGCGGGAACGACGACTTCGCTTCGATGAGAGAGGTGCTCACCAGAAGATTCAAGCGACTAAAAAATGCGAGAGATGGCGGAGAAGAAAATGCCAGTTTTGCCACAACACCTGATTTGGTGTTAATCGACGGTGGAAAAGGTCAACTCTCTTCAGCTCTGGAAGTAATGCTGTATCTAGGACTTCAAGACATCCAACTTGCATCAATAGCCAAACGAGAAGAAGAAATATTTTTGCCTGACGCCGCGGAGCCGGTGATCATGCCCAGGAATTCCCAAGGCTTNTTTTTNTTACAACGNGCNAGNGACGAGGCTCATCGATTCGCCGTGACATTCCATCGAAACCTNAGAGGTAAGTCTTCTGTNAAATCTGCTCTGGATCTGGTGCCTGGAATCGGTCCTAAGCGACGAAAAATGCTCATNCGNTCGTTCGGCTCNGTCAAGGGNATTAGNGAGGCGTCAGAAGATCAAATAGCTGCAGCNCCCGGNATGACNNCAAAAGTCGCACGCCANATCAAAGAACACCTTTAATNNANAATGCAGGCAATCACTTTTACCGGCTACNGNCANACTGNAATNANAGAAATCCCNCGCCCTNCCCTTCGTGATCCNTNNGACGCTATCGTTNTAGTTACAACAACAGCAATAGGNNCNTGGGATATCCAAGGATTCTTGAGCACAAATTGCAATACAGTAATTCCTGGTGGTGAATTCGCCGGACTGGTCGTAGAAACAGGCGAGGCAGTATCGCACATTGAAATTGATGATTTGGTAGTCAACACCGTGCAACATGTCGGTAAAAACGGTGTTACTGATTTATTCGGTTCGAGCACGCTGCCAGGTGGACACGCTGAGTATGTTCGTGTTCCAGACGCAGACAAATCTCTAGCAAAAATCGCAGTATCAGGAGAAGAACGTG
>PBRL01000019.1 GCA_002725925.1 Chloroflexota bacterium
CTCGATTATGGATCAAGGAAAGATTCTTGATGAAGGTACCCCTGATCAAATGATACGAAGACATGCCCCTAAAGAAGTCGCTCAATTGCGAGTTGCGCCCGCCTCTCTACGCCTCGTGCGTGATTATCTGGACAAACGCAAAATTACTTTTCGAGAGGTTGGCGCTTTGATAAGTGTAACGGGAGCGGAAGGTGATCGTCCCGACCTTTCCGATCTAGACCATGTAGACGGAGTTAGAACCTCGTACAGGCTCGGCAACCTTGAAGACGTGTTTCTGACGTTAACTGGACGAGAACTGAGAGATGGATGACGTATCTAACCAGTTCGATTTGGAATATCAGACGACGTAGCATCACCGGTATATGGTTACGGCATGCTCTGGCGTTCGTACGGTATTGGAAATTTGTCATCACATGGGTCTTGATTGAACCAGTGATTGTGCTGGTAGCGGTTGGATTTGGGATTGGGAAACTTGTGAATGTAGTCGATGGTGCTGACTCTTATGCCGAGTTCGTCACTCCAGGTCTAATTATGGGCTCAGCGATGTTTCACGCATTATTCGAGACTTCCTGGAATGCTTACAACCGGATAGAGAATGATGTTTATGAGACTGCTCTTACGGCCCCGATCACGGTTGTTGAAGTTACTCTTGGAGACATACTGTGGGCAGTCACAAGATCAATCATGACTACCATAGGTGTAGCGTTGGTTGCTGTGGCTTTTGGTTGGTTGGACGGTTGGCTCGCAATTGGAATACTGATACCCGCTGTAATGGTGGGCGCAATGTTTGGAACAATGGGTTTTCTTTTTTCCGCGACAGCCCCTCATACGACGTTCTTGACCATTGTGTTTACGTTGGTAGCCACGCCACTTTACTTTTTCTCGGGTTCATTTTTCCCTCTTTCGACTCTACCAAACTGGGTTGAACCGATTGCCTGGTTGATGCCATTAACACCCGGAGTTCATATCGCCCGAGGATTTGCTTTGGGACAGTTGGACTTCACTCACTTATGGTCTGCTTTGTACATCATTGGACTCACCGTTGTGATGTGGCCGTTAGCGATCTACTTGTTGAATCGTCGTCTTATCAAATGATGAATTCGCGTTAATCATCAACATATTCAGTCCCAAACACTTTGCGAAAGGTCAGTGCGAAGCTATATTTAGCAATGTGAAACTGGCATATCTTCCCAGGAGGGTTCGCATAGTGGCCTAGTGCGCCCGCCTGCTAAGCGGGTTGGGGGTGTTGAGCTCCCTCGCGGGTTCGAATCCCGCACCCTCCGCCACTACATATGTACTGTANAAGGNTTGCAAATGTNTTGTTTTCTTTAAGTTCCGATTCGCAAGNTTGGTTCACAAATGGATCTGAGCGTTTCCACTGCAGCNAGAACAGCTAAGANGCTNGTTTTAGGGTTTGTGTCGTGAGGCCTGTTTTCGAATCGGAACGAAAACANNCCGGCNTNGCTAATTGCTTTTATTTCATGAACGTTNCCNGGTGAGTCCGGGTCGGCGATGACGACAACTTTNGTTGANTCCGGACCAATGCCTGCCAGGCTTACTGTTGCAGCCACGTTGACATTGGCNGGAAATAAAGGCACNGCTTTTGTTGCCGAACCTTGGAAAATCACTGTAGGTTCGGTGATCTTTTTATCTTCCCAGTCAGCGAATCCAGGAGCACCTGAAAGAGCNANCGGNGGTTTGCTCGAAACGATAGTGACTTCTTCGAGGACAGCTTTAGAGGCACGGAGTGCATCTATACCACCAACAGCGCCCGAGGGAATGTANAGTGAAGCGCCGGACTTTTCAGCAGCTGCCNTCACCATCTGCATTANTCCCGGCTCTATCATTGCTCCAGAGCTCATTATNAGCATTGATTTGCCAGCACTTACAATANTCACAGCATGGGTTGCCACGACTTGTTGAGAAGCNCACTCAACAACGAGATCGAGCTCATCTATCACTGTTAAATCCNTAATCGTATCGGCTTCAATTAGCGGCGGGGTTTGGCCTCTATTTAATTCCTGGGCTAGCTTATTTCTAGCCGATGTAGATTGGTCAAATACTGCGATAATTCTTGCAGGTCCAGCTTCGCCTCTCTGNACAGATCTGGCCAATTCTGAGCCCATTGCACCACATCCGATTAGACCCAAGTTCACCATATNTCTATGTTTANTAACCAACAGGCTGATAACTCCCCGNGGTGGTGATTCGANTNATAATTTAACTGGGCGATANTNTTAGAGCTTGAATAATAACGTCCAGTGACGCTTTGGTGCATCATAATCGATCCTGCATCTGGTATGTATGACCCACCGGTTATATCCTTAATGCATAATGTTGTTTTAAACCACCGAATANAAANAANAAGTTTAGTGGAGGCTTATCCTTTTTTTCTCATGAGCCAAGTAGCGGATTACATAAACATTGCNTAGTTATCANGTGTGGACTGTAGGGTGTCAGATGAACGCTTCTGATTCAGAACGTTTANCTAGTGGATTTTCTCAAATGGGATTTGACTTGTCAGAAGATCCAACCACAGCTGATGTGGTCGTGTTGAATACTTGCGTCGTACGCCAGTCGGCAGAAGATACTGCCACTGGGATGTTAGGTAGGCTTGGTAAGAAAAAACGGAATCACCCCAGTCGAATCATCGGCGTGACTGGTTGCATGGTCGGTCCTGAAAAATCTCAACTTAAGCGCCGCTTTCCTTACGTAGATGTTTGGTCTGGGCCTCAGGAGTTTGGACCCATTCTGGAATTGGCAGGTATTCGATACGGCCTAGATCCTTCAGGATGCCTCAGCGGTTTGATTCCTGAGAGTCCACACGTTTCTTCATTTATTCCGGTAGTACATGGGTGCGATAAATTCTGTACTTTTTGTATTATTCCGTATCGACGTGGTAGGGAAACTAGCCGACCATCTTCAGAGATTATTCATGAGGCGGAAATGATGGTTGCCCGTGGCGTGAAAGAAATCACACTTCTGGGTCAAAACGTCGATTCATACGGGCACGACCTGCGACCAAGAATTGACCTTGCCGACCTGATGACACAGGTTCANGAGATTAACGGGCTGGAAAGAATAAGATTCTTAACCTCGCATCCAAACGATATGTCCGTAAGGATACTGGAAGCAGTTCGTGATCTTCCAAAGGTTTGTGAAATGATCAACCTTCCGTTTCAAGCTGGTGACGATACAGTGCTAGCCAATATGAGACGGGGTTATACGATCAAGCAGTTTCTTAAAAAGATCACTCAAATAAAAGAGTTAATCCCGGGTGTGAACCTTACAACGGATCTTATAGTTGGTTTCTCGGGCGAGTCTGACGCACAGTTCCAAAGATCGATGGAAGTGCTCCGCTACGTTGAATTTGAAAAAGTGCATGTTTCTGAGTATTCGTATCGAGAAGGAACATTTGCATCTCGAAAAATGAAAGATGATATTGATAGGTCCGTGAAAAAAGCTCGTAAGGCTGCAGTCGGAGAACTTCAGCAGGAAATTCAGGCTCGTAATAACGCATGTCTGATTGGCCGTGATTTCGATGTACTTGTGGAAGGTCGTAAGAGAGGGAGGCTGCACGGTCGTAACAGAGGCGATAAACTGGTGTACTTAAATACACCATCCGATCTGCCATCACATCAGCCTGTGATAGGGCAGACGGTTAAGGTTCAAATAACTGAAAGTTCACCATGGTCCCTTGAAGCAGAGTTAATTGAGGTACAGGTGAAAAAAGAAAAGGTGCCGATCGCATGACGACTGCCTTTGGCAAGCAAACGACCATCGCTATTAGCGAACTAGAGCAATCTGCGTTTTGCCAGACTGACGGTAACCTTCGCACGAAAACTCTCCAGGAAGAATTCCAAACTGGCGTTCGTTGGCAGAAAGTTCCGACGCGATACTTGAAACTCACTCCTGAGGAAATTGCTGAAGGAATCGTGTTCGCTCGTAAGGAGATAGGAGAAAAAGCAGTTCTTCTCGGGCACCACTACCAGCGCGATGATGTTATTCAATACGCCGACTTTACTGGCGATTCATACAAGTTGTCTAAGATGGCTGCTGAAACCAAGGAAGCGAAATGGATCATTTTTTGTGGAGTCCACTTCATGGCAGAGACGGCGGACATACTTACGCTGCCGGACCAAAATGTATTGCTTCCTAATTTAGCAGCTGGTTGTTCAATGGCTGATATGGCAACTTCACAAGATGTTCAGGATTGTTGGGCCGATCTCGATTCGATCTTGGGTTCAACGGATAGAGTCATACCGATAACTTATATGAATTCGGCTGCTGCTATAAAAGCACATTGTGGAAAAAATGGAGGACTGGTTTGTACCTCGTCTAACGCTGATAAAGCATTCGATTGGGCGCTGGATCGTGGCGAAAAGATTTTATTTTTGCCAGACCAACATCTTGGCCGTAATACCGCAGCTGCAAAAGGTATCTCTGAGGATGATATGGCGGTATGGAATCCGTTTTTACCGATGGGAGGCCTCTCTAAGGAGGAAATAAAAAGGGCAAAGATTTTACTATGGCAGGGTCATTGTTCCGTTCATACCCGATTTACGGTTGATCAAATTGAAGCAGCGCGTAGCCGCAACCCGGAGACAACCATCATTGTCCACCCTGAGTGTACGCGGGAAGTAGTTGCCGCTTCCGATATGTACGGTTCGACCGAATTCATACTTGAGAGTATTTCAGATGCTCCTGTAGGGTCCTCGTGGGGAGTCGGAACAGAGATCAATATGGTGCGCAGGCTAGCCGATGAAAATCCGAATAAGGAAATTTTCTCTCTTGACCCTGTAGTTTGTCCCTGCGCGACCATGTACCGAATACATCCTGCATATGTTCTTTGGATTCTTGAGGGCATAATGGCTGGACTGGCCATAAACCGTATCGAGGTTGAGCCAAGAACTCGTATAAACGCTCTCGTCGCGCTTGAGCGGATGCTGGAAATCGCCGGCTAAAACAATCAGGCAACATTTAACTAAACAATCCACATGATTCCAAATCCCGGTGAACTCGACGCAATTATTGATCGTGCGTTGGCAGAGGATGCAGTTGGATCAGATGTGACTTCCCTGTCATTATTTTCAGCATCTGTTGAAGCCAAAGCATCGATCGTTGTCAAACAATCGGGCATTCTTGCAGGACTACATATAGCAGCTGCTGTATTTAACCGTGTAAACCCTGATTTGAAGTTCGTCCACCGCTTGCAAGATGGTGATCGCTTAACTACTGGGCAGTCCTTAGCTACGGTCTCGGGATCTATCGCTTCGATACTCAGTGGAGAAAGGACCGCACTCAATTTTCTACAGCGGATGAGTGGTATAGCGACTCTAACGGATTTATATGTATCTGCTATTGCTGGAACTACTGCTTCTATCGCAGATACCCGGAAAACTGTTCCGGGATTACGGATGCTTGATAAATACTCTGTGCATATTGGAGGAGGTCGAAATCATCGGATGAATCTGAGCGACGGTGTGCTCATCAAAGATAATCACATTGCTGCGCTTCGAAATGAAGGAAACACGCTTGAACAAGTGATAAAAAAAACTCGCTCATATGCTCCCCATACGTTAAAAGTCGAAGTCGAAGTTGAGTCGGTCCAAGGCGCAATATCCGCAGCTAGTGCTGGTGCCGATATCGTAATGCTCGATAATATGCATCCAGATGATATGCGGTCTGCTGTCGTTCAAATTTCTGATCAGTGCATTGTAGAGGCGTCTGGTGGGGTCACACTTGAAAACGTATCGGAAGTTGCACGCAGTGGAGTTGATATTATTTCAATTGGTGCGCTGACCCATTCACCTCCTGCACTTGACATTTCACTTAACTACGAAGCAAAAACAACCTGAAAAAAGCAACCACCTTACCCAAGATGTACTGAAGTCATTTCAATGTATTTGAATTTACGTTTGCCGCCGCCGGGGAATATCTTTGTCACGTGAATCTAAAAGGATTGTGAAAGGGCCTGAGTTATCGATCTTCACGTTCATTGATGCTCCGAAAATTCCAGTCTGTATCTGTAGGCCACTCGATTGAAAAGCCTGCACTGTTTTGTCAAATATACTTTGCGCCATGTCCCTATGAGCTGCATCGATAAAACTGGGNCGCCTTCCTTTGCGAGTTGATGCGTAAAGGGTGAATTGACTTATCAGTAGTAATCCGCCGGTTACTTCCTGTACTGATTGATCAAATCCTGACACTTCTGATTTTTCAGGGAATACTCTCATGTTCAGAGTCTTATCGACAATGTATTTGATGTCTTNTTCAGTGTCACCATGAGTGATACCGATAAAGAGNCAAAGTCCTTGATCAATGTGTCCAACAGTTGTTCCGTCCACGGAGACAGATGCTTGATCGACACGCTGTATAACAGAACGCATGTGAGATTTGAAACAGAGTTAGTGAGTATGTNCGCCCGCACCATGTGAATGGTTCGAGCTACTCCCGGTATTGTCTGATGACTTATTTTTGGATGAGGTAGAACTCGAAGATTTGGTAGATCCTGTTTTAGACGAGGAGGAGCTAGATGAGTCGCCAGAATTGGACTCTGAGGAACTAGAGGTTTTGGATTGTTTATCGTTGGATGATTGATTCTTGGAGTTCGATCCCGACCCGTAATCCGTTGTGTAGAATCCCGATCCTTTATAGATAACGGTCGGTGATGTGATTTGTCGACGTGATTCGCTGCCGCAGGTAGGGCATTCTGCTCCTGGATCGTCGGTAAATTTTTGAATTAAATCAAAAATATGACCGTTATTAGTGCATTTGTAAACGTAGGTTGGCATCTTATGGTTGATTGTTTTGCGACAAACGAACGCGAGTGCAGATGCACTCGCGTTCGTTTGTATATTTCTTCTGAAAAGTAATTTTATACCAGTGAAGTGAGGATGTATCGAGGAGTGAGNTTATCTGGNATATCCTTNAATTCATTGGGATCTGATCGTTTATTAATTCCCGTAGTTACCACGNCTGAGTCTAGTCCTGCGNTATTTGCACCCAGAANGTCCGTTTCAAGTTGGTCGCCGATCATAACNGCATTGTCGGATNCGGCCCTGCGCACAGCCTCAATAAATATCGGTGGNTAAGGCTTCCCCAACTTGGATGCTCGAAGAACGTCATGAGTTCCATGTAAACGTAGTAACGCTTCCTCAAGCAATTCTACGAATGCTGCTGCCCCGAATCCGAATTCAGTCGGTCCATTTTGATAGATGAAGTCAGGATTGGGTAACACCATTCGCACTGGATTTTTTTGCTTGAATCGCCTTGACACAAGATTAAGGAGGTACTTGANCNTNGATTCCCNATCGTGGGGGCNACTGTGACCGAANAATATGACGTCTGGTTCAACGCCACTNTCTAAGNCCAACACCTTTCCACCTGAGTNTGCNACATATGCTNTGGAATCNGTTGTTCCTAGGACCAATGTTGGACGCCCTGCAAGATCCTGGTCNCGGTAATAGCCAGAAATCAACGAACCGGAGTTAACGATTCTTTCAAAAGGAANCTNCATGCCCTGGCTNTGGAATGTTTTTGATAATGATTCAANGGANTTCGAGGCGTCGTTNGTGACAATGAAATAATNCATNGCTGATGCATTCATCAGNCTTANNAGTTGTTCGGCATCACGAAGNGCNTNNATCCCGTCAACCAAAACACCGTAAGCATCAANAAACACCGCATCATAGTGATCAAATAAAGCNTCTAGATTAATGTAGCTTGGGATCATGNAAAATTATNCTGATGTAGCTACGTTGAATCCGTTTTGCCATGCATCTGATGCTACNGTGAGTGGGATAGAAAACAAATCTCCAAATGTGAGATTATCGCCTTCTACTAAACCGATAGTGGTCATCGGAACATTATGTGATAGCGCTATAGATTCNAGTTGGNTGAGTTTTTGAGCGGGCAAGCTTAAAAGTATTCGCGACTGAGACTCTCCGAACATGCCCGCNTCCCAACGTTTTGGGAGGGCCTTGGTGATTACTGCACCAATCCCTCCAATAATCGAACATTCAGCTATCGCAACCGAAATTCCGCCATCGGAAACATCATGAGCNGAAGCAACNAGGCCTGTNTTTATTGCTTCTCGGCAAACCTGTTGTGTTCGCACTTCCAGATCTAAGTCTAAACGTGGTTGGCCTTCAACTTTGCCGTGTATTAATTCAAGATATTCACTNGCGGCAAGATCGCTTATTTCGTCCCAACAGGACTCGGTTCCAAGCAAANTGATGATGTNTCCTTGGGNTTTGAATCCTATTGTCGAATGCTTCTCTGCATCCTCCAGTAGGCCAAGCGACCCGATGATCGGCGTAGGAAATATGGCAGAGCCTAAGGATTCGTTNTACATGCTAGCGTTNCCACTGACAATNGGNATGTCGAAAGCATCAGCAGCACGAGTTATCCCGCAGATNGATTCAGTCAATTGGAATTGNACATCTGGAGTTTCNGGGTTTCCAAANTTCAAGCCGTCCGTGAGTGCAATTGGTNTTGCGCCNGTCACAGAAATATTACGGCATGCTTCGGCAACAGCGATGGATGCACCGATATTGGGATCCAAGTAGCAGATTCTGCTGTTGCAGTCGGTCGAAATAGCGATACCTTTTTTTGACCCTTTCAACCGTAATAGTGCAGCATCTCCACCAGGCTCGATAACTGTGTTGGTTTGAACGTGATAATCGTACTGCTGATANACAGGAAATCTGGAAGCNATGTTAGGTGANGCNAGCATCTTTAAGAACACTTCCCTTGGNGGCATGCTCGGNACTGGAGTCGTACTCAGATCAGCNTTTTGAAGTGTNTTAAGCCACAGAGGNTTAACNCTTGCGAANTTGTATTCTGGCGAGTCCGTGAGTGTGATTACCGGNGTGGAGCAAACCTGTTTTCCTTCGTCGTATATTTTNACGTCATTCCCTAATTCAAANTCACCAATAANCGTCGCATCNAGATCCCATTTTTCAAATAACTCAAACACCGGTGCTTCTCGACCTGGTGTTACAGCTATCAACATTCGCTCTTGGGATTCTGAAAGCATCACTTCATATGGCGTCATTCCTTTTTCGCGTCTGGGCACTCGGTCTATGAACAGCTTTAGCCCCATCCCTGAACGCTCTGCCATTTCGATTGCTGCAGAAGTTATTCCTGCAGCCCCACAGTCTTGGAGTCCTACTACACCTGGTAAATCAAGTGATTCGATACAGGCTTCGATTAGTACTTTTTCAAGAAACGGATTTCCTACCTGGACGGCCGATCTCATTTCAGCGTCTTCTTGGAAGCCTTTAGAAGCTAATCCAGATGCGCCGTGTATGCCGTCTCTGCCAGTATCTGCCCCTACTAGCAGAAGTAGGTCGCCTGATTCCTTTGCCGAAGCGCTGGCTACTTTCCCATTTTCGATCAAGCCCACACACATGGCGTTGACCAATGGGTTCCCTTTGTAACTATCAGAAAAAAATATCTCCCCGCCAACATCAGGGATGCCAATGCAATTACCGTACGACGATATGCCGCCAATTACACCGTTCAGCAAATAGCGAGTGCGAGAATTGTCAGGTTGACCAAACCGTAGAGAATTAAGTAACGCTATTGGTCGCGCTCCCATTGCGAAAATGTCTCGAATGATGCCACCGACACCCGTAGCCGCGCCCTCGAATGGCTCAATAGCGGACGGATGATTGTGAGATTCGATTTTCATGGCGATAGCCAGACCATCACCGAGATCAATAACGCCGGCGTTTTCTGCTCCAGGCGCGACCATTAGACGTTTGGATGAAGACGGGAGAGTTCGAAGAAGAGCTTTCGTGTGTTTATACCCGCAATGTTCAGACCATAAAGCTCCAAATAGACCTAACTCGAGAGGAGCCGGTTCACGGCCGAGCCGATCAATAATCATTTCGTATTCGGAGCGGCTAAGGGCAATTTCGTCTAGTGTTTGCTGGCTTACAGTCATCTAGGCTTTCTACTCCCTTGTTGCGAGGGATCTTAGTTAGAGCAAAGCATAGTCATTTCAAAGAAGTGACTACACTTTCAAGTAGAGATTTGAAAATTATGTTTCCATCATCTCCACCAATAAGTTTTTCGCAGGCTTTTTCAGGGTGAGGCATCATTCCGAGGACGTTTCCACACTCGTTAATTATCCCAGCTATGTTGTTAACAGAACCGTTTGGATTGATCTGAGAGGTTACGTTGCCTGAAGTGTCGGCATATCGAAAGATCACCTGTCCATTGTTTTCAAGACGATCAATTGTTTCGCTATCAGCTTGATAATTACCTTCTCCATGTGACATCGGTATATGGAGTAATTGTCCTTTGGTTGCTTTTGACGTAAATATGGTCGACGTATTCTCTACTCGCAAGTCAGTCCATATGCAGCGGAATTCAAGATGGTCATTGCGCATTAACACGCCAGGTAGGAGATTGGATTCGCAAAGAATTTGGAACCCGTTACATATTCCTATGACCGGACCACCTTTGTCTGCAAAAATACGAACTGCGTCCATGACGGGAGAGAAGCGCGCTATCGCTCCACATCGTAGGAAATCTCCGTATGAGAACCCGCCAGGCAGTACGATGGCATCATATTGATCCAGATTGTCATCATCATGCCAGACATAATCAGACTCAGACCCTAGTACATCCGAAACGGCATATCGAGTGTCTTTTTCGCTCCAAGTACCTGGGAAGACAACAATCCCGAACTTCAATGTTCCTGTTCCCTCTGGTGATTAACGCCAAAAATTAAAATATGACTCACTAGCAGTCATCGTATTGTCATCTCTCCCTGATGGAAAATCACGGAAATATTCCTGCGAATTGTTAAACCTGTATGAAAATTTCAAAAAAAACACCTCGGGTTATCCGAGGCGTGGAAAAATGACTTACATTACCGATGGCTTTTCTTACGTGTCTACATGTTTTTTAAAGTTGCCTTGACACTCTTGCGTTTCTTTGCAGCTGCGGTCTTTTTTCGAGTAATACTGGGCGGCTCGAAGTGCTGGCGTCGTCGGGCTTCAGAAATTATTGATTCTTGCTGCACTCGTTTGGTGAAGCGACGCAGGAATCCCTCGAAGCTTTCACCCTCGTTGATTCGTAGTTCTACCAAAGATTTTCCTAATTCGTTATTGGGGTGACACATGAAGTGTGACCGNTCGGACAATCATCTGAAGTGCAGATGCGTTGAGTACTAGTATAGNTAGTGGGGTATCGCACGGTCAATGGAAGTTTTACGTGCAAATCNTCAGTGAATTTATGTTAAGGGGNTGATTTAAGTATTCTGAGGCCGTTTTCCATTCTGGAGATGCACCTTGTCCTACCAATAGCTGCCATGGTGTCGAATAGTGGCGGAGCAAAGGTTTTTCCAGTGGTAGCAACTCGTATAGGTGAAAACAGTTGGCCTGGTTTTAATTCAATTTCTTCAGCTAAAGACCTATATGCTTTTTCTAGCTGATCAGGTTCAAATGGTGAAACAGTTTTGCAAAGTTTAAGTGCGGCTGATAATGCCTTGATGGTCAGTTGCACGTCCATTTTTCGACCTAGTATGTCTTTGGGGTCTGGTTCGACCTTGTCAGAAAAAAAGAAATCAAGCGTCTCAGTCCCTTCTGTTAAAAGTTTGAGACGTTCGTGAACTAATGGAATGAGTTTACGTAGATAATCCCGATCAATTGGTCTTGCAACTGAGTCGGGCATCCCACCTTCGGACTCTGTGCGTTCCATGAACGGTATAAGCGCCTCCATCAATTGATCGGTGTTCATGTTTCTTATATAAACACCGTTCATCCACTCAAGCTTTTCACTGTCGAAAGTTGCCGGCGAGTCATTTATACGTTCAATCGTGAAACGTTTGATGATTTCATCTCGACTCATCACTTCAGTATCGTCTCCAGGAGACCAGCCAAGTAGGCTCATGAAATTAAATACAGCATCAGGCAGGAACCCTTGATCTCTGTACTCAAGGGCTGAAGTTGCACCATGTCGCTTGCTGAGTTTCGCCTTGTCCTTTCCCAAAATCAACGGCACATGAATGTATTGTGGCGGTTCGATTCCTAGTGCTTTATGGATTAATAAGTGACGCGGCGTGCTTGAAATCCACTCATCTCCTCTAATTACATGAGAGACGCCCATAAAGTGGTCATCCAAGATATGCGCTAAGTGATAGGTGGGCATTTCGTCTGACTTAAGAATTACGAAATCATCTATTTCTTTTAGATCGAATGTGACTTTTCCTCGTACGGCATCTTCAAAGGAAACCGAACCGTGTTCTGGCACCCTAAGGCGAATAGTGATTGGTAGGCCCGCTTGGCGGGAGGATTCAATTTCAGTTTCACTACGGTAACGACCACGACCGTCGTATCGGGGTGGCTGTTTCGCTGCCCGCTGTCGTTCTCTAAGAGCGGCCAGTTGTTCGGGAGTAGTGTCATCAAAATAGGCTTCCCCTTTTTCGATTAATCCCATAGCTGCTTGAATATACGATTGCTTACGTTCAGATTGAACGTACGGTGCATGGGGACCGCCTTTGATAGGACCTTCGTCCCAAATAAGACCAAGCCAGTTCAATGATTCGAATATGGCTTTTTCGGCATCAGCATCATAGCGGCTGCGGTCGGTGTCTTCGATTCTGACGATGAATTGGCCTTTGGTCTTTTGGGCCAGGATCCAACAAAAAAGCGCCGTGCGGATGTTTCCTATGTGTGGGATGCCGGTTGGGCTCGGAGCGTAACGTACGCGAACTGGAAATGTTGAAGGTGTCATTCGAGAACTTTAGCAGAGGAATTGCAGGTGAAACGTATACGAGTTATGTTAGTCACTCGATCGAAGAGAGCGCACTTTTGAGGTCTTCGGGAAGAGTAGATGTAATAGATAATTTTTCCGATGAAATAGGGTGAAGAAACATAAGTTTAGAGGCATGTAGAAATTGACGCTTCAAGTTTTCAATGCCCGGTTGTTTACCATAAGTCTGGTCTCCCGCTACAGGATGTCCTATCGCTGTCATATGTACCCGAATCTGATGCATACGACCGGTCTCAAGTTTAATTTTTAAAAAAGAGAATTGACCGACTTCGCGTACTACTTCGTAATGGGTTAGTGCGGGTCGCCCATTTGCATTAACTGCTTGACGAGTACGGTGATGCGGGTCTCGACCTACAGGTGCATCGATCGTTCCCTTGGGTGATTCAAGGTGTCCATGCACTAATGCTGTGTATGTTCGCATGATTTCATGTTTCTTGATCATTGTTGTCAGATTGTTATATGCAATTGGGTTGAGAGCAATAATCAGAAGTCCACTGGTCTCCCTATCGAGCCTATGGACAATACCGGGCCGATCGGGATCACCTACGTCACAAATTGATGGCCAACGCGTCACGGCAGCATTGGCCATCGTGTTCGTGATATGTCCGGCTCCGGTATGTACGACCATTCCTGACGGTTTTTCGATAATGGCGATGTCGTCATCTTCAAAAACAACATCGAGCTTCAATTCACTGGGTATTATCCCAACCGGTAAATAATCTGATTTTGATTTAACACGAATAATTTGCCCACTACTGACTTTAGTTGAAGTCCGTATTGCGGTATTGCCGTCTATCGAAACAAGTCCTGCCCTGATTGAACGTTGCACGTCTGATCTTGATCCCAGATTTTCACATGTTCCCGTTAACACTACGTCCAGACGCTGACCTTGGTGTGTATTACTTATTACAAACTCCATGCGCGTCTCATCCTTTATTCCGTTGAGTCGGGAGTTGTTTGGGTAAGAGAGGAATCACCGGGTGGCTGCGAATTATCAGAGTGTAAATTTTGTGAATCTTTTTTCGAGTCATTGTTCAAAAACCAGAAATAGAAGATCAACAGACCGATACCAACAACAATCGAAGAATCCGCGATGTTGAAAATTGGCCAAGGGCCTACGTCAATGAAATCGGTCACGTGCCCTAATCTGAAGCGATCAGTGATGTTCCCGATAGCACCTCCGAATTGAAGCCCGAACGCAACCCTAAGCATCCAAGGCGGCTCGTTAATTGAACGGTAAATCCAAGTTAGTACTGCTACGGCTACTAGTGAAACCCAAGTCAGGATGTCACCTTGACCTTCGAATAACGAGAACGCTGTTCCTGTGTTCCAAGCATGAGTAAATCGGAAAAACCCTGTTGTTGGGAGTGACTCGCCAACTGCCAAATTATTAATAACCAACCACTTAGTTGCTTGGTCACTGACAACTGTAAGCAGCATCACGATCCACGGGATCGGATCTAAAAAATTTGATCGAATATTTACGTTATTGTTCATCGGTAATACTAGTGAATATTTAATTNTAGGTTATGTGGATGATCCACAAAATGGCNTTCGAGTATACGTTCATACAGTATGCGTGAAGTTGTATGAAGGTTAGAATCCACTGCCGAATGTAACGTTCTTAATATTTGTTTTGAAACTGGAGAATCAACCGCATGATTCGAGTAGATCTGCGCAGCGATACTGTCACACACCCTAGCCCCGAGATGCGGAAGGCGATGTATGACGCAGAGGTCGGCGATGATGTTTATGGTGATGACCCGACCGTTAATCACCTTCAAGAACGTGCCGCTGAGCTACTCGGTAAAAAAGCCGGATTATTTGTTTCTTCTGGGACACAGGGCAACCTGGTATCAATGCTTGCCCACGCTCAACGAGGCGATGAAATATTGGTCGGAGATCAATGCCATATTTTGAATAATGAAGCTGGCGGCTCCATGGTGTTAGGCAGCATCGTTCTTTACCCGATTAAAACTGATGAATTTGGGTTTTTGGAACCTGATTTGATTAAGGATGCAGTGAAACCACGCGATTACCACAAGCCTCCGACTAGGCTTTTAGCGATAGAGAATACGCATAATGCCTCCAGTGGGCGCGCCCTTAACCCTGAACAGATGAAAGCCATGGCCGATGCTGGTCATGAGAAAAGCTTGAACGTTCATCTTGATGGAGCACGGATCTTTAATGCTGCCGTTGCGTTAGATGTGCCTGTTGCCGATCTGACCGAGCATGTTGACAGTGCGACATTTTGTCTTTCGAAAGGTCTTTCATGTCCTATCGGATCAATTGTGGTTGGATCGGAAGAGTTTATTCAGGAGGCTGATCGCTGGCGGAAGATGTTGGGATCTGGCATGAGGCAAGTTGGCATAGTTGCAGCCGCAGGTTTGATTGCCCTTGACTCAATGGTCGAACGGATGCAGGAAGATCATGACTCTGCGCGTTATATCGCCACAAGAATGGCTGAAATGAAAGGCATTTCTGTTGACCCAGAGCATATTCAGACCAACATCATCAGATTTAGAGTGCCACCTCATACCGGGAATCAGATTGCATCTCGGTTGAAAGAAGAAGGCGTATACATCAATGGTGGAGATTCTGATCTTCGCATAGTGACACATTACGGTGTGACAAATGAAGATTATGAATTCGCTATATCTGCACTTGATCGGGTGATGCGGGAACTTGCCTGAGGCGTCGGGTTTTAGTTTTCGACCTGGTGTTTGCTAGCGTAGGGAATTCGGGCTAGTGTTTACTTGTCCTTATCACGATCGCCCCACCATTCGAACAGCCGCTGCCGAACAACCTTTTCGGCCCCTAGATTGCCCGGTTCGTAAAATTGGTGATTTTTAATTGCTTCAGGTAGGTTGATACTCTTCAAAAAGTGACCAGGCGTATCGTGTGGGTATTCGTAATCTTCACCGTAACCAAGGTTTTGCATCAATGTGGTCGGTGCATTACGTAGATGATTTGGAATTGGTTCGTCTCTGGAAGAGCGTACCAGCTTCAATGCCTTATCAATTGCTTTGTAGGCTGAATTTGATTTGGGCGAGCACGCAAGATAGATGGTTGCTTCTGCTAATGGAATTCGACCTTCTGGCATGCCAACAAAGCTAACAGCTTGCTGGGTTGCCATAGCTACCGTGAGTCCATTTGGTTCGGCTAACCCAATATCCTCGGCCGCTGATATTACTAAGCGTCGTGCGATAAACACTGCATCTTCACCGGCGTCAATCATCCTTGCAAGGTAATAAAGTGCTGCGTCTGGGTCGGATGCACGGATAGATTTGATAAATGCTGAAATCGTATCGTAGTGCATATCGCCGAGCCGGTCATAGCGCGACTGTTTTTGAACCGATTCCTCTATGGTTTTAACAGTCACATATTTTTGACCAGATGAGTCCGTGTTTGTTGACTCAATGGCAAGTTCGAGAGTGTTTAAAGCGGATCTAGCATCACCGTTAGCTACTCGTAGTAGAAAATGCCTTGCATCCTCTACAAGAGAAATTTTTTCATGCCCAAGTCCATGGTCTTTATCCGAAATAGCTCGGTCGATTATTTCCCCTAAGTTTGTATCACTTAAAGGTTCCAGCGTATAAACCCTGGTTCGAGACAGAAGTGGTGAAATTATTTCGAATGAAGGGTTCTCGGTCGTGGCCCCGATCAGCGTTATAGTCCCATCTTCCACATGCGGCAGCAACGCATCCTGTTGCGATTTAGAAAATCTATGAATTTCATCGATGAACAGGATTGTTTGACGGCTGCTTTCTCCCAGTCGATCCCTTGCGCTTGCCATGACTTCTCGAATGTCTTTCACGCCAGAAGTCACAGCACTTATNTGTTCAAAATGGGATCCCGTTGCGCCGGCNACNAGCCGTGCCAAAGTGGTTTTGCCACTNCCGGGAGGNCCCCATAGGATCATGGATGGTAGTCGGTCTTCTTCGATCGCTCTTCTAAGTACTGTGCCGGGGGCCAGGATGTGCGTTTGACCGAAATATTCCTCTAGATTTCGTGGTCGCATTCGGGTAGCTAGTGGCGCTATGCGATNCTGGAGNTCTTGCCTTCGATGGTCAAACAAAGTCATTTGCGTGTTGAAAAATTCATATTTGGATTAGCTCTCTCGTAGATATTTACAGATGCCGNTTGCCGGAAATTTTCTCGAATTGGATTATGTTACTTTTTATTTTCGTGTGAGAGGTTTTGGAACTATAGAGTTATTAGCCCGCCTGTTGAAGGCACGGTGACCTCCATAATTCAACTCTGCAATTGTGATGCCGTCACTCCCATCCCCATGTGCGGCTGGATAATAACGAGCTACTAGTGAGCTTTTGGATAAAGTCTCGCGCGCTAAATGTTTTAGCGCGCCAGTACCTTGTCCATGGTTGATTCTAGAGATGTGTAAACGTGCGTCATGACACCGCTGCAGGTGGTCTTCAATTGCTGGTATCGCTTCATGAACCCTCATGCCATGCAGATCAATTTCAATATCGACGGGCTCAAGTCCGGATAATGGACTTGGGGACCATTTCTGCTCAGATAAAGGCCGAGGTCGTCTTCGACGTTTAGGACTCATTAATAACACTTATCGAGAGCGAATTTGATCGTTTCGATCACTGCATCATCTTGATCGGGAAGAACCGTTCTAGGATCTAGAATTATGCGATTATTTTCTATTCGAGCCACAACTGCTACCGGGCTTTCTCTCAAACAGCGAACGAAATTCTGTGCACTTCCTTTGTAATCTATTACTAGCACGTATGTTGGTAATGTCTGCCCTGGCAGTGATCCGCCGCCAATAGTTGATCTAGCTTGCTCAACGGTTCCTGCGCCAGTTTTGGATTGCCATTTTTCCGCGCGGTTAGCCAGTATAGATTCGCTTAGTGAAATCATATTCCATATCGGAATCTCTTTTTCATGAGTGCCAGTTAGGTACGCAACCAAAGTAGATGACATGGCCGACAGAGTTACCTTGTCGATACGTACGGCTCTTGCCAACGGATGTTTTGAAACACGCTCAACCCATTTTTGTTCTCCGGCGATTAAACCGGCTTGTGGTCCACCAATTAACTTGTCACCTGAGAAAAGAGTTAAAGTCGCTCCATCAGAGATAGAAGACTGTACCTGAGGTTCTTGTTTAAGACCGTACTGCCGAGTGTCCAGCAAGCAACCTGAACCCAAATCGTTGATAACTGGCAGGTCATGCTGTTTCGCCACGGCGACTACATCTTTAAGTTCTGCTGTATGAGTGAAACCATCGACAACGAAATTGCTTGGGTGAACTTTTAGGATCGCTGCAGTGTTGGAAGTGATAGCTGATTCATAGTCTGAAGCATATGTGCGGTTTGTAGTGCCTACCTCTACCAACGTTGCACCTGATTGCTGCATGACATCTGGGATCCGGAATCCCCCACCTATTTCTACGGATTCTCCTCTTGAAACAATCACCTCACTTTTTACTTGTTTATCACCAGCTATAGTTGCGAGGGTTAGCAGAACACCAGCTGCATTGTTGTTGACTGCGATTCCTGCCTCAGCTTCAGTTACCTGTGCGATCAAATTTGAAATGTGGGAATTCCGATCTCCTCTTTTCCCAGTTGATAGTGCAAATTCGACGTCTGAATAAATTGAAGCGGAGGTTGTCGCTGCTTTTGCAGCTCGTGGACTTAAAGGAGATCGACCTAGGTTCGTGTGCAGTACTACGCCGGTTGCATTTATCACTACGTTCGGCCAGTTTCGAGATATTCTTTGTACCCGTTGCGTTATTTGAGCGGTTAACTGATCGACCGATCGCGACTCTCCAGTATTCTTGATTGAAGATCGGGCGTCAGACAGAACGTCGCGTGCAATGGTTGTTATCAAACTCCGAGAAAAATTTGCTGCAAGTCTTATCACTTCATCATTTTGAAGTAACGCGTCCACGGACGGCAGGGAACGGTATGCGGACTCGGTCAATATCACACTCCAACATCTGTATAGTCTGCCCAAAGCCGAATTGTTAGAGGCATTAGTTACTGTTGGCCAATATCAGGTAACAAAGTTTACTACTTCTGAACTGCATTCCAGATGAAAATTGCACTTCCAAAATAGTCGCGCGAGCGTAAGATTACCCGGTTAGCCACTTTTGCATGTTGGAGTAAACGTGTTCGTCATCGGCCTGACCGGCGGTATAGGTACGGGAAAAACCGAAGTCACTCATGTTCTACGCGAACTTGGTGCTGTGGTGATCGAGTCTGACAAAGTTGCACATTTGTCATACCGGCCTGGAACCGATGCNTATGGGGAAATTACCGATCAATTCGGAAAAGAAGTAACAGATGAAACCGGAGTTATTGATCGTGCGAAATTGGGCGATCTGGTTTTTTCTAATCCGGAATTACGAATGCAATTGGAAACGATTGTTTGGCCGGCCGCTCGCGANTGGATTGAAGAGCGACTAATACTAGAAAAGGAGCGCGGAACGAAAATTATTGTGATTGAGGTTCCCAAGCTTTTTGAAGCAGGTTGGGAGGATCTTGTAGATGCGATTTGGACTATCGAGGCATCGCCAGNTGTCATTGGNCAGCGCGTTCATACTCGATCNAATTTGAGCGAAATTGNAAAAAACGCAAGGGTTGAAGCACAGATGACGAGAGTAGAACGGGTTGAAAGAGCNGATCACTTGATTGAAAACACTGCAAAACTTGCAGATCTACGCGAGCAAATAACAATTCTCTGGCAGACAAACCCAGAAATACAAAATGCGACTAATAATTAGTTCACCAGCAACAGTTGGTGAGGAAATGCCTTCGGGGCGTGAGTACTAATGGCCACAAAGCAGGAATACACCGAGCGCAACATCGAAGAATTTTACGTAGCGGACGAGCCATTTTACATCCCTACGTCAGATGAAATTGAAATATTCGAATCGGCTTATCGTCAACGAGTTCCGATTCTACTTAAAGGACCCACAGGGACAGGTAAAACTAGATTCGTAGAGCATATGGCATGGCGCCTGACTGAATCGCTCTCACCTCCAAAATCCAAAAATGCATCGTCGAATGGTTCTGGTCAGAAGTTACCGTTGATTACTGTGGCATGTCACGAAGACCTTACAGCTAGCGACCTTGTGGGACGATATCTACTGGACGCTGATGGAACACGATGGATAGATGGTCCGCTCACGCGAGCTGTTAAATCCGGCGGCATTTGTTATCTGGATGAAATTGTTGAAGCGAGGAAAGACACCACTGTAATAATTCATCCACTAACAGACCACCGTCGCTCATTGACGATCGATAAACTTGGCACCGTTATCAATGCTGCTGATGGCTTTTTGCTTGTAGTGTCGTATAACCCTGGGTATCAGAATGCACTCAAAGATCTAAAGCATAGTACCCGTCAAAGATTTGTTGCACTAGAGTTCGATTTCCCTGATGAAGAGACAGAAGCTCAGATCATTGCACACGAATCAGGGTGTGATTTGGACACGGCCGAACGACTTGCCCGACTTGGTCTGAAAATTCGTAACCTTAGGGAACATGGTCTAGAAGAGGGGGCGAGCACGCGTATGCTTATTTATGCGGGACGTCTGATTAAAGAGGGNGTTTCACATCGAAGAGCTTGCCAAGTTTCTGTCACTTGGGGTATTACTGATGACCCTCAGGTGCAGCGCAGTATCGATGAGGTTGTAACTTCTATCTTCGCGTGATTGCTTTGAACCTTACGCTNAACCAGATGGAAACTGCCTTGAGGGCGCACTCGNCANCGAATNATGACTCTTCGGGTGGTGGANCCCCNGCGGCCGTGTGNGTTCTCTTNAGTATGACTGATGGGGATCCTTGTGTGTTGATGATTAAACGAGGAAGTACCCTGTCTCACCATAGTGGAGAGTGGGCGTTTCCCGGCGGTATGAGTGAGGAATTTGATNAATCGGCTATGCACACTGCTCTTCGCGAGACAGATGAAGAGCTCGGCATNGATCCNAGCCATATTGATCTTTGGTGTGGAATGGCTCCNGTAGAAACATCCACCGGGTTTAAGGTGTGGCCATATGTAGGACGTGTTGCCGACCAAACAGTTTTCACGCCTCAGGAACGGGAAGTAGAGGAAATTGTGAAGATTCCAATNAGGGTGTTCGTCGATGAAATGTCTNAAAGGACGATAACTCTTGTTCGTAANGGGGACACNCGNACAATGACTGCATATGCTTACGAGGATCGCATNATCTGGGGGGCNTCAGCGAGNATTATTAGGAATACTTTAGATATCGTGATGAATGCCGTATGACGGAGTTTGACGAAGGNCAGNAATTGACCAATTCTGAACATGAAAANCAACTCGCTACTGAGTTGGTAANAAAANATCTTGAAAATTTTCCATCGGTGGTAGTCGAACGCTATGAATNGGCACTTGAAAAGCTGNCNGGGCGTCTTGCGGATGANACTTGTCANCAATGGGCTCTTGAGGGNNTAGAGATCGCCCGTAAGACTGTTCGTTCCTGGGAAGCAGCGGCTGAGTTTTTTGATGCTTCTGTNGCTGTACAGCGACAATTGCCATCTGGCCAATTTCTCAANTGGGGTAAAACTGGCAATTCACTTTGTGAAGACTCCCCCTCACTGGCTGTCGCTTATTTTAAATCCTCCCCGAAGGCCATGCTCAGATTACGACCNCGATATATTGATGACTGGTCAAACGTATGTCGTGATCTTTATCGCGGGACATGGAAATCTTCAGCCCTGGCCTGCAGATTGTTTGAAGCTACGCCTGAACTTCTNGAGACATTATCATTTGAAGAATTTTGCCGTTTCGGCGGCTTTTTGGAAATCTTGTCTCGTCGTTCGTACGATCAGGCGGGAGATGCACTGGTTGCTGGGATTGAACTTTTCCCTAAAATTGCCGACGATGCCGACAGATTCATTGATCTAGCGCATATCGTTGCAGAGAAGTCTTGGCGCGAAACTGCAAGACTTTTTGACTCCGCTACTGCTTCTCTTGTTGAACTTGGCTCTACACATCGCGCACCTTTGATTTCGTTAGCTCGACGTCTCGCAGTAACCGGTGTAAGCGATGCTGCTGGGGTGTTGAAAGATGGCTCTAATACCGTCAACCGGGTTCCCGTCGATACTCGTGACAGGTTGTTGGAGATGACCGATGGTATAGCGGCTGTATCAGCTGCGGCCGCTCCTGAATTTTTGCGAATAGCACCTGAAGTGCTGGAGAGGGTCACCTTCGAACAGATGGTGAACTGGCAATCCGAAGGGATTAGGGCTGCGAGTGAAAGTGAAGAAGCTGCTATAGCGTATTTTAAACTTGAATCATCGAACTCTCAGGAGATATTAGATTCACTGTCATCCTCAATAGAGTTGTCCAGAGTGCGAGAGATCATCCAGATGTACTGCCTCGCACTCACTGGGCACTCTATAGACGTTCAAGCCTCACAACAGCTCGCTGATAAAAACATAGGCTGGTTTCAGGGAGAACTTCCTACCACTGAAGGCACGACAATCTACATGCCTGCAGTGATCAATAGATATGCGTCTAAAGACGAGAATTTCGGCTTCTTCAAAGTCATTTCAACCCACCAAATTGGACATATAGAATTCGGTTCTTTCACATTTGATTTCAACGTTCCCTCGAATTTGTTTGAGGATCTTCGCCCCCATCTACCTGGAGCCGCTGAGCTTCAGGCTGCAAAGAAGGATGAAGAATTAATGAAATCCGTGGGAACTTCATCACAAGTTGAGGCACTGCCGACTGAAACTTCTGATGAAGCTGTAGATCCCGTAGTGGTGGACGATGGAATCAAACCCGAATTCCTAACTGATATGGGTAGGTTTTTTGACCTTTTTCAGGAACGCCGTCTGGCCCTCGACGTTTTTACTGTTCTCGAGAGCTCGAGAATCGATGGATATGTGGCAGAACTCTATCCAGGGATTACGACGATGTATGACTTGGTGCAAGGNGCTGCGCTTGCATCCCGGCCGGATGTTAAAGATCTTCCGGCTCGTGAGGCTTTAGTTGAGTTTATGGTGCGTGTGAGCCTCGGCCAAACCGATGAGATGATCGTTCCTACAGAACACAAAGACGCTGCACGTAGATTACGAAGATTGATTCGTCAGGTCACCACGGTGGAGGCAAGGGTTGAGGATGCAGCGGAGGCCGCAGTAAGGGCTTACTCATTATTGATTGATATCAGCAACGAAGAGCTTGAAGATGACGATTACGAACAGCTCGAACCCGAAGAGGAACAGGATTCAGATGAATCCGGTGAAGAGGAAGANGATTTTGATCGTGAAGAGGTGATTCAAAAATTCATGAGTCAACTGTCTTCTGATGGTGAAAACAATGGAGANTCAAATCAAAACTCAGAGAATGAGGAAGCTGGGCAAGATGGTGAGGATGACTATTCATCTCCCCAGGAAGTCGACTANCGTGGTGAATTTAAACCAGAGCTATCTCAGTTGCTTTCTCAGATGCAGATGATGGAAAGTGGTGAGTTGTCTGAGAGTGGCGAAATGGAGCCGATCACTCAAGAACAGCTCGAAGAGATGATGAAAAATGCTCCTGAAATGGAAATGGAACAAACGGAGGGCGAGGAAGGCAGCGACCAACAAGTTTCTGAAATGATAGAAAATCTGATGAAAGAACTTCAGAAGCGTGATCCTGAAAACCAGCAATTTCAGCCCGGCCCCTCACAACATGTGGATGAAGATGGCGGACCTTTAACAGCCACAGAACCGGATACTTACACCTATCCTGAATGGGACTTTAGAGCTAACGAATACAAGCCTAATTGGTGCATGATTCATGAGAAAGTCATGACTGATGGTGAACCGAATTTTTTCCGAGAAACGTTGGCAGAAAATACTTCCCTGACAGTTCAAATTAAGCGTCAATTTGAACTGGTTATTCCGGAGATGTATCGCAAGCAGAAACGTCTTGAAGACGGGGAAGAACATGACTTAGACGCATTGTTAGAAGCAGTGATCGATTTGCGAGTTGGGGTATCTCCGGATGAGAAGCTTTTCTGGCGTAGAAATAAAAATGAGCGATCAGTGGCAGTGGCCTTTTTGCTCGACTTGTCTGCGTCTACGGCAGAGGCGATCGATGAGGCCAAAAAACCATCGGACGATTGGGGTGCACCTGATGACCCGGTGGAGTATATGGTCTGGCTCAGATCACGTAGATCAGAAGGATTACGTCGTACGTACAAAAGGATTGTTGACGTAGAGAAAGAAGGTATAACACTTCTCGTCAACTCCCTTGAGACTTTAGGAGACACATACGGGATATTCGGGTTCTCCGGTTATGGTCGCGAGAATGTCGAGTTTTATACGATAAAAGATCTGGATGAAAAATTTACCGATATTGTTCCTAGGAGAATCGATCGTATTGCACCTTTGCACGCTACCCGTATGGGACCGGCGATCAGGCATACAGTGGCCAAGCTATCTGAGGTGGAGGCTCGTTCCCGGTTTCTTTTCCTTATATCTGACGGGCGACCACAAGACAGAGGTTATTCTCGTGAGGGTGTTGAAAAAGAATACGCGGTTCATGACACTAGACAATCTCTTATTGAAGCCCGTCAACAGGGCATCACACCGTTTTGTCTCACCGTAGACAAAGCAGGTCACGATTACATGAAAACAATGATGGAGGACTTCAGCTATGAAGTCCTCCCGGACATCAGTTTGCTCCCCAAACGTTTGCCGCAGTTGTATCGTAATCTCACGACATAAACGCTTGATCTACTGNTNCAGGCNTAGCGAGATGCTGGGTGNCATTCAAGTAAGANGGGGATTACTTGTTTGCGACGAGTAGCTCTCCAAAGAACATATNGAGTACTCGATCTGCCCATTGCAGATCAACAGCTATGACATCCGATGTTTCATTTGCTACAGCGTATCGTGATTTGCCGTCTTCGGTTTTATTGCCGATTGTCATTGTCAAGCGAGTGACTTCGGTTACATTGCTCGCGTTTTTGTTTTCCACACGTACAGCAATGTAAGGTGAATCAACGGTTGTACCGAACGGAACGTATTCATCATCGTCATCAAGTCTTAAAGCCACGGCTCCTTGAATAACGGGATTACCAAAATGATTAATTTCCTCGTTTAAGGCATCTGCATCTGCCAATTGACTACCAGTGCAAGGGTCGGTTTCCAAGGGTACTTCGCATATGTACCAAAGTTCGTCATTACGATTGAACCCATAGGCTCGAAGGACCTCGTTGTTGGTAAAAAGAATGACTTCACGGACCTTTCCATTGAGTGTGTAATACCATTCTGGCAAAGGAGGGTCATTCACTAAACGTTCAAGAACACCGCCCCAGGAAGCGTCTACGAGAACTAACTCTGAACTCTCTACACGCTCAAGTCGGGCGTAATGGTTTATGCCATCCGGCGTGAGGCCGCCTAATATCAATTTTATTTGTGACTGGTCACGCAGGGTGACCGAGATGGTCGTGCTCGGGTTATCCAAACCGTAAAGAGCTTCGGCGTTGTCAGCCGCTCCTAGTACGCGTTTGGTACGGGGCCCGCCCAGTAATTGAGTAATGCCACCCCAACGATAGGGATCAGCGGGTATGTTGTTTAGATTATCGAAGTACCAGCGGTGGTTAGCTTCCCTAAGTGACCAACTGGCTTTCGTGTCACCTGTCTTAATTTCTATGTTTCGCAGGTCATCAGGTGAAACGGTGTAAAAGAAAGGAGGTTCAGCTTCTACGACTTCTTCTGAAGGATTCGTCAAAAACCACGTTACACCGATAGCAACGTAGGAAAGTGCCGTGAGCAGAACCAGCAATAGGCGCAGATTCATGTTCTAGCGCCTCCTCCACCAGGTCCAGAAACCGAAAATACTCACTAAAACTGGCATCAGCAGCCAGCCAGACCACCTAACAAAATCTCGTTCATTTTTGGTCAAGAACATTTGACGGTCTGCTTCAGTTTTGGCTCGAATGGATATCAATTCGACATCTTTGGCTAGGAAATTCACGGAGTTGATGAATAAATCCGCGTTATTTGCAGATCCGAAGTAGTTATTGGTAGCGAAATCGGTATCCCCTATGAGGATCATACTCATTGAGATCGTTGATTCGCCATCGCTGTACACTCCACCTCCCAATTCTCCGATAGCTTCAACTGCGACGGCAATAGGGAGCGGCCCAGTTATATCAACCTCTTGATCGTATCCAAGAACGTCAGGATCTGTTTCCGACCAGCTGTACATCGTAGTTGAAGCCAGCATGGCTTGTCTTACAACCGGAGTTATGTCATCTACCAGCGGTACAGCAAGTGGATCAATGGTCCAACCGAAATGGGTCACTCCAGGCATGTAAAGGACCTCAAAATCATTGGTTACAGGGTGTGGCGGCAACTGTTGGTTGCTCTTCTTGACCTGTATAAACGTCTCGTTTCCGCCGACGTAACTTGCCCTGTCTGCCGCCTCGCCTTCTCCGACAGCCACTGCATAACGTGACAGGAACTGCTTGAAACTATCAGGCGTATCAAATGGTTCGAGCATGAACAGAATGCTGCCACCAGACCTAGCGTATTCCAAGAGAGCATTTTGATCTATTGGAAGTAGTTCTTGAGTTGGACCAGCGAAAACGATTACAGCCGGCACTTCCAAAGGGTCCCCGATCGCCAGGCGGGTAGCGAGCTCTTGAAGTGTTTCAACCAGAACGACGTAGTTTTCGCGATTCAAAGCCCTGCCCGCGAGACCCAAACTGGTGTTGTCGTTAATGTCAAGTACATCCCGCTCAGAGTGGCCTGTGACGAATAAGACCTTCTTTTGCCGAATTTCGTTTATTACAAGTAAACCGGTAACAACTTGCTGTTCAGTGAACACGCCCGAGGTTTCTTTTGGGTTACCGCCGACTACTACCTCAGTACGTAAGCTTTCGGTACCTTGAATTGCCAGAGCTGGAAACTGGGTGACTCCAAAACCCATCGCAACATTAGGATTGATTTCAGGATCAACCAATTCGTATGAAAGCTCGAAATCTCCTGAGCGACGTCGGAATTCACTTAACATATCCTCGGTATCACGCCAAGCGGCTGCGTCGGCTGCAGTATGAGTGGCAAAGAAGGCTGTGATTTCCACAGGCTCTTTCAAATTTTCTAATGTGTTTACAACTTGCTCTTCAAGCAGGAATTGCTTAGTAGCTGTGGTGTCTACACGCAACCATGCAGCGGGGTTTGGTCGGTCGACTGCCCAGTGCAAAGTGAAATTTACAATGACTGCGATAGTGAGAAATACTAGGAACACGATAGCGGTATTGAGTCCGTAACGACCTCTCCGACCGAAAACGGCTTGTCTTACCGTAGCCAATGAGATGACTGCATCGATAACAAGAATGACAAGTCCAACACCAATGACTATGTAGGAAGGACCTTCCAGACCCCTAAGGAAAATCCATATGAGAACACCGAATACAATCGCGCCGACACCTAAAAAGGCCAGTGCTTGCCGGACTGATTGCGTGTTCCGTTTCAGATTCTCAAGAAAGGAGGTCTTCTCACGAAGAGAATCGGGTGTTGGCCGGCTGCTTGAACTGTTCTGCTGCTCTGTTGACATAAACCGGCCTATCGCCACCGTCTTGCTTCAAGCACAAGAACTGTGAGAAGCAAGAACACTGCTGTTATTGATGTGTAGTAGGCAATATCCGTGATCGAGACAATGCCTCTGGCAAAGTCTGCGAAGTGTCCACCTTCAGCCACCCCGAAACTATCTAGGTCGAACACCGAGAAAGATGCTCCAAGTTGGAAAGCATTCAGAACTTCAGATGCTATACCTGACAGGCGTGCGCTTACAAAATCGATAATGGTGAGCGCTGTCAGAATTCCGGACCCGACAACCAAACCGACAATTTGGTTACTGCTGAGGGAGGAGGCAAATAAACCGACCGCAAGTGTCGCAGACGCATACATCGTGAGTCCCAGTAAGCCGCTCAGCAACGGTCCGATATCGGGATCGCCGTATACGAACAGAACGAGTACGAAATAAAGTGACAGAAGGATCATCATCATCGTCATAGCGAAAGCAGCGATGAACTTGCCGAAAACGATCTCAAACTCACGCAAAGGTGATGTCAGCAGTAACTCGAGAGTCCCAAGTTTTTGTTCTTCTGCGATGAGGCGCATCGTGAGGGCCGGCGACATGAAGATCATGAAGAAAATTGCGCCCGCTAGATAACCACGGATGCTAGCTTCAGCAAATGCGTCGGATACCGATGCGACGAAGAAAAATCCGGTAATTGCCAAAAACGCCGCTGATACCACGTAGGCCATCGGTGATGCAAAATATGTGCGAATCTCTTTGATTGCTATAACGGAAATAAAGCGCAATGTTTACTCGTCTAAATTCTCTTCTGTCGTTAATTCGAGGAAGATTTCTTCAAGTGTCATAGGAAGGGGCGTGAGGTTTATCAGGCCCCAACCATTTTCTATTATCGATTTTGCAATTTGTTCTGATGCTTGCAGGTTCGGTCTGGCATCAACAATGAAAGGAGTGAAGTCTTCTCTCTCCGATCTCTGAACAACGGATGCTCTTTGGTCGGAGCGAGCGTCAATAACTGCCGAAATTTCTCGCATGCTATTGATGAATGCTGACGCTTCTGCTCCTCGTACGCTGATTTCAATTCGTTCTGCATGTTGAAGTTTTTCAGACAGGTCATCTGGCTTGTCGTCAGCTACAATTCGACCATCATTGATTACTAGGATCCGCTTGCAAATTGCACTGACCTCTGGGAGTATGTGAGAACTCAAGAGCATGGTGTGCTCTGCGCCCAAATTGCTGATCAACTCCCTAGTTTCCACCACCTGAATCGGGTCGATACCAATTGTGGGCTCATCCATGATCAACACGTCGGGTTCGTGCAATATTGCTTGAGCTATACCAGTACGTTGGCGGTATCCCTTCGAGAGTCGTCCTACCAAAGTATTCTGGTATTCACCCAGCTTGACCATGTCGATTACTTTCGGAAGGCGTTCTTGCACCCATGACGCATTCATTCCTCTTATTTCACCCATATAGGTAAGGTAATCGTTTACCGTCATATCTAGGTAAAGCGGAACCGTTTCAGGTAGGTACCCGATATGACGTCTTACTTCCAACGAATGGGATACGACATCGTATCCACCAACCGTTACCTCACCTTCAGTAGGAGGGGTGAATCCTGTTACGACTCGCATAGTCGTGGTCTTCCCGGCACCGTTTGGGCCTAGGAAACCGACTATCTCACCCTTAAGAACTTCGAAAGAGACATCGATTACGGCCGGGTAAGGACCGTAATTTTTCGACATATGCTCAATCTTGATCAATTGCTGACTCCGATTTCAGCGTGCTACCGATTATTCCCGCTACAAAATAACCCACGCTTTTTAACCTGAAATACACACAACGCTTTTTTTCCGGCAGATTACAAACTAAAATATCTTATCCAAGCTGAATAGCAACGGCTACAGGCATTCGTTGCGTATTTCGGGTTGTTGGCAAATACTACTAATAATGAATTTTAGCGACGACCGTATCAACTACCTTGACCATGCCGCTACGACTCCTATGCGTACGGAAGTGTTCGAGAAAATGGTGCCTTATTTCACTCAAAAATTCGGTAACCCTTCAAGTTTGTATTCTCTCGCAGGTGAAGCAAGATATGGAGTTGATGAGGCGAGGGAACAAGTGGCTTTTGTTCTTAATTCCCGCGAAAATGAGATAGTGTTTACGGGCAGTGGATCCGAATCCAACAACACAGCGATCAAGGGCCTTGCTGCCGGTCGAGAAGTTCACGGCGGGCACATCATCACGACGGCGATAGAACACCATGCTCTCATCCACCCAGTTGAACAACTGGAAAAATTAGGATATGAGGCAACCTATGTAGGTGTCGACAATACTGGCCGAGTCGACCCTGAGGAATTTGCGTCAGCCGTTCGCCCCGATACATTCCTTGCCAGTGTGATGTTGGTAAATAACGAGATCGGGACAATTCAGGCAGTGCGTGAGATCGCAGGTTTAACTCGGGAATACGCTATGTCATGCAACGCTGATGTGTTAATTCACACTGATGCTGTACAGGCTGCGGGGAAGATTTCACTGGATGTTGATGAGCTTGATGTCGATATGATGAGTTTGTCAGGTCACAAAATCTATGGTCCCAAAGGGGTGGGGGTGTTATTTGTACGCCGTGGAATTGTTTTGGAACCATTAATTTCCGGTGGAGGGCAGGAACGCCAGCGACGATCGGGGACGGAAAATGTCGCATCAATAGTCGGTCTTGGTGAAGCGTTGGTTCTCTCCGAATCCGAACGACTTTCGAACCGCTCTAAAATGCAACGTATGTCGGATCGGTTGGTCAATGGCATCGTGGAAAAAATTCCTGACGCAGTTATTGATGACAAACGTTTGTATCATGTCCCAGAAATAATCAATGTCGCTTTCCGAGGAGTCGAAGGTGAATCGATATTGTTAGGCCTGGATTTCAAAGGTATTGCCGCATCTAGTGGTAGTGCATGTAGTTCTGCGTCTCTTGAGCCTTCCCATGTGCTGCTAGCCCTGGGACAAGAGCCAGAACTTGCAGTTGGTAGTGTGAGATTTTCATTGGGACGCGATACGACCGACGAGGATATAACGGATGTTTTGGAAGCGTTGCCTGCTGTGGTGAAACAACTCAGAATGTTCCCTTCGTCAAAAGATTAAACTTGAAGATCTGACCCTGAAAAAGTCGGGCGGTCGGTAATAATTACTGTTTCTAATTAGCAAAACTACTGTGTTGACTCAAGTACTTCATGTACTCTCAGTTGTCGTTCCGAATTCAAATGGGCCACTGGAGCAATGGATGACCCAAGATAATAGAGAAACCGATTCTGAAACCAGTGCTCTTGGCGACGAAGCTACAAAACGCTTTCCGAGTCAAGTTCGTGCAGCGTTGGAGTATGCTGCATCGAACAAGTATGAATACGGGCCACGTCTTCGTAATGCAGATCTGACATGGGATGTAATATCTGCAGAATTGATGACAAACGATATTGTTCGCGTAAGAATTGAGTTTGCCCCAACCTCTGGTTTCAGGGGCGACTCAGGCATCGAATACATGGATGTAGATGCCAATGGCGCTATTCTTGCCCGGCGTCAGATTAGAACTCCCAAAGAAAATACACCGGTCGTGTTGGTCGGCATAACTGCAGTTTCGATTATCCTTGCAGTTGTTTTTATAAGTTTGATGACCTGGCTAAAACCTGAGGCTGGGGATCCATTGTATGTCGCTGGCCGAACTCTCTGGATACGAGCTGAACAACCTGAGTCTCGTCAGTTCATCACCTACACCGGACTTGATAGTGAGGGTGATTTACGGACCTGGGTCATTAATCCAGAGAATGAATCAACGAATGATCTGGTCTATGTTCAGGTCAGTTTGTTCAACGAGACCTCCGGCTCGGTTAATTTGGTGATTGATGAAGAAGCGGCCAAATTGCTGGATGGTGACAGGACTAGCTATGTGCCATTGAACACGATTGACAGGACTCTTGAGGCAAATGGGGTCGATAAGGTTAATTCACCGGACTTTAAGCCGATGTGGGGCTCTCTAACACTGGACGAGGGTGAGCAGGTAATAGGGATGTTGGTGTTTGAGTTGCCAGAAGGCAGTTCGTTCACTGAACTACGTTGGTCTGCATCAGATTCTGCTGTCATTAAGTACCAGTAACCCTCTTCATTCACTAGAAAAGCCAAGCGTACGCGCTAAAATCTGGTGATTATGTCAGCCCCTAACGATCCCAGGAAAACGTTGACCCGCGACTCAAAAGGTCGTCGGGTGTTAAAGAAAAACGCTAAAAAAAAGATGTCTCCTGGTCGAAGGCAGTTTTTAGAATTCAAGGTCAAATACCCAGATGCACTTTTACTTATCAGGATGGGAGATTTCTACGAGGCCTTTGATGATGATGCTCACACACTTTCAAAGGTGCTCGGAATTGCTCTGACATCACGTGAATCCGGTTCAGGTGCAAAAACCCCATTGGCTGGAATACCACATCACTCTCTCGATAATCATTTGGGTAAGCTGGTCGCTGCGGGTCTGAAAATCGCGATTGCAGAACAAATCGGTGATCCAGCACAATCCAAAGGTTTGGTTGAAAGGGCAATAGTCAGGGTGGTCACGCCTGGTACTGTGATCGAGCCGGGCTTATTAGATCAATCCACCAACAACTTTCTCGCTGCAGCCGTTAGTGATGGGGTTCGTGCTGGACTTGCTTACGTCGATATTTCGACTAGCGAATTCGTAACTGGGGAATTTAGGGCATCGGACTTGAGAGATGAACTGCATCGCCTTAATCCTTCTGAGCTAATCGTTGATTCGACAGCAAAAGAACTATTTGATCCGCGCAGATCTTCTTCGACTGTGGTTCGGCACTTGGATGAAAGTCTTCTTGATTTCGAACTTTCGAGTGCCCATCTAATGGAACATTTTAAAGCAAGTACCCTGGAAGCATTTGGCTGTTCAAACATGTCTCTCGCAGTAGTTGCTGCTTCAGCCGTGCTTAATTTCGTAGGTGAAACACAATTTGGAGCGATTCCTCAATTAACCTCGCTTCGCACGGAGTCAATTAATGCATATATGCGATTGGACACAAAGGCTCTACGTGATTTGGAAGTGTTTAGCTCTTCCATTGAGAAAGCGGACGGTCACACACTCTACCGGACGGTAAACCATACTAAGACGGCTATGGGTGCTCGGACTTTGAAGGGATGGCTCACTCGCCCGTTAATTGATTCAACTGATATCCAACGACGCCAAGCAGTAGTATCTGCGTTTTTCAATGATTCGAGTTCTCGGGTGAGGATTCAAGATCTGTTAAGCAAAGTATCCGACCTGGAGCGACTTATCAATCGGGTCAGGACGAATACTGCTAATCCACGCGACTTGGCGTCTATTCGAGCAGGACTCACGGTTATTCCAAGTTTAATAACTGCCTTACCGGAAGATGTACTTCCAGGTGGTGCGGTGATTGGTCGCTTACATCCGTCAATTACCGCAGTCGAGTTATTGGAAGCAGCCATAGCTGACGATCCATCCTTAGCGGTTGGGGAGGGATCTGCTATTCGAGAAGGGTTTGACCAAGAATTGGACGAGGCCAGATCACTTTCTGGAGATTCTCGTTCAAGTATCGCAGCCCTTGAGAGGGAATATCGAACGTTGCTCGGTAATAAAAGTCTTAAGATTGGATTTAACCGCGTGTTCGGTTACTACGTGGAGGTAACCAATATCAACCTCCATTTGGTTCCTGATTCTTTTGAACGCCGTCAAACCCTTGTTAATGCCGAACGTTTCATCACGCCTCAATTAAAAGATCTTGAATCAAGAATACTCACGGCCCGTGATCGTATAAGCGAACTCGAACGGGGCATATTCAGGCGCGTTTGTGCAGAGGTTGCGGTACAGAGTGAACGAATTATGGAGACCGCAAAAGTTATCGGGATACTCGATTCTCTTGTTTCTTTGTCCCAGGCTGCGGTTGAGAACCATTGGATTAAACCTGTCATTGATGATGGTACCGATTTACAGATAGAGGATGGACGTCACCCCGTTGTTGAAACTTCGCTTGGTCCTGGACGCTTTGTCCCCAATGATCTCGATATTTCTAACTCCGATCGTCAGGTCATTATTATTACAGGCCCCAATATGTCGGGTAAGTCAACCTATATCCGACAAGCAGCTGTACTGGTGCTTTTGGCTCAGACGGGAAGCTTCATACCGGCATCCAATGCCCGTATAGGAGTTGTCGATCGAATATTTACCCGGGCTGGATTATCTGATGACATTTCTGGTGGGCAGTCGACTTTTATGGTTGAGATGGTAGAAACTGCCTCGATCCTGAATCAGGCGACAGCTCGGTCCTTGGCTGTTCTTGATGAGATTGGTCGTGGAACATCCACTTACGATGGCCTGGCCATTGCTCGATCTGTTGCTGAGCATATTCATAATTCACCTAAATTGGGCTGCAAAACTTTGTTTGCGACTCATTATCATGAGATGACACAACTGGCAGATCAACTTCCTCGTGCTCATAACCTTCGTGTGTCAGTTGCTGAGGAATCTGGTGAAGTGGTTTTCTTGCACAAGATAGTTCAAGGCGGAGCCGACCGATCGTATGGGGTACACGTGGCACGCCTGGCTGGTATGCCACGCGATGTCGTTAGCAGGGCTTGGGATCTTCTAAAAGAACTCGAAGGCGAAGCTGAGCTTTCAGGATCTAACGGTGGCTATCAACTTAATATGCTGGTAGAGGATCATCAAGAGCGTAAATTGGACAAAGCCGCGCTTCAAGAGTTGAGGAATTTTGATCTGGAAAGTATGACTCCGTTGGATGCGATCAACGCACTTGCTAGATTGCAAGAACAGTTGACTGGCCCATCTGACTGATTTCAGTTAGACCGAAAACGTCCTGCTCAACGTCGTGTATGTTCCAAAGTCATTGCGACTTTGTTTTAAAAGGTTCTTTACGGTTTAGGCAGTTTGTGTAACACGAGTCATGGGCAGCGATTTTTTTCGGTTTTTATGTTGCGTGGAGTATTGTCATTTAAAGTGAAAGCCAGGGTTGCCGCGAACGACTGCCCTGGCTTTCACTCAAATCTGTTTATCGCAAGACTTAGATGAACAACGGCCCAAAAATCAATGANACTATTGCCATTAGCTTCAACAAGATATTGATAGCCGGTCCTGAAGTGTCCTTGAACGGNTCTCCAACTGTGTCNCCNGTAACAGCTGCAGCATGGGTGTCTGATCCCTTGCCGCCGAAATTTCCGAGTTCAACGAACTTTTTAGCGTTGTCCCATGCCCCGCCCGCGTTGGCCATAAAAATTGCCAATAGAAAACCGGAAACAATCGAGCCGGCCAACATACCGCCTAATGCCTGTGCGCCCATGATTGCTCCGATTGTAATAGGTGCAAGGATAGCTATCAGACCGGGGATAATCATGGCCTTCAGTGAGCCTTGCGTACTAATAGCAACAGC
>PBRL01000020.1 GCA_002725925.1 Chloroflexota bacterium
TTATCTATATATATGCGATTTATTACTTTAATCCGAGCCACTTAGTTGCCGCTGAAATAATTGATTGTGTGTGTCGTTTTGGATTACGCGTCATGTCGAACCAGTTAATTCTGGTGTCGTTTTGCTTGAACCAATTGTTTTGATGTCGTATCAAACGATTGGTCGCAACAGCTGTAAGACGTATCGACTCACTAAAGTCACATTCTCCATTCAAGTGACTAATCATTTGTGGATAACCAATGGCACTAAGAGCGCGATCCTTGGTTGAATACCCCGCCTGTAAAAGCAACTCGACCTCTTGTTTCCATCCATTTTTGTCCATTGAATCAAGTCGTTCAAGTACGCGAGCGTGCAGATTTGTACGGTCAATCATCAAGCCAACAATGTAGTGATCGAATGGTGAATCAGTTGATCTACCTTCAGTGAATGAGGAATTTATTGATTTGGACTGAACTCGTTCAATGGCTCGAATCACTCGCCTCGGATTTCGTAAATCGGTTGTTTCTGCCGTAATTGGCGAAATCGCAGCTAATTGTTCAGCGAGTGGGCCGATACCATTTTGAGCCAACTTCAATTCTAGATGGGAACGCAATGACGGATCGGGTTGAATTTCTGGGACTTTCCATCCTTCGATGATTGCCCAAACATATTGACCCGACCCTCCTACTAAAATTGGAACTTTACCTCGATCAAGAATCTCGGTGATGACCAGTCGTGCCTTCTTGAGATATTCCGCAAGGTTGTACTGCTCGCTCGGAGACAGAAAATCGATAAGGTGGTGGGGGATGCCCTTTATCTCGTTTTGAGTCGGTTTAGCGGTGGCTACATCCATTCCATAGTAAAAAAGCCTCGAGTCGGCATTGACCACTTCTCCATCTAGTTGCAGTGCCAAGTCAATTCCAAGGGAAGTTTTCCCTGTGGCGGTTGGACCTACCACTGCGATCAGTTTCGGTTTAGTTGAGTAATTCACGTGATTGGTTAGAAGATCATAATTGGGTTAGTTCGAACTCGCTATCCTAATCAGATTTGAAAACTCCTTGGCCTTTAGGCTTGCTCCACCGACCAATGCCCCATCTATATCCGGCTGTATAAGCAATTCGGCAACGTTCCCTGAGTTCACGCTTCCTCCATAGAGAACACGAACTGAATCGGCCACATCAGGTGACAATTGATAAATAACCTTACGGCAAATGGCCGCCATTTCTTGAGCTTGGCCAGATGTTGCTGCTTCGCCTGTTCCAATTGCCCAGATTGGTTCGTAAGCGATGATTAATGATTCCCAGTTTAAAAATCCTTTGAGGCTAGCTTTGAGTTGTTTTGTGACGAAATTTGCTGCTTTCCCTGATTTTCGAATACTGAGGTCTTCTCCGACACATAAGATGGGCACGATTCCAGCGTTTGACACGGTAATTGCTTTTGCTGCGACCTGATTAGATGATTCCCCGTTAAACATCCGTCTTTCTGAATGTCCGATGATGACGTGGCTAATCAACCCGCACAGCATCGTCGTGGATATTTCTCCAGTGAACGATCCGTTTTCATTTGCGTTCACATTCTGCGCACCTAATTGAATAGAGGATCCATTCAACGCTCGCGCAATACTTGTCAACGAAACAAACGGTGGGCAAACGATTTTTTCAACGTTCGCTATACTGTCGCTGAGATCGAGAATCTCTTTAACCAACTTGATTCCCGACTCAATGTCGGTGTTCATCTTCCAGTTGCCGGCTATTACCGGTTTTCGGTATTTCATTAGAACATTCCTGAGATAATTTTAACGTGGATGGCTTAATTAAGTGGCGTCGTCCAATGCCGCTACACCAGGGAGAGTTTTACCTTCTAAAAACTCGAGTGAAGCACCTCCCCCTGTTGAGACGTGGGTGATCTTGTCGACCAGATCAAGTGAGCTAACCACTTCTGCCGTTGACCCTCCGCCGATTACGGAGGTGGCGTTCATGTTGGATGCAACTGCGTTTGCTACTGCAACAGTTCCGTTCGAGAATGTAGGCCATTCGAATACCCCCATAGGACCGTTCCAAATGATCCTTTCCGCAAGAGAAATGATTTGGGCATAATTTTTTGAAGACCGTGGTCCGATATCTAGGATCAGGCTATCATCAGGGACATCATTTGATTCCCATACAGTTGCCGGTGAAGATTTACTAAATTCAACAGCGGTCAATACATCTGATGGAAGTACGACTTTTGCCCCTCCGGCGTTCAGTAAATGCTCAGCAGCCGAGAGATCCGCGTCTGTAACAACCGTTGCTCCACCTGAATTTTTCTGCGCCATGTAAAACGCCGCGACCATGCCCCCTCCGATGAGGATCGTGTCAACTTTTTTGGATAGATGGCGTAACACTTGTATTTTGTCAGAGACTTTCGATCCACCAATAATTGCGACCGTTGCACCTGTGGAGCCCTCTAACGATCGACCGAGCATTGCGATCTCACGTTCCATTAAGAGTCCAGCGTATGCGGGGATATATTTAGCCACTCCGGTGGTAGAGGCATGGGCTCTATGTGCAGCACCGAATGCGTCATTTACATAAAGATCTGCCAACGATGCCAGGTATTTAGAGAAATGTTCATTGTTTTCTTCCTCTCCGGATTCAAATCGAAGATTTTCCAGAAGAGCGAACTCGCCAGGGTCAAGTTGAGAAACTATTTTCGGGGGGTGTTCGCCATTTGGACCGCCAGCATCGAGGATGGGTTTATTCAGTATCTCTGAAAGCCTTTTGCGTACTGGCTGTAGACTCATTTCCTCGATTACCTGTCCCGCCGGGCGGCCAAAATGTGAGCAGATCACGACTTTTGCGCCTCCCCTACTGAGTAGACTTAAGGTCGGTAACGCAGCTCTGATTCGAGAGTCATCCGAGATCACTTGACCCCGTTTTGGCACGTTGAAATCGACTCTCACCAGTACTGTCTTGCCATCAAAATCAGCGTGCCTGATTGATCGTTTGTTCATAAGAGACTGGTTCTTCCTAGTTCGAGCCAATTATCAACTTTGCGCCATCTATGAGCGAGTTTTTGTGTTCATCTGAGAAGTTAGTTGACTCGATCGCGCCACTTGCCTCATTGATTAGATCTTTGACTATATTTTCTGCGAACGATCTGCTTTGGGTCTCTACGAGGATTGATGTCACTTCGTCTATATCGTCTGGACCTAGAACCCGCTTCATGAAAATTTCTCCCAGGCGACGACGAGTAGCAGGAGTCCCATTCTCTATGGCATGAGCTGCAGCGAGTGATTTTTTTTTGGATTGCAGTCTCCCGCGTTGGACTTCGTCTCGTTCNATGTCTTCCTCAGGCCAAAGTGCTCTCAGATCGGTGTTCAGNTTTCGAGCAGTACCGANCGCCGTGCCGAATTGAGTCAGTGAATCGAGCAAGNCATCAGAGGTTGCGGCCGCTATTCCACCGAGCTTTGCTGCGCAACCCAATATTGCGCCTCGCTTACGCGCCACTGTCAATATGTCTTCGATATTTACAGCTGCTCTTTCCTGATAGGAAATATCAAGATACTCTCCTTCGCANACTTCTAAAGTTGCATTATCGAGTGTTTCCAGTGCCATAGAAATTAATCGCGGATCTGCTGGCCGGCCACTAGATTTTCTCTGTTCGAATATCGATATTCNAGCCATTGCGTGAATACCATCACCCGCATTAATGGCCTGTGCCGGACCCCATGACCACCAGATACTTGGGCGCCTGTTTCTTTCCGTGTTCGCATTTTGAACGTCTTCATGAACCAGGATAAAGTTGTGCAAGAGTTCTGCTGCAACCGCGTATGGCATTGTTGCGCGGTTCTCACCACCGGCAGCTTTTGATGCAGCAAGAACCATGTGTCCATGCGATCGATCTTGATTCGTAACTGGTTCGGATTCGCCGTTCTGATCCACCCAGCCCAAGTGATAGGCCATCATCTTGTAAAGAGGTAATTCTCTGGAATCGACGAATTTCATTAATGCGGATTCGAATTCCTCTGCATCACTAGATGTAAGCCCTGGCAATATTCCCGTAACTGTCAATAAAAATCTCCTACTGAACATTAATCATTGGCTGATTGGAAAACCGTCCGTGCCGATTACGACGCTNTCGCCAATAGTATTCTTAATAGATTCAATACTGATTGCGCCAAGTCTTAAAATCGACAATTTACCGTTGGTGTACGAGATAACAGTACTTGGGGCTGTATTTGACCCACATGGTGAGTTGATAGAGAAGTCGATTTTGTCACCGAATTGCTGATCCACATCGGTGGCTTCGGTCATAGGGGGTTGCCCAGTCAGGTTACAGCTAGTTCCAGTTATCGGAGTTCCGCAGAACTTGATTAACTGNCGGGCGAGATTATGGTCTGGAACCCTGAGGCCCACGGTTCCAGTTCCCGCTGTTACTGACTCGGGNACGTCATCCGATGCTGGCAGCACGATGGTTAGCGCTCCNGGCCAAAATCTNGATGCGAGATCCGCAGCTACGTCGGGAAATACGGTTGCTAATTCAGTTGCCATATTTANGTCACTTAAAAGTAACGGTACGGGTGTTNCCGGATTTCTTCCTTTTACTTCAAAGACGTGTTGCACGGCTCTACTATTCAAGCCATCNGCTCCTAGGGCGAAATAAGTATCCGTTGGAAATGACACCAAGTTTCCCTTTTTCAGTGCTGTAGCTGCGATATGGAGGCTGGAACTGTCGGGTGATAAGAGCATCAAATAATATTAGCGTCTACAAATAACTTGGTTGGTATTAGAGCAATCAATAAAAACATTCATATTTTTCGTGACTCGGTCGTCGGGGACAGGTAAATTTATNCATTAGACATAATCAATACTGTCATAAGCGTTAATATGCGAAATATTTTGAATGTGTNNAATGTGTCAAGCGACCGTAAGTGAATTGTAANANCTACCGGGGATCAGATGACAGAACAANCAACCAATCGTGAATCTCGTAGAGTTTCAACATCAGACGATATCGAGGTTGGAACTTACCTTGAAATTGCTCAGGCTGATCGAACGACTGGCAGTAACCCTCCGGTAGATGACAGGATGCAAACGGTAGTCATCATGGATTTTGGCTCTCAGTATTCACGGTTAATAGCACGCCGCATCCGTGAACTGAACACCTATTGCGAAATACTTCCGCATGATGCTGGAAGCGAAATACTTCAGGCCCAAGATGTCATAGGGATAATTCTCTCCGGCGGNCCCAACAGTGTTTATGAAGCAGGAGCCCCGATGGCACCCTCTTGGGTTTATGAGGCAGGAGTTCCACTGTTAGGTATCTGTTACGGCATGCAATTAATAGCGCATCAACTAGGGGGTACTGTTGAAGCCGGGACNGAGCGTGAATACGGGCACGCAGTGATTCACAAGGACGGACAAGACAACGTCCTGTTTGAGGGCTTGGATACGGAGNTTCCTGTATGGATGAGTCATGGTGACCGTATTGAAGAACTGCCTCCAGGATTTCGGGCTATGGCTTATTCTGAGAATTCTCCTATTGCTGTAATGGGTGATGACAAGGGAACCTGTTTTGGAATTCAATTTCATCCGGAAGTTGCCCATACTCCGCAAGGNGTTGAGATCCTACGTAACTTCATCTCCAGTGTGTGCAAAGGCTCTGGTGATTGGACTCCTGCGAATTTTGTATCAGACGCAATTGATCGAATAAAAGAACGAGTCGGAGACGGAAAAGTAATATGNGCCCTNTCNGGCGGCGTNGATTCGACNGTTGTTGCTGCACTTATTCATAAAGCTATTGGTGATCGATTGACTTGTATTTTTGTGGATAACGGCCTAATGCGGAAAGGTGAAGCGGATCGTGTCCAAAATGTGTTTGCTAGTCAACTGGGTGTGAATCTTGTGTTTGTGGATGGAACCGAGCGGTTCCTTAAAGCGCTAAAGGGGATTACGGATCCTGAGATAAAACGGAAAACAATCGGTCAAGAATTCATTGAAGTATTTGAAGAAGTAGCCGTGGATATCGGTGAGGTCGATTACCTGGCTCAGGGNACTCTTTATCCGGATGTTATCGAGAGTGTAAGTGCTGATTCGAACGCTTCTCACAAAATTAAAACTCACCACAATGTCGGTGGCCTGCCGGAACATATGAATTTGAAGTTGGTTGAGCCGCTTCGATATTTGTTCAAGGATGAAGTGCGACAGGCTGGCGTTGAACTGGGCCTTAGTTCTCAGAGTGTTAATCGCCAGCCTTTCCCCGGTCCCGGTCTCGCGATTCGGATTATGGGGGATGTAACTTATGAGAAGCTCGAAATTCTACGAAATGTTGATTGGATCGTTATTGACGAGATCAAAGCTGATGGGCTGTACGAGAAGCTATGGCAATCCTTTGCGGTCCTTACGAACACACAGACGGTCGGGGTGATGGGCGATCAGAGAACGTACCAGTANGTGGTGGCAATTCGTGCCGTAACTAGCGCAGACGCTATGACAGCTGACTGGGCCCGGCTTCCATACGAAACGCTTGGGAGAATCTCGAGCCGGATTGTCAATGAAGTTGAGGAGGTTAATCGCGTTGTATTGGATATCACTAGCAAGCCTCCTGGAACGATCGAGTGGGAATAGTCAAACACAAATTAGAAAGTAAGTNGGTTTGAACTTGTCAGTAAGGATTGTGTATTAATTGAGGGTTCTTTTAATCGGCTCTGGCGGGCGAGAGCATGCAATGGCATGGAAGCTCATACAGAGTCAGAAAATAACCGAGTTGATTGTAGCTCCGGGCAATGCAGGGACTGCGGAACTGGGCGAAAATGTGCCTGTAATGGCGGATGATCTAGATGGGCTNCTNGCAATTGCGAAAACTCGGTCGATTGACCTTACGGTTGTTGGTCCCGAACAGCCCCTNATAGATGGTATTTCAGAACTCTTCCAACGACATGGATTGAAGATATTTGGTCCGTCAAAAAATGCAGCTCGAATAGAGGGCTCGAAGATTTGGTCAAATGATTTGATGGTCAAATATGCGATACCTACTGCTGATTCGGTAGCGTTTTCTGAATCAACANAAGCGATTGATTACGCTCTGGCGCGGCCAGAGGGGTCTCTTGTCGTGAAGGCTGATGGGCCCGCAGCGGGCAAAGGAGTCCTTCTTCCGGATACTTATGAGGATCTTGAAATTGCGGTAAGGGGAATGCTTGATGNTGCTTCGTTTGGTGAGTCCTCTTCAAGTTTGCTTCTTGCAGAACGGATGTCTGGCCCGGAAGTAAGTGTGTTCGCTTTTTTGGATGGTGAGACAGTTTCTGCAGAAATTGCGGCATGTGATTACAAAAGGATTGGTGAAGGCGATACTGGCCTGAATACAGGTGGGGTTGGAGCGTATGCCCCTCCGGAATTCTGGACGAACGAACTCGCTGCCAGGGTAAGAATGGAAATACTTGAGCCCACGGCACGGGCGTTGGTGGCGGAAAACAGTGCGTATTCAGGGGTTTTGTATGTGGGTCTGATGATTACTAGTTCTGGACCGCGAGTTATCGAATTTAATTGCCGCTTGGGCGATCCGGAGTGTCAAGTTTTGATGCCGAAGCTGGTAAATGACTTTTTGGAAATATGTTTGGCGGTTGCAGANGGACGCCTCGCTCAGCAAAAGGTCATTTGGTCAGATCTGGCTTGTACCTTTGTTGTGATGACGTCAGACGGCTACCCTGGGAATTATGAAACTGGTGCAACGATCACTGGCGTTCACCAAGCATCAGAACATGGACTTGTCGTACATGCGGGAACAAGTAGGCAAAATGATGGAGCATTGGTTACCGATGGGGGTCGTGTTCTTGGCGTGGTTGGCTCCGGCGAAACGATTGGAGGTTCGCGAGTTGCGGCCTATGCGGGTATAGAGAAAATTTTCTTTAGAGGAGCGCGTTTCAGACGGGATATTGCTGAAAGGGCTGTTTAAAACTGATGTCGGTAAATATTTACGTCGTTTTTGATTTTGATGGCACTCTGGCAACCACCTTCATAGGTGGGGAGATGTTTCGCTGTTGTACGCCACCAAACCGCGTGTCTAAATTAAGTGGACAATTTGCGTCCGGAGAAATCTCTTTACGCCAGTATCAAGAAGCGGTTTTCGATATGGTCGATGAAACTACGTTCGAAATGTCTAGCCGGGCTGCGTTGCACGGTCGCATCAGGAAACTTGCAACTGAGGTGTGTGAGCTTGTGTGGGATTCTGGGGGTGTAGTGGCCGTCGCATCTGCAGGATTAAATTTTTATATCGAACCCGTGTTGGAAAGNGCTGGACTCGATCGTGTCGAATTGCATAGCGGGAGAGTTTTGTCTGAGCCTAATGCGAAGCCCCCATTTAGATACGATTACCCTTCTTANGTAAAATCGTGTAGAGGCGATTGGGTTACTTGTAAGTGCGAAGTGATTAATCGTCTGAAGAATGACCCTGGCGGAAGTGAAGTCATATTTGTAGGTGACGGTTTGTTNTCGGACACATGTGCTGCTGCCAACGCAGCCGATAGGGTGTTCGCAACCGGCAGACTGTTGCGATACTGTGAAAAGAACAAAATACCGGCAATAGAATTCGGTGATGATTTTGGACCGCTGCTTAGGTACGTGGATANTAAGACGTTTATAACTGGAGCCTCATAGAACATTGATCCCACGATATTCACGACCTGAAATGAACGCCATCTGGACTGAAGACAACTCTTTCGATCTCTGGTTGAGGGTCGAAATCGCCGCGTCGGAGGCCTGGGCGGAACAAGGTGTGGTTCCTGAGGAGGACATGGCGAAGATTCGAGGTGCGAAATTCGATCGAGATACTTACGACAAGTGGTTCGAGCAGACAAAACACGACATCGTGTCGTTTACACGNGCCGTTGGTGAGAGNCTTGGTACNGAGGGTCGTTGGATCCACCATGGTCTGACCTCTAATGACGTGAAAGACACTGCTCTCAGCATGCAACTCGTCCAATCATGTGATTTGCTAGACAAAGGTCTTGTTGATTTATTGAACGCACTACGTATACGTGCAATCGAGTTCAAGCAAACACCATGTATCGGGCGTTCTCANGGTATTCACGCCGAGCCGATGAGTTTCGGACTGAAGCTTGCACTTTGGTTCGGTGAAATAAAACGGAATCGGGAACGTCTGGCTGGAGTTCGATCACGAGTCGCNGTTGGAATGCTTTCTGGCCCCGTGGGGACTTTTGCATCTGTGCCACCTTCGATTGAAGAATCTGTTTGTCGACAGTTGGGTCTCACTCCTGCCGAAGTTTCCAATCAGGTCATCCAGCGCGACAGGCACGCTGAGTATTCACAGCTTCTAGCTCTCATTGGAGCAACCNTAGAAAAGATAGCGACGGAGATCAGANGTTTGCAGCGGACCGAAGTTCGGGAGATTGAAGAACCATTTGGGCAACCTGGTTATGTCACTAAGGGTTCTTCTTCAATGCCTCACAANCGTAATCCTGAACTTTCTGAGCGTATTTGCGGACTTGCCCGATTGATCCGAGGAAACTCTATTACGGCACTTGANAACGTTGCCCTATGGCATGAGCGTGANATATCTCACTCATCTGCTGAACGTATGATCTTGCCCGACGGTTCACTTGCTCTCGACTATATGTTGAGTCTTATGACAGGGATCATAGCGGATATGGTTGTGTACCCAGATCGAATGATGCAGAACCTTGAGTCGACCCGTGGTCTTGTGTTTTCCCCGAGGGTGATGTTATTGCTGGTCGAAAATGGCGTTGACCGGACGGACGCGTATGATGCCGTACAAAGAAATTCGATGAAATCATGGGAAGANGAGTTAGATTTTCGNGATTTAATCAAGACGGATCCGGTCGTTTCGACCAAGGTTTCGTCTCAAGAGCTTGATGATTTNTTTGACTATAGTTTTTACCTTGTTCATGTAGACCATATTTATACACGCGTCGGCATTTCTGAGACCATAATTGACTGAAGCAGTTTTTGAAACCAACCTGCCTGGGCTCCTTTATCGAGGNAAGGTTCGAGATACTTATGATCTTGGAGATGATCGCTTACTAATGGTTGCTTCAGATCGCATTTCCGCATTTGATGTTGTAATGGATCAACCAATNCCAGGNAAAGGCATCATTCTGACTGAGATGTCCTCCTTTTGGTTTGAGGTTATAGAACNTGTAATGCCAAATCATGTGATTGCAACTGCTAATGACGATTTAGCAATGGCTGCTGTTCAGCAAAATGGTGCTTTGTTGGAACTTACACCTGAGCTGGCGCGCAGGTCGATGGTTATTAAGAAAGCCGACCGGATTGATATTGAATGTGTTGTCAGAAACTATATAGCAGGGTCTGCTTGGGCTGAGTATCAACAGTTCGGGACAATGAATGGACAATCTTTGCAGCGAGGGATGAAGGCTGCTGATAAATTCCCAGAACCGGTATTCACCCCTTCAACCAAAGCTGAGTCCGGTCATGATATGCCAATGACGCCACAGGAGGCGAAAGATCTTGTTGGCACAGAAATGCATAGGACTCTNGAGGATAAAAGCATTGAGGTGTTTCAAGTTGCTCACGATTATGCCGCCGAGCGTGGAATGATTCTTGTAGACACAAAATTTGAGTTCGGTTTAGTTGACGGTGAACTGACAATAATTGATGAGGTGCTGACTCCGGATTCAAGCAGGTATTGGGATATTAGTGATTGGAGTCCTGGGCATTTTCCTCCTGCATTCGACAAACAATTTTTAAGAGCTTGGTTGTTGGAAACCGATTGGAACCGTGAACCCCCGCCTCCTGCTTTACCACAGGACATCGTTAAGCAAACTCAGCACCGATATATGGAGTCTTACCGGAGACTGTCGGGGAAGTCACTGATACTGTAGGTAGTTAATGAATTTACTGGCACGNCTTTGCGCGTGACTTACGAGGTCGCATGGCAGATAAACAGCGTACAGCAACAACACGGCCGGCTAATCGCCGTGGTATGACCAAAGGACAGATCCGAGAGCAACGTCGCGGTAGGAGTCGAGCGCGTCAACGCCGTAAACGCTCGCTACTTATGTTCGGAGGAACTATTTTCGCCATCATTTTTATCGCGGCTTTGACTGTATCACCGAACTGCAATCGTGAAGGAGCAGCTGTTCAAGGGGTGAACAGCGGTGGGCACATTGAACTAGATCCGGATGATGGACGCGGGCATATCGACGTGAATGCTCCATATTCAGGAATATATTCTGTTGTTCCCGCAACGTCTGGGCCTCATTGGGCTGGGGCAACTACGTCTGTTGGAGTGCCGGCACCAGCTCGATGGGGACGATATGAGGGCGTGTTGCCGGACGAGGTGCTGGTTCACAATCTAGAGCATGGTGGAATTGGATTCCATTATGACTGTGAAACGGAGTGTCCTGAAATAGTTAAGGCGTTGGACGATATACTGCCTAGAAACCCATCTCAGTTCATCATGTCTGCTTATCCAGGCCTACCCAGCAAGATTGTAATAACGGCCTGGCGACACCATCTGTATCTGGATGAGGTAGACGTGGAAGAAATAATCCGATTTATTAAGGAATATCAGGACCGTGCACCTGAAAGTTTCAAACAGAATCAATATTAAATTCTTAAGCTTTGGAGCGTAACGGATGTTTCTGGCAAAAGTTNNTGTTTTGCTTAAACCAACAGTCAATGATCCACAGGGTTTGACGATAGCACGCGCTCTTAGTCGTCTTGGGTTTGATGCAGTTGATACAGTGCGCGCAGGAAAGTACTTTGAAGTTCAAATTCAAGGTGCGGATAAAGCAATTGCTGAGCAAGATGTGAAAGCCATGTGCGAAAAACTACTTTCTAATCCGGTGATAGAAACGTTCACCTATGCATTGGAATCTGTCTAGTTCCATCGGCTAGCAAAAGTCCGAGGCTTTTTAGATCAACGTACCTTTCGTACTTGGCACGGTGCCAGGGTCTCTTTCGTTTAATCGGGATGCATCACCCATTGCCCGGGCGAATGCCTTGAATGCAGACTCAATGACGTGGTGTTCGTTTTGACCGGCTAATACCCTGATGTGCAAGCAGAATCTGCCCTCTATGGCAATTGCCTCAAAAAAATGCCGTGCTAGGTCTGCTGGGAATTCGCCTACATTATTATCCATGCCCATGTTGACTACAGCGTAGCCGCGACCAGAAAGATCGAGTACAGCCTGAGTTAGAGCTTCATCGAGAGGACAAGTTCGGTCGGCCATTCGGACGATCCCTTTTCGATCACCGAGGGCTTTGTCAATTGCGCGCCCGAGTGCTATCGCTGTATCTTCTACAGTGTGGTGTGATCCTGTTTCCAGGTCACCATTAGCCTCCACCTTAAGGTCTATCAAACCGTGTCGAGCTATCTGATGCAGCATGTGCTTTAGAAACCCGACGGGTGTATTGACTTCAACCGCGCCTGTCCCGTCTAAATTGACGGTGACCGATATTTTACTTTCGCCCGTCTCGCGAACAATTGTTGCTGTCCGAGGTTCTTCTGGGGACATATCTGTACCTTTGATATCAAAAACTACTCGATCGATAGGTTCGATGCTAACTCTACAGNGNTGGACTAAACAACGTTTTTNAGGGCGTNGATCAGCCGGTCTGTTTGCTCTGGAGTTCCTGCACTGANGCGTANAGAGTCNTTNAAGANGGTTTGCGGGAACTGTCTGACGAAAATTCCGTGCTTGGCTAANNCTGTAAAAGCNTGNNNNGCAGTNCTGCGTTCGAATTTGCAGAGCAGGAAATTTCCGTGAGATGGATAGTACGAAACACCATCTANATCATTTATAACGGCTTCAAGTTTTTTACGCTGCTCAACTAAGCTTTTTGTTCGTTCCAATAGTTCGTCACGATGCTCAAGAGCTGCCAGCACTGCCGCTTCTCCGGCAATATTGATGTTGTACGGTTGTTTGATGTCCATTAAATGAGAGATTAAAGTAGTGGAACCGACTGCGTATCCGACGCGTAATCCAGCGATACCCGCCCATTTACTAAACGAACGCAAGATAACCAAATTCTCATAGTCGTCAAGCAGATGAGACAACGTATTTCCTGAAAATTCATAGTAGGTTTCGTCTATGCACAGGACGACGCCCGTATCTAAAAGGGTTCGCGCATCACTTTCACTGAGCAAATTTCCAGTTGGGTTGTTAGGTGAGGCGAGAAATACGATTCGGGTTAATCCGTCAATCGCTTCTGCCATCGCCGGGGTATCTATATCCCAAGTACTCGTTCGAGGGACTGAAATAAGTTTTGCGTCAGCCAGACGAGCTGCGAAGGCATACATGCCGAATGTCGGCTCACAATCAATAACAGTTTGACCCGGTTCCACGAACAAGCGCATCAGGAGATCGATTATTTCATCGCCGCCTGCCCCGCCAATAATCTTATCCACGGGCTGTCCAACGTATTCGCTTAGTGCCGTACGCAGTTTTTGTTGCTTTGGGTCCGGGTATAAGTGCAAGGGTTGGTCTGCAAGTNCCGCAGAAACCTTATCCAGAGCTCCATAGGGATTCTCATTGGCGTTCAAACGAATTACATCTGCAGGTCTTATCCCTGCTTTGCGGGCAAGCTCTTCTGATGGGTCAACGCCGTGATAGGTGGCTATTTTGACCATGTGTGGACGCATTAGAGATTGTAGGTTGGGCATAGCGTGATTGGCTCGTAGGCAGGTTATTCGCCGATTATGTATTGACGACGATATTCAGAAGCTGCTGCGTGTCCNTGTAAACCTTCAAGTTTGGCCAGCAATTCGGCNTGTTGTGAAAGTTCTAAGAATGTAGCCTCGTTAAATGTTAGTACTGGCGTGACGCGAATGAAATCGCGTACCGATAAAGCTGATGAGAACCGAGCGGTGCCTCCTGTCGGCATTACGTGGGATGGACCGGCAATNTAATCAGCCATTATTTCTGCCGACCACTCACCTACGAACAGTCCACCGNCGTTCTTGACTTTATCGATCAATTTGTCCGCATCTGTCGTCAATATACACAGGTGTTCAGGTGCGGCTGAGTTTGCTACGTCAATTGCTTCGGCCGTATTATTGACGATCACGGCCACCCCGCGATTTGTGAAGGCGGAGCGCGCTATTTCACCTCTCGGGAGATATTTCAACTGGCGATCGATTTCAGTTTCAGTGTTGATAACAATNTCCTCGGACAGTGCCACTAAAATGGGCATTGCCAGTGGATCGTGTTCAGCTTGTGCAATCAGATCCGAAGCAGTGAAACTAGGTTTAGCGGAATNGTCAGCGATCACCATAGTTTCGGTTGGACCATATAAACCATCAATCCCGACGTCCCCGTAAACCAGTTTTTTCGCNGCTGTAACCCAGACGTTGCCTGGGCCACAAATTAAATCTACTGCAGGCACAGTTTCTGTACCGTATGCCATAGCAGCTATAGCCTGCGCACCACCTATCGTGAACACACGTGTTGCTCCGGCGATCTTCGCAGCGGTCAGAACAGCTGGATGTGGNGTTGAGTTTCCCGTAGCCGGCGTTACAACGATTATCTCTTCTACGCCTGCGACTTGTGCCGGAACAACCGTCATAATTACAGTTGATGCCAATGGTGCGGTTCCTGCAGGTACGTATGCAGCCACTGAATTTAATGGCGTGACTCTCTCTCCTAAATTCCGTTTGCTGTCGCTCCAGCTTTTTGGAAGCGCTCTGCTCTGGAAAGTACGAACTTGCTCTACTGCGATCTCAAGCGCTGATACGGATTTTGGGTCGAGATTTTCAAATGCTGAATCTATTTTGGATTGGGGGACTTCAAATGATTTAGGTGGTGAACCATCTAATGNCGTGATAATTCGTCGTAGCCCTTGGTCGCCTTCTGATCGGATGATTTCAATTACCTTGAGTGCAAATTCGTTGGGCGGCAACTTGGTCGCAAACAGTCCATTCCCGTCCGATAAAGNTGACTCCACTGACATATTGCGCTCGCGCTGAAAATATTCGACGCCAGCGACCGCACCAATTATTCGTTTCACCTGTTTTGTACCGATTCTGAAAAAGGTTTTATATTTTCAATTAATCGTTTGTACGAATCNTACAACTCACGCTGTTGTATCGGCTGTGGCGCAGTTTCGCCTTCTGACTGACCTTCGATTTTGGCGGATATGCTCTGATTGTCTCTGACCCGAAGATTAGCATCGATCTTTCCCAAGATTTCACGGATGTTCTGTAGTTTATTTTGATCATTGGCCAAGGTTCGAGCGTTGCCGACCATGACAGATTGTGATTCCATCACCGTTCCGTCGATGAGTATTCTCAGGTCGTTTTCACGTAGCGTTCTGCCAGTTGCTGTGATGTCTGCAATGACGTCGGCATAGCCAATGACTGGAGCCGCTTCTAATCCACCCGAAACGTGGACCATTGAGACATAGTTAACATCATTTTGGTTCAAGAATCGTTTCACTAATCGTTGATACTTAGATGCTATTCGAAGGTCACGTCCTTTCGATCTAAATTCAAGAGCGATATCTGCCAGGTCGGCCATGCTTGTAACGTCTAGCCAGGCGTCAGGCACTGCAATCACAAGCTTGGAATTACCGAAACCTAAATCTTTGTGGATTAAAACGGTTTCTCCGCGTTCCAAACGCGATTCATAAAACCGATCCAAGCCAACGATTCCGATGTCTGCACTGCCGCCATCGATCTCGATAGTTATATCTGACTGACGCTGGAACAGCACGTCCACTCCCGGTAGCTGCGGGACGTCAGCTGTATACCTGCGTGAGTTAGCTCGTCGGATACTCAGGCCACAGTCGGAAAAGAGTTTTGACGTGCCTTCAAACAGAGCACCAGTAGATGGTAATGCTAATCGAAGGTTACTCATCTGCCCTCCCCTTTTGCCTGCACAGATGAGCTTGGTGTGCCATAGTCCTTGTATTCAACTGCCGCTCGCTTACCAGTGGCACGGAGTTCGCGAGCTTCCTTTACAGCTGACTGAACAGACCCACAATTTTCGGATGAGACGAAATACGTTTTATCGCCTGAGTTGCTGCTGAATCGCTGGCACGCGACTACTGCGTCAAGGTTGTAAGCAAATCCCAGTGAAGGGAAATCGCAATCATATCCAAGTGCTCGCGTCAGTCCATCGTAACGACCGCCACCGCCGAGTGTTTGGTGTGATTCACTATTGTTATCGTTGGAGTAAATGTCGAAAATCATGCCGGTGTAATAAGTAATTCCACGGGCCAGTCCGAAATCTATATTGATCTGCTCTATCTGCACACCTTCCACTTGTGCAGATGAGACCACATCAGCGCAACTCGAAATGATAGCGGAATCCACACCACTGTCTGATAATACTTTTTCTGCGGTCTCGAGGGCTTTTTCTGCAGTTCCATTTACTTGCGTAATTGCAGATAGCATTTGTAGCGCTTTCTTGAAGTTATCTGGGTCGTCAGCCTGAGACAATTTTTTAGATAGTCGTTCCACAATGTCGTCTACAGTTCGCGGGCCTATATTTTGCCCGAATGGTCCGACAATACCATTCGATAACACCCGCTCAATTTTCTGCGCTATTTGCGCCCTATCACTGGAAGCTTGAGCCTCCCCGACTGCAGTTTCGGCAATAAATCCGAGGGTTTCAGCCTTCTCTAAAACTGAATTTGCNCCGCCTTTCTTNAGTTCGGNAATATTGTTGATTAAGAATAACTTGGCTCGTTCGGATAAATCGAAGGCTGCAAGAGCTTTTGAAATGGCACCGACATGCCCCACGACGACTCTTGTGTCTGCGATTTCAAGAGCATTGAGTCCTTCAAGGGACATTGCAATTATCTCGCCATCAGCATCAGGTGCCGGTGGACCGATTAGCTCAGCTCCTAGTTGTGTGAACTGGCGTGTTTTTACACCATCTTCGTCTTCAGGCCCGGCGTACCGAAATACCGGCCCGTCATACATGATGCGAACGGCACTGTTCCCTGTCATATTATTGATGATTTTGCGGAGGATTGCAGCAGTGAATTCAGGTCGAAGGCTGACTTCATATCCGCCGGGTTCGGTGAATCCGTAAAGCCGGGAAGATAGTGTACCTCCAGATTTGCGAAGATATAATTCGGTTTGTTCTAGGATTGGGGTTTCAGCTCGATCGTAGCCGCGTAAACCGAAGACTGAGCGTAGCTTTGTTATCGCATTGTCGCGTTGAGCGAGTTCAGACGGCCCTGCATCCTGCATGTTAGGCAGCCGACGGATCGGGTCATAGTTAGAAGTCATTTTGGTTAAATTATTATGAACGGTGCTACGGACGTAGTTAAAAGATCTGGCATTAATTCTAATCGAGTTTGCGTCGTTCGCCTCGATGTACAAATGCAAGTACTCCCATTTTCAGCTATCAGCTAATTATTGAATTTAATAGATATTTCATAAAACCGTTAGTGACCAGAATGCTTTTTTAAATAATCGGGGAGTAATCGCATGCCCGCTGTATGAACCATGTGTAACCAAATAATGTGTCTACAAATCGGATGAGTGCGGACTCTGAAAAAACCCGCTTGGAAAGAGTGGGAATATGCCTGTTGCTGTTACATCAGTAGCGGTTAACTCGATTCAGTCGTCGAATCTCCAGATGCGTGCAGCGGTTTTGCCGAGCACCCAGTCGATATCATCGGACTTCGCAAATGCCGGATGATTTCGAACGCCTTCAATAGTGTTACGGTAACCTTCCCGGCCTGCGCTTGGAGGATAATCGCTGCCCCACATCATTCGATCTGGCCCAAATGCTTCGTAGGCCATCTCGAATAGCGGCGGTACATTTTCGAACCCGAAATCAGGCTGTAGAGTTGATGGTCTGGGTGTAATTTCTCCTAATCCCGGAATTTTGATTGTTGTGTTGGGCCGTTGCGCACATTGGAGTGCAGACTTATAGGCGCTGTAGGGTGGTTCGGTTATTCCAACGCCAGCCAGGTGTTCTAATACGATCTGGGTTTCAGGGCAAGCGTCAATGATATTTTTGAAACTGACACTCGAGAACTTACCGTCGTCACCGAGTGAACTTACTACCAGGCCTAGTTCTCCAGCTTTGCGCCAAATATCGATTACACGTGGAACATGGTTGAATGTGCCATCTGGTGCTATGCGAACTCCGGCAGCCCCTTGCTCGCATAATTTTTCCAGCGTTCCAAGTGGATCAGAGTCATTTGGGTCGATCATCACTACGACCTTGAAGCGTCCATGGCGTTTTGACGCTTCCTTAAACAGGTAACTGTTGTCGTATGTCCCACCATGTTGTATCAGCACTGCCGCATCGACACCCGCTTGATTCATTTCGAATTCAAGAGATTCAATCGGTAAGAACCAATTTCTTCCTGCGTGGCAATGGGTGTCGATGATCATCAATTGAGCATTAATTTTTCTCGGTTATCTGTTTAGGTACTTTTGGGTTTCGACTCGGGACTTCGGTTGATGTGCCCGCGCTCGTATGAAACCTAAGTTGCAATCTCCATTCCTGGCAAGCCGATACCTGATCCTTCAGACAGTACCAGACTATCGATTTCTTTTTTCAGATCTACCGGCATATCCCAGTCGCCCCCGATGTTGTCGGTTGCTTCAGTCGGCGTTACTGATCCGGCAAGTGCGACACTGACGGCTTCGTTTGCTAACACCCAGGCGATTGCAAGCTGAGGGATCGTTTTGCCATGGTCCGAAGCAATCACTTTTAGTTTTTCAACTACAGCGACATTGGCCGCTAAGTTATCAGGGCCCCAAGAGTTGATTCCGAAGTTGGCACCACCACGACGCCAATCGTCATCGCTGAAAGTTTTGTCAGCATTCCACGTACCGGTTAGCAGACCATGGGATAGAGAACCATATGCCATGATCCCCAGTCCATTCTCCTTTACAAATGGCATTACTTCGGCTTCTGGACGCCGGTCAAAGATGTGATATCCGATTTGATTCGTGATGATTGGGCTAGTTTCTCGACTTTCGGACATCATTTCGACAGAGAAGTTTGAGACGCCGGTATGTCGTATTTTCCCTGCAGCTTTTGCCTTCTCAAGCGCCTCCATTGGTTCNGAAAAGGCACGGTTGTGGTCGGGCCAGTGAATTAAGAACAGATCAATATAGTCGGTTTGTAGACGTTTCAAACTTTCGTCGATCGAGGCTAAAAGTCGTTCGGGATCAGAGTCTGAAACAGTGGCTGATCTGCGATCGGGGTTGTCTCGGACCCANTCGCGTGCACCCTTAGTGACAAGCACTACGTTTCCACGAATGCCTTTAAGGGCTTTTCCCATCAGATTTTCACCGTAACCCCACCCATAAACAGCTGCCGTGTCAAACAGAGTTACGCCGTTCTCGTAAGACGTTCGAGCTGCTGCGATAGCCTCATCATCGTCAAAATCGCCGTACATTCCGCGACCCATTGGCCATCCCCCGTAGCCAACTACGGAAGTTTCTAAACCCGAGTTACCAAACATTCGCTTGCGCATTGCCGATCCTGCCTTCTATCTATTGATTAACTGTCGCTTTGTATCAGAGTTATTTAGCTAATTGAACGTTACTTTGCCGTTGGTATCGACGTGGCTCACCGTCCCCTGTCCGGTAAATGCTCCGGCTGTGATAGTAGCCGAAACGGTTTGCCCAGCCGCTATGTTTAGGGCGGTTCCATTTTCTTGAGCTTGTTTTATCCCGCCATTCCCGAAGCTTGTACAGGGCTCTAAGCCAGCGTTGTAGCATCTTCCGTACCANGGATAACCATAGCCGCCTCCAAAATTCCGCCAGTACCACAGGTACTTGAATGTCTCTACGGGATAACTTACNGCCCAACCAATGNTGGATTCNTCATTCACTAAGGCATACCANCCCTCGGACATTTCAGTCATGTAGGCCATGTCTAATGAGCGATCTTCTTTTGGAGGAATATTAGTAAAATCTATAACTGACCCATCTTTGGCGTTNATATTAGGCCANTCGCCANTGAANTTAGGCTGNAGTTTNGANTTTGGGTCAATGCTTTCAGGGTGGCTCAGCAACTTTGATTTTGGCACATACAGTTTTGCTTTATCCGATAGGACCGGAGCACCTATCGCTATGTGTTCAAGCCAGACGATATCGAGATCTTCTTCACCCTCGTTGGTCACAGCTTCTTCGATCCTTAGCATAGNGGAACCTGAAACGAGTGAAAGTGTCTTTGATACGCTCATGGGCATTCGAACGCTTCGGGCATTAAATCGNACGCTGACNTCATTGGGTGTGTCTTTTATTACTTGNGTGTCCCANGGGATAAGGTTGACATCACCGTGNATTCCAAAATCAGCTCCATACACTCGATCTGAATAACCTCCGTGCGGAACAACGGTCTGCCATCCACCTTCGTAATAATCGAGCCAGACGGAGCTTGGATCGCCTGTAGGCGGAACTGTATTTCGTGGGTTCCGCACACCCCATGGACTCCGCCACATGAAGTCTGTGTCGGTCTTTTTGTGCACGAAACTGTAAATGTCAGCACCTTTGTCTGCTAGAACTGTGATACGTACGATTTCGTTTTCGATAATTACGGTCTTTAAACCGCGATATGTCCATGAATCTGACAAACGACAGTAATTAGTTCTTTCATCTTGGTAGTTCAT
>PBRL01000074.1 GCA_002725925.1 Chloroflexota bacterium
TCAGCGAATTTTCATGATTCGGCCAGATCAAAACTGTATTGAATTCTCTGCCGTCACCTACCAGGAAAACAGAATTTACTAAATCGAAATCATGGAAAAGATTTTCAATTTTCTGCGGCGCGATCGTTTGTCCTCTGCTGTTCTTGTATATATCTTTTTTGCGATCTAGAATGAAATAATGGCCATCACGCTCTTCAAAAATATCTCCGGTATGAAACCAACCTTCCCGGAAAACGGAAGAATCATGATCATCAAAATATCCTGCTGTTACATAGGAGCCCTGCAGGCATAATTCACCATCACTGTTTAATTGGAGATCAATCCCGGGTAAAGATTTTCCCACAGAATCAGGAATATAATCGTTGGGCGGTGTCATGGTAATTCCGCCGGTTGCTTCTGTCATTCCATATCCGCTTAATAGTTTTATGCCGTGATCTTGAAAAAATGTAAATATGTCAGGGTCAAGATATCCTGCGGCAGACAACCCCCATTTTAACTGTCCGCCGGTTAACTCATTTATCTTTGATTTAATGACAGACTTATCTGCTGCATCGAGGCTGCCTCCTTCTTCAATTGTTTCGTATAACTGTGCCCAGCGCTTGGGAATACTGATGAAAACAGTAGGCTGAGATATTTTAAAATCCTTTAACAATGAATTGAAAGCAGGAGATTCCGCAAATACATACGTTGCCCCCCAGTAGAGACTGCCTAACAATTCAAAATAGCGCCCGAATGTGTGGAATAGGGGCAGATAGGCAAGAAAGGTATCCTGAGAACCAATTTCAGGCAGGGCCAGCGCTCGCGCAAAACGCTTTGATACAATATTGACCTGATTAAAAATGATTCCTTTAGGGTTTGCCGTGGTTCCAGATGTGTACATGATAGAAACCGTCCAGTCCATGGGTACAAGGTCCAGCCGTTCCTGTAAATGAAAATCCTGTTCTCGATCTAAGAAAGATTCCCAATCGGAAATTTGTCCTCTAAGGGTTTCAGAAGCGTCTAATGCAATCACTTGAATGTCATGATCTGCCTGCACATCGTTCCAGAGTTGAATTCCGGTTTTACCCCCGATAAATAAATGGGAGATTTCTGCCTGTTTTAAAATAAAGTTTAAATGATCAGATGTTGAATTTAATGGAATAGGGATGACGCGTATTCCAAAGGATAAGCATGCTAGATCAATTAATGCACCGCGATATTGATTGTAAGTCAGTAATCCAATAACGGGTACTTTTTCAGGCTGTTCGAAGGAAATGATTGATTTTCCGATCTGAATAATATCAAACCAGACCTGATCATAGGTTCGTTCGTTTACATTCTCCCCGCTTATCATTTTAAATGCGGTCTTATCACTATATCTATCTGCACGCTGTTTAAGTAAACTGCCTACATGATATTGAGATTTACTAATGAAATTGCAAATTTGTTTCAGCCACGCATCTGTAAGTCCTGCAGCTGTTATGATTTTTGCAACACTGGGCAAATGAGCCAGTTCAAGGAATAAATGAATAATTTCTTTTGGCGGTGATTGATTCTCTATATCATTCACTAAGCGGATGAGGGCATCCGCGGTAATAGAATCTGATAGAGCGGAATCAGTTAATTCTATAATTCGAGATTGAAACTCTTGGGCCATATCAGAAATTAATCCATTGTTGTCAATCCCATCCTAATCTAATTGTGTCCAATCAGACAGACAGCGTACATTTCAGTTTGCACAGGATCAATAACTTTTTACAAACTTAATATGACTGATCAGAATAAAATCAAGTATCTACAGGAACAAATTCACCGTTTGAGTGAGATCGGGGTCGCTCTCTCAACCGAGAAAAATACCGACCGGTTGTTTGAAATGATCCTGGATGAAGCCACAAGAATCACCAAAGCTGACGGCAGAACACTCTATACAGTGGATGAGAATGGCAATCTGCGTTTTGAAATCCTGAGTAACGATACCATGAATCAGAAAATGGGCGGCACCTCCGGAGTTGAGATACCCTACTATCCTGTAAAGCTTCATCTCTCCAATGGCGAACCAAACAACAGCAATGTTTCCGCCTATGTGGCTCTCACTGGCAAAACAGTGAATATTCTTGATGCCTATGAAACCAAAAAAGGGTTCGATTTTACAGGGACAAAAGCTTTTGATCAGAAAAATAACTACCGCTCCAAATCCTTTTTGACTGTACCGCTGAAAAATCATGAGAATGAGATCATTGGCGCCATGCAGCTTATCAATGCCCGGGATGAACAGGGTAATGTAATCAGTTTTGATAAAAATATGCAGGAGCAGGTCGAATCTTTAAGCTCTCAGGGAGCTGTTGCTTTGACCAACAAACGCCTGGTGGAAGAATTAAAGACTCTTTTTGAAGCTTTTATTAAGCTCATTGCAACGGCGATCGATAGAAAATCTGAATACACTGGAGGGCATTGCGAGCGTGTGCCGGTCATTACCATGATGCTGGCGGATGCCTTGGAAAATACAAAAGATGGAAAATTTAAAGATTTTTTCATGACCCCGGAAGAACGGTATGAACTCTACATTGCGGCCTGGCTGCACGATTGCGGTAAAGTGGCCACTCCGCCGCATGTAGTAGATAAAAGCACCAAACTGGAAACAATATTTGACCGCATTGAATTAATCAGGACTCGCATGGAAATCTTAAAGCGTGACGCTGAGATCGCTTTTTTAAAACGACAGCTGAACGGCAATGTCCCGGATAATTTCGACCAGATGTATTATGACCAGATCAAAGAGATCGATGAAAATATGCAGTTTCTGGAATCTTGTAATATTGGCGGAGAATTTATGCTCCCGGAAAGACAGGAACGGGTAATAAATATCGCCGAACAACAAATTCATCTGGGAGATGAAACACAGCCGTTCCTCAGCAAGGAAGAGGTGAAAAATTTAAATATCCCGAAAGGTACGCTGCTTCCGGAAGAGCGGGAAATTATCAATGACCATATTGTTATCACCATTGAAATGCTGGAACAGCTTCCATACCCAAAACAATTGAAAAATATTCCTGAATATGCGGGGGGTCACCATGAAAAATTAGATGGAACCGGTTATCCAAAAAGGCTTAAAGGTGATGAAATGTCCACCCAGGCCAAAATCATGGCCATAGCCGATATTTATGAAGCATTAACTGCTGCGGACCGTCCATACAAGGATGGGAAAAAATTGTCTCAGGCCATGCGCATAATGGGATACATGAAAAATGATTATCATATTGACGAGGACCTATTCGAGATATTCGTAAAGTCTGGAGTTTATAAAGACTATGCTGATAAATACATTGCCGACACCCAGATCGATAAAGTAGACGAAGATGCGGTACTGGATTAATGAGTTTGGATTGCCTTTCGAAAGCTGAACTCCGTGTAAAACTGCTGAATCTTCAGGACAGGGTGGCCGACCGTTTAGAAAAAGAACCGGACGTGGATACTTTTCTTGATCAAACAAACCTGTTTGATGAATGGGAAAAAGTGCTGCCTGAAGCGGAATACCCTATTTTTGTTATTACTGTTTTAAATAATATTCGGCGCGAAGCCGTCATTGCCAGCATTATTGATTCAATTGGTAAACATGATCTTCAGTCTGAACCTGAAAAGGAAGGATCCTCTGTTACAGATAAAGACGGGATAGATCATCCGTTTTGTTAGCGGGTAAAAGTTCTTTTTACAGCAGCGTTTTGTAACAAAACATAATCCTATTTTCCAATCCACACTTTAAATACCTGTAAATTTGAGGCTTATGGCATTGAATTCTAAGTCTGAATCTCGGTTGGAATCCTTTTTAGAGAGCCCGACGAAAGCACTCTGGTCACTTGCCATCCCCATTATGTTTGGAATGGGAATCCACACGCTTTATAATATGGTGGATATGATATTTATTGGCCGCTTGGGCGGAGATGCCATTGCCGGGGTAGCATTCAATATGCCGCTGTTCTTTTTAATGCTGGGACTGACGATGGGCCTGGGTTCAGGGGTTACCGCATCCATCGCAAGGTATATTGGTAATAATAATAAAGTAAATGCTGATAACAGCGCGGAACATGCATTGGCCATGGCTGGAGCAATTGCCGTCGTTTTTACAATTGCGGGATTGGTTTTAGGGAAAGATTTTCTTGCCAAACTTGGTGCAGAAGGAATTATTCTTGAATTGGCCTGGGATTATTTATATGTGATTGTGGTTGGATTGCCTTTTATGATATTCTCAGGTTTCTTTAGGTCCATTCTTGCCGGGGAAGGGGATATGAAATTACCCATGCTGGTTGCCGGTTTTGGTACGATCCTGAATATTATATTAGATCCTATTTTTATTTTTAAATTGGAAAATTATGGCGGAATTGGATTTGGTCTTGGCATTAAAGGCGCAGCCCTTGCAACGGTCGTCTGCCAGGGTATTGTATTCCTGATCTTTGTTTATATGCTTTTTGTGAAAAAGCATGCCTATATCACATTTAATCTTAGAGATTTTTCACCATCAAAGGTTATTCTCTGGGATATAATTAAAGTGGGAATTCCCGCCTCCTTATCCATGGTTATTATGGCCCTCGGCCAGGGTGTTTTTAATAAAATATTAATACATTACTCATCTCAGACAGTAGCAGCCTATCAGGTTGCCGGTCGCCTGGATATGCTGATCTTTCTGCCCATCTTTTCCATTGCCGGCGGCCTTACCACTCTTGTTGGTATGTTTTATGGAGCCAGAGAGATAGAAGCCTTAAAATCCATTGTGAAATATGGAATATCCCGGTCATTCTTTATTACAGTTTGTTCCTCTGCTTTTGTTTATTTTTTTGCACCGGCATTTTCAGCACTATTTACACAGGATAAAGAAATAATTGAAGTATCTGTTGGATTTTTGAGATTAATGACTCTGGTGTATCCCTTTGTGGCAATAGCAATATCCTGTGGTCGGGTAATGCAGGGGCTGGGCAAAGGCATTCCTGTNCTGGTAATTACCACGGTCCGGGTTTTGGGTATTTCTGCTCCGCTGGCACTATATTTCAGTTTTGTACTCCATAAATCTGTAGAATGGAACTGGTATGCCATGATGATTTCCACCAGTATAGCTTTTACAATTGCTGTAACCTGGGTACAGGTTGAGTTGAAAAAATTGACATCAATCAATCATCCAGTTTGAATTATTTAACTACAACAGAAGTTTTAAGAGTATAATTAAAAAATATAGATAAATATCCAAATATAATTTTTCTCCGGGTGAAGACANTTTATGTCTGTTTATTTCTCAGACAGAGAAAAATTTGATAACCCACCTAGGCAGAATACGGAAAATGGGAACAATGATGTTCCACTGCCAGGGAAGAATATATTTCCGCTTTCTTTTTTTAATGGCAATGGCAATTTTTCCTGCAGCGGTGTTGGAGTTCATGAGAAAATACATTTTAAACTGATGTTTCGNCGTCATTTCTGTGGCAATCCATCCAGGAAAAACAACGGTGGTGGAAATATTATGCNGTGAAAGACTGTAATCCCAGCTGTCACCCAGAACTCGAACCGCCGCTTTTGAACTGGAATAGCCTCCATGCCCAACCATTCCGCGTGTCCCGGCTACAGAACTGATGATACAGATGCGCCCGGATTGTTGCTTTTTCATGGCTGGAATAAATGGTATAACCGTGTTCGTAACACCGAGAATATTGATGGATAAAATTTTATTGATAGCTGATGCATCACCAGATGAAAGTTTGTCTGTGCCACCCACACCGGCATTGGCAATAAGGATATCGATTACTCCTGTTTGTTGAATAAATTGATCTGCAGCCTGTTTACAGGCTTCCTGATTAGAGACGTCCAATTGAAAGGTGACGGGAGTTCCACCATATTCCTTAANTTTTTCTGCAACTGCTTTCAAACGATCATCACGCCGTGCGACAATTCCAACAGTGGCGCCTTCCTTTGCATAATAATAGGCAAGTGATTCTCCGATTCCGGAAGATGCACCGGTAATAAATACAGATTTCATAATGGAAAAATAATCCCTTCCCGGGCCACATTGAACCGCTTCGATCGAATCATATTNGATGCAGCGCTGGTTTTCTCCATGACAGGGTTGGAATGGTTCAAATGTATAAAGAATATTTTATTTCTGTTGGGTGTATTCAGACTGGAAAACAGGTCCATGCTTTCAACAATAAAAGGGTGGGGGATTTCACTCATGTCCCTGTGAGGCAACTCATCCCCAGAGTAAAAGGTGCCGTCCAGCAGTGCAAAATCCACATGCTTTACTCTCATAAGTATATCCTGATCCCATTTTTCCCATTTGTCAATATCCGGAATNAATAAGAGGCTCTTGTTGGGACCCATGATTTGATACCCCACTGTTTCAGAATATTCATCCCGGTGGGGCACCCGGATGGGTTCAATAAACAAGCGATCACTGAGTTTGATCTCTTTTTGCTTTCGCATTTCTGTAATCTTTATATTGTGCAGCGAGACGAGCTGATCCCAGGGGCCGTTTGTTTCCAGGAAGTTTCTCATTCTNGGCATGGCAAAAACAGGNACATTTTTGGCTCCCATTACTTCCCGGCCCAAATGCATCAGACCCGTGTAATGCCCNGCGTGGGCGTGGGTTAAAAAGATCCCTGCCAATTTTGTATCATNACCCTGTGTGATAATTTGATGCTGTTCAGGAAAATCAGNTGTGGCATCGATGATCCAGCTCTGGTTTGTTCCGGGATCCATAATACCAAGGCAGGAAACTTTTTCTTTTTTTANCCTGCCCCAGAGATTTTTACAACACTTTTTCTGGCACTGGGCATGGGGCATGCCNCCATCNTGGACGATNCCCAAAACAACCACATAGGGTGATTGAGTATTTTTTCCAGNCCACAACAATCCAACCGATATCAGCAAAGAGTAAAAAGAATTCAAAATCAAAGCTTGATATGAATATTTTTTCGATACAACCAATACAGGATCAGCCAGAAACCGNCAACATGGGTCAGGGCGAAAAGGAGTGAACCATTTAAATCCCCTGCAAAAGGAACAAATATTGATTTATAAAAATAACTATAGGCACTTACAGTTTCACCTTGAAAGGTCATTTTGATACGTATAATTGTTTTGGTCCATAATCCAGACATGACAAATAAAAAGATAGAATTGGTGCCAAACACTTCAAAGACCCAAAATGGTTTTTTCNAGTTATTAATNTCAATAAGATAGGTAAGCCCTGCCAGTACCAAAACGCCAATTCCTCCAGTGAATAATACATAAGAACTGGTCCAGAGCGCTTTATTGATGGGAAAAACAAATCCCCAGATCCAGCCAAGTCCAACCAATGCCAGGCCAAAGATTGACATCCGTTTTGAACAATCAGTATAGTTTTTTGTGGTGTGGAGCATGCCACCCATGAGATACCCGATAATAACGGTCCCGATCGATGGAAGTGTGCTCAAAAGACCTTCTGGATCAAATTTGACGCCAAATCCACCCCAGAGGTGTTTTTCACCGATGAGAAAAATATCAAGCTGACGCGGTAGATTTGTTTCAAGGCTNTATGGATCCCCTGAACCAAATATCCATAGCAAACCCCANTAAGAGATAAGGATTCCGGCCAGGATCTGAATAAGCTTTATAAAATTATACCTAATAATGAGTAAAGCACTAAAACCATAAACGAGAGCGATTCGTTGGAGAACCCCCATTATTCTGAAGGAGGACCAGTCCCAGTCTTGCCGGATAAAGGGAAATGCACTGAGTAAAATACCAGCCATAAAAATAGAAAAAGACCGCCAGAAAATGTGTTTATAGAATTCTTTGGACGGAAAATAATGCCATTTTACAAAAGCAAACCGCATAGATACGCCAACGATAAAAAGAAAAAAAGGGAAAACCAGGTCTGTCAAGGTGCATCCATGCCACTTGGCATGAAGCAATGGCCCATACACATGCCCCCAACTGCCGGGATTGTTCACCAGGATCATCAGGGCGATGGTCATGCCCCGGAAAACATCTATAGAATAAATTCGTCTTGGCTGTGTCATTTTAAATTAAATACAGAGTTCCCGGAGATCACTAATATTTCTTGTATTTGTACTAATCACCGTATTCAGGATAATCGCTATAAATTTTAACTTTGAGTAGTTTGTGTTCTCTGTGTTTTATTCAATTTTGATATACTTCTNTTCCAGACCAGAAAAGTCCCGAGCATTGCAAAGCCTAGNAGAACCACTGCCTGGCTGTATTTCNTAAATANCAAACTNCCAATTCCAAATGTAAATCCGTAAACCATCATAANACCAGCGATCCATTGCACAATAAACCCATGAGTTACGGGTTCCATGGTGTGAATGATTTGTTGGGANATGGGTCCCCACCAGCCTCCCGGCTGGACCCGCTGATAAAATTTCGTCAGTATTTCGTTGGGTTCAGGTTCTGTGANAAAAGTAGCTGCTATCCATGCGGTTACAGCCAGGGGCACGATAATCATCAGTTTGTGATGAATCTGCAGNGATATTCCAAACAATACNGGNGCTGAACCAAACAGGGTATATTCATTCCCGGCCTGAATGGTTTGGATNCCGGCAATGGTTTCCAGTATAAGTGTTACTATAATTGATGTGGACAATGCAGTGATCTCGCTCCAGGCGTTCACCCGCCACCAGAACCAGCGCAAGATAAGTACCAGGCCAATCCCGGCACCCATGGAAAAGATGAATTCCCAGGCTTTGGAGATACTTTGCATTTTCATTGCTGTAAATGCTGCCATGACCATCAGGATTGCGGTGGAAATCTTACCAACCAATACATAGTGTGATTCAGACTCATCAGGTTTAAAAAATCGTTTGTAAATGTCATTAATGATNTAGGATGCGGCCCAATTTAAATGAGTATCTATNGTGGACATGAATGCCGCCAGGAAAGAAACAATCAGGATGCCCTTGAGTCCGGGTCCTAGTAACGTGTTCATGACCAAAGGGTACCCTGCCTTTACACCTAATTCCGAATACGAATCAGGGATCACAGGAAACATAACAATGGAAACCACGGCCACAATGACCCAGGGCCACACCCGCAAGGCATAATGGGCCAAATTGAACCACAGCGTGGCCAGAAGGGCATGCCGTTCATTTTTTGCTGAGGACATTCTTTGGATAATATATCCACCCCCATCGGTTCCGTGGTGGCTCCACCACATTACGCCAATAAATATCAGAAATTTAGAAAAGGGTGATTCCCAAAATGCTGANGTAGTCACGCCGGTATCTGGGACAGGCGGTATAAATTTTATTGTATTCTCATGTACAGCGTCAGAACCTAACANCCCAGATAATTTAGATAACAGTGACTCCATGCCTCCAACATGGTTCAAGGCTATGATTGCTAATGCAATTGAACCGAACATGGCAATGCAGAATTGTACCAGGTCTGTAATAACCACTCCCCAGAATCCGGAAAGGATCGCATAGACCANGGCGATGATNACGCAGAGCCAAACCGCTGTCCATTTATCCATNTTCAACATCACAGACATCACAGACGCCATAGCATTGATGACCCANCCCATTACGATAAAGTTATANAGAATTGAAAAGTATCCGGCTTTGAATGCACGAAGGAAGGCTGCCGGTTTTCCACTATAGCGAATCTCCAACAGTTCATTATCAGTAAGAACTTCCGCCCTGCGCCAGAGCCTCGAAAAAAGAAAAACNCCCAAAAGGGATCCCATAAGTAGATTCCACCAGAACCAGTTTTGCCAAATCCCAGGGCCGCGAACAAATTCTGTAATTGCCAGAGGAGTATCCGCAGCAAAAGTGGTGGCNACCATGGAGGTGCCAACAATCCACCAGGGCAGGGAACGTCCCGAAAGAAAATATTCTTCCGTGCTGGCAGCTGCTCTTTTGGAGAAATATATGCCCACGCCCAAAGAAAATCCAATATAGGCCAGAATAATAGCCCAGTCTNCCCAATGCAGGCTGATGGTATCAGTCATAGAGTTTTAGGAGTTCCGTAGATCGAAAATAGTGGTTTAAAATATCGCCAGAACTTTTACCTGCCAAGGCCATTCCCAATGCTCCGATTTGGCATAGCCCCACGCCATGACCCCAGCCGGCACCTTTCAAATGAAAATGTGTTGGATGAGANCCATCANCAAAATCAGTTTGAATAATGAAGGCTGAGCTGAANAGAAAGTCCGGGTGTAAAACATGTCGAATCTCGTATTCGGTTTCCACGGTTATGGTAGAANTTTGATTATTAATGGTGCCATCAATGNTCAAGCGAATTATTCTTCCGGNACTACCCCGCTGCAGGGGNATCAAGGAATGAATATACTCAAAATCACTTCCTGTCTTATGGTTTACTGATTCCAAAAGTTCCTGCTGGGTGAGGGAAACGCTCCAGCGGAAATAATTTCCTTTTTCATCAACATTGCCGAGGTAAGCAGCCAGTTCATCTTCCGGGACATAATCCGGACTGCAAAAGCAGGCAGGATTTGACAGGAACCAAGATTTTCGACCAATTGAATTGTGCAGCATGGGCGGCGGAATCCCTTCAGAATCCTGTATGGAACGAAGATAGGGCTTTGGCTCTTCGGACCAGACATTCTCGTTATTCTCTGTGATTCCCCCGCANGATTTTGAATATCGGGCATCACAGATNTGATGATAATATATTAAGANCTGCCCNTGGGTAGATTGCCCTGCCGCCAGTGCAGATTCTGTCAAATTATTTACACCTTGATACCTCTGGCAGCAATCGTCATTACAGGCATCCAGGCCCAGGTCTTTATGTTTTTGTTCTTCAGCAGCCAGTAGCCAGGACCGGGCCGCGATTGTTTGTGCTTCCAACAACGCAGGAGGACAGTTNGCACTCATCTCGGAGGTGGCTACGCACATGATATATTTTTCCAGTGTAACTTGATTAACCACAAAAAGCTGTCCGTCTTTTAATGAAATTNGCACATCTCCCAGAACCTTTATTTTGATATTTTTTNCCCAGTGGAAACCTCTCCCGGCCCGGATGGGGTTCAATTGAATATAATCNTCCTTTTCAGCAANNAGAGGAANACACCACATNTCTGAAACCTGNTGNCCATNGANGGCAAGTTCATTATTTTGAACCCGNATGGTTANATCTGTTTCTGNAATTTCTNCAGGAGTACCNTCNAAAATAAATTTGAAAGCGNTGAGATTTGAAAATGAANAACTGTNAGTTCAGTTTGNNTNTCNNCNGGNANNACCAAACCAATAGAAACAGTCGGTTCTGAGTGAGGAATATTGCCCTTAATAAGCATGAGTTTGGCTCCTATAGTTTGTCCAGGCATCAATTGCCGCACCCAGGACGGGTGCATCTCTGAGAGAAGATGTGGTTAACAGTTTCTCCATCCGCAAGGTGTAGTTTTCTGCCAGTTCTCTATGGGTACTGTGCTCAATAAGATGGTCAAATGTTAATACCATTTTATCCCGGATGCAGCGGGAATTCTCATCGTCCGCCAGAGCGGTTCCCAACCTTTGTCCGATCACAAATCGTTCTAGGAAAGTTCCCTGATATTCATGGCGGAACTGTAGCAGGGGACGGTTAGGGTTGATGAATTGAAAGCGATTCTGCCAGCCGCAGAAAATGGTTTCCAGCCTTTCAAATAGTAACAAACCTAAATTCTTACCCACCAGCGCACATACGTTCAATGCTTCCGGTTCACCAGCCTGTGCTTTTTCCAGGATCCGGGAGATAAAGAAATTCTGGTTGGTTAACTCGCGGATGGGGGTCTTCGTCTCACGCGCATATTGCTCCTGGATACCCCTGGCAGATAAAACTTTTTCGAAGGATAATCCGTTTGATGTTAATTCCCATGTTTTAGCCATCCAGTCTTTTATCTGGTCAAAGGGCAGGACCTGGCCGTGCAGTTTCAGGGCATCCGCCACTCCGGTTCCTCCACCCAGGTAGTAAGCATTTTTTACACCTGTAAAATGCCCATCCTTACCTTTTTCTTCTCCCAACCCGCAATAATCGGCGTCACTTCCCAGAGCATGGATGGGAGTTGCCAGGTCAATCTGATTTTTTTTCAGCTCGAGCTCAATATCGCAGGCAAGGGTCGGCATCCGGGGGCCGTTGACTAAGGCAGCAATTCCTTTTTTATCGCTGGTTTTTAGGCCAGGGAATCCGAGGCCGATGATCCAGGGGCCCCTTTGTCCGGAAGTGATTTCCAAAACAGCTTCAAGTATCGTTTCCAAAATAGCCTGGCCCTGCTGTTTTTCCTGACTGGAAACCGGGATAGGNTCGCNCTTCATTTCCGCCAGTTGCCGGGGAATCGGTANGGGAGNGAACTCACGGTCAAAATCGGGATGGNTGGCGTATTGTTTCTCAATGGCTTGTCCCTGAAGCTTAAAACCATCAGAGCCGGGTTCTACTATCCAAGCGCGTATTTTAGATGCTCCCCCATCCAGCCCGATCAATTGTATTTTGTATTTCAAAATCAATTAGCCTAGATTNAGTTTTATCCGTCGCTCAATGGCGNCTTTTCTCATCCAGTCTTTGGCCTCATCATTACGATCTATGGTTTCCNGGTCAATANTGTGATCCGTTCCACCNGGGTGGCGAATCACGTCATAAATGGCATGATAAATCCTACCAATGCGGTATTTTTCACTGATGCGCAGCACTAGTTCGTAGTCTTCGGCGTAATTGAGGCTGTAGGGATCTTCGTTCATGCTGAAATACCCAATGTTCTTAATCACCTGAATGGCAATAGCGCGGGGCGCACCTGCCCCCCCAATCCGTAGCAGGTTGTTTCTGCCATTTTCTGGTGTCCATTCATCATGGGTGACGGTAGGTATTTCTGCTTTGCGGACCAAAGAGCCATCGTCCTGTTTTTCCCACACATCATAACTGCCGATAACCATTCCCGTGTCTGAATCTGCTTCAAAAACATTTATAATGTCTGCCACCGCTTGCGGTTTTAAACGATCATCCGAATCCAATTGAACATAATACTCACCCCGGGCTGCATCCACGCCAGTATTGATACAAAACCCAATATTGTTGATATCCACCACAATAAACTGCACCCGGGGAGCGTTTTCCCGGTATTTGTCACCACCCTGTTGATATCGCTTTATCTCTGGTATTGTGGAATCATCTGCTCCTCCATTCACAACTACGATAACCTCAATATCCTGTTCCGTCTGCTGNAGACAGCTTTCCAAAGCAGTGCCAATAAACTCAGGTCGTTGATTCACCGGAATGATGATGGATGCTTTCAGGTCCGGATTNTGCATGGGCTGGGGTCTTTTCTGAAAATAATCCCCGGGTGCCAGATAAGCTCCGATTCGCTGCAGGTGTTGAGTTGCAATTTCTTCTGCTTCAAGCTGGCTGCCCTTTTCTTCCATAAGATAGTCAAATACGTTGACATCCTGTTTAGGAGCTGCCAGTGAATACAGACTGCCCAGGAATTTGTTGGCGATATGCACCAGTTCGTTTTGTTCGGATATCTTCAATAACAGGTCGTACAAAGGGTGAAACCGCAAGCCGCGATTCACACCTCCTGCTTTTTGTATGGCAGAAACGTTAAAACAGAATAACCTGCCGTAATCCTGGTTATCCCGCACTCGGCCGGTATGGTGTTTCAGCAGACGGACGGGAGTAATGCCAGAATTGCCAATGAGGTCNTAATCTCCNTATACCAGCCCGGCATTGGGTGACCTTTTCAAGGATAGCTGAATCAGATCCAGGACCGACTGATTTATTGTCATGACAAGATTATAATTATTGATAAACAGCAAATGGGTNGTTTTACAGCTTGAAAAGGCTTTTGCCAGGACACCGGCTAAGTCATCATCATTTGCAAAAGGGATCCATTGNCCGGTGAACCATTTTGGAGTGTGTTCGGGNTTTCCTGCGCCAGTCCATTGAAGCTGGCTCCCGGCACCNCNGGAAAGTAATTTATCCCAAATATTGGTTTTAACCTGCTNCTGANGGTCAGAATCGGAAGGTATGAACATCAGGGCAGTGAATGAAAAGTCAGGGTTTTGAGTCATGGTCCTTTCAGCAGTTTTTCACTTGTATTGNGCTTTATTGATCCGTGGAAAAGAATTATAATTGCTTCATGAACTAAAATGAATTTGCCTTNCACTGGCAATAAATAAAAACCTTAATCACATGAAAAGTAGAAAAATTTTATCAATACCCTCTTCCTGGTCTGCCTGAATTCACTTGCTTGTATTTTATAAAGATAGGGTCCCGCGGATACCATTCTTGCCCTTCGAATCTTTCTGGAATNTTAATCTCCAGTAATGATGGATAATAATACACATTATGGAACTGTTAAAGATTGGGATGAAGAATTTTTTAAAGAAAACGGATATATGAAATAGTTTATTTCAATAGTATTAATTTTTGAGTATAAATGTTTTCACTCGTCAGGAGTTGTATAAAATATAACCCGCTCCCAAATTCGCCGGCATTCCATCGAATTTGGTGCTGTCCCATCTGCATTTCAGCATTCCTAAGCAGAGAGTGAATTTTTCTGCCATTTATATCATAGATATCTAGGTCTATTACTTGATCGTTGCTTATATGAAAGGGAATAGTTGTTATGGGATTGAACGGATTCGGAAAAGCAGGAAATAAGTGATGACTAACGGGTTGATAGCTGGATTCATCCGATTTTAAAATGCTTTCAAGATTATACGCTGGTCCAATTTCATGAGATAATTCAGATCCAAAATATCCTGAAACATAGATATCTATTATCGATATACTGCCATTAAGCTCTGGAAGTTCATCTCTATTCCAGGGTANGTAAGTGAACACACCTTCTCCGGCAGGTAAAGGATCNCCGGTGTTTTGTGAAAGGGCAACCATTCTGCCGGATTCACTCACAGAAACTGTCCAGCCAGCTGCCTCGGCTCGTCCTCCAATACCATTTTGAAACTGGAGTTCATTAATATCTNCGCCATCCANATTGTTGACATTGATGTCAAACTGTATTCCATAAACAGGAANGTAATTCTCAACGGCGATTTCTAAAGCTCCGCTAAGAGTATCTTCTGATATGGTTAAGTAAGCATCAGCATTGGAATGATCATTAGNAGTGTGGATAATCAAATGGGAAGCAATGAAATAATTAGGTTCNGTGTGACCCGTATTATTATAGTTGCAGGAAGCACAAGTAACACCATTAATACAGGAGGGGTTATTTGGAGAGCACTCATTGAAATAATCTTCCAGAATATAGGATAATGTTGCGGTGTCACCCGGAACTGCAAAATAAGATAGATCAAAATCCTGTGGATCCACCTTATCGCCGGGGCAAAAACCGGCACGGTTGTATTGCCATGTACCATACTGCGGTGAACACGAATTATTTTGACAATCATTCCTCCAAAAATCGTGATCATATNTAAAAACCCCATTTAAATAGATCTGATGTATTTTTTGAGAAAATTCTGCGGCGTTATCTGTATTGCCCTGTCCNTGTCCTGTGGTAATCANTCTAAGATATGTCGATTGCGCATCCTCAGGAATGTATTCTGTGATCGGCTGTAAATTCACAGGATTTGTGGTATCGCCATATATAACGTAGTCATCATTCCACATATTTCTTACCACAGTGTATGGATGTTCTGGAATTCCAGAATTGAATTCGAATTGGATNGTAACAAGCCATGCCGGCTGTACCCAGGTGTCAATAAAAGAGCTCAAACTGATTTCCCCTTTTAAAATGGAACGGTAATCAGTGACATCTAAGGTCCAGNCGCACCCAACTCCATAGGGAGTTACATANCGCCCAATTTCATACCATGCATTCAGATGNTTTACGGATATGCTGGCTTTTCGATCCCAGGGGTCACAGCCGCCTGTGGGGCANGCCAGATCGATGTGCATTAGAATCTGCTGATAATCATNATTCTGACCTGGCAGCTGAATTGTATCAATAACAGTACGATTATTTGTTCCACCGCCAAAAAAATGATGTACACTATTAAAAGCAACTACTGTCGTATCAGCATATAGAAATACACAGTGAAATATGAACGCTATAATTGAGGTTTTTTTCATCAATCTATTTTAATAGAATGACTTTTTTCGTTTGTTTGTTGGCCCCATCAGAAATCTGTAGAAAATAGGTTCCGGATGATAAGCTGGAGGGTCTCCATTGCATCTGATGCGGCCCTGAATTTTTAGNCTCATGGAGGATTGTATTGATTTTTTGTCCTTTGGAATTAAAGAGTGAAATGTCAATAAATGAGGAAGACTCCAATTTGAATGCAATGTGGTTAACGGGGTTAAATGGATTTGGAAAGCTGCTGAGATTGAATTCTNCCGGAATAACTGCCGCATGTACTTTTTTGCTGTTGCTGCTCCAATCCGCAACCGTAAAATGATTTATCNTTACATTTTCATCCAATAGAAATAGGGTGCCGGGCTGTAATGAAGATCCATCCAGGCTGTAAGCTATGATTTTTNCCCCAGACTGTTTCCATGCCCAGCTCAATGGTAATTTTTGATCCATTATTTCTACGGGGTGTGATANTTCAATTTGTAAGCCTGCAATTTCACCGTCTGTCTGTAGAACAACTGACCTGTCTTGCATGAAATATTTTGCTTTTTGTACAGGAATTCTTGCATGNCCATCGATATCCAAAATCCACTGGATTAGCAGTACTAGATCCGCAATATCTATAATNCCATCCTGGTTTGTATCGGCTGTNTTTATTTGAATGTCTGTTCCATCTTCCATACCCAGCATGATGGCTGCAAGAATTACTGTATCATAAATATTTAGGACATCATCAAAATTCAGGTCGCCNCTTAGCCCNGACAAATTATAGCCATCTGCCCAAGTTGGGTTGCCACGGATAATACCGNTATGAGAATTANCNGAATTATCGTGNAGGGTNTCTCCTGTNCCCTCATTAAAAGANTAGTATGCTACCAATCCATCCTCATTACCGGTTAAGGTGGTTTCCATGGTAGAGATTATATCTGTTTCGGTACGAGGGATATTCCATAAACGAATTTCATCTATCTTGCCATGAAAATATCGGTCGCCATANTCAGAACCAATGCGCAGGGGATCTGTATTTGCACTGGTATTAAGTGGGTTACCGGATAATGAATATTCCGTACCATTCACATACAGCNTGCGCTGTCCCGATTCTTTTACGGCAGCGATATGAAACCATTGTCCAGAATAGAGTATCCCTGTATTTGTTTCTGCTTCATCAAAAGAAATACCGGTATAGGGTGACTGTGATGTGAGTCTTAATACATATCCATGAGAAGCAGGAGTATGATACTTTGAAATAATACCACATAGCCAGTCAAATGATTCGGGAAAGATCCAGGCTTCCAGAGTATAATTCTGAGTAAGATCCAGGTCAGAATGATCTTGGATAAGTACATAATCTCCATTGCCGTCAAAACGGAGGGAATGCTCTTGACATAATGCAAAACATAGCATCAATGGAAGTAAAAAATGTTTTTTGTTAAATGGAATCATTCCAACAGGAAATGTAGCCTTGTAAATAATCTATTGTCTACTCAAAATATGTTTTTTATTCATATCAGTTAACTAAAAAAATGCAGAACGAAAAATTATATATTATTCATTGGGATACCGAAGCCCAATCTGCCTTCTTATTTCATCCATTGATTCCATTACAGAAATACTTTCGTTATGCGGTAGCAGCGGTGATTCGATTTTCCCTGCCCGGACACAATGGGCAAATTCAATGGCTTGCTCTCGCAACCCCTGACCTTTGTAGGTATTGGGATATTCCGTTTTTGAACCATCATGCAGCACAATCCTCATAGCGGTAGGGCAGTAAAATAGGTGATCAATTTCTAAGAATCCTTTGAAGCCGGAAACATGTGCTGTGCATGGTGTCTGGGTATGAGAAGATGCTGAGATTATGGATTGAGCACCATTTTCGTATNTGAAAACTGCGGATGTCTGGGCATCTACTCCCTTATCTGTGAATGTAGCCTGTGCCACAATACTGGATGGTGCTCCCAAGACCAGGTGTGAAAAGGATACAGGGTAGATCCCCATGTCAAGCANTGCTCCGCCAGCCAGCTTGGGTTCCCAAAGACGAGGATTATTATTCTCTGTCAGTCGTCGCCCGAAATCTGCTTGTAATGTAAATATTTCGCCAAGTATACCCNTGGCCAAAATTTCTCGAACTTTTGCAATATGGGGTAAAAATCTTGTCCACATTGCTTCCATCAGGGTTAANCCTTTATTTTGGGCCANGTCTANCATGGAGCGTACTTCATGCTCATTNACAGCAAANGGTTTTTCNNATAGAACNGGCTTNCCNGCNTTTAANGCCATTATTGTGTGTTCTTTATGAAAATTATGAGGAGTGGCTATATAAACACCATCNAGTNCTGGGATCNGCCACTAATTCTGAATAGCTGGNATAGCCCGTGCATCCTGGATATTTNGATGCGAACTGCTGTGCCGAATTAGACGTGCGTGATCCGACAGCAACTACTTTATGATCCTTTACATAATCTAAATCATTCGCGAACGCCTTGGCAATTCCGCCGGTACCGATGATGCCCCATTTAAATTCAGAATTTGACATATTTATTGTTATACCTTATCCTAAACTGTCAGGCCAATCAAGCTGTTCAATGTAAAGATTGGTTGATCCTCATTATCATTATCAACAGGTTCAAACTCAATTTTTACTATTTCTCCAGGGAGCAGATCAAAAAAATTATCAGTGAAAATACCCCTCATATTTTCACACAAAATATGTAGTTCATGAACAAAAGTTTTAGAATATATTGAAATAACATATCTAGTTCCCAATATTTCATAATTAAAATCAATTTCGGGAATCGGTAACTTTAGCTCTTTTGGTTTAACGAATAAGAAATTATTTTTTGCGACATTTACTCCATCCTGGAAAAGGTGACCAACCAATAAAAGAGCGGATGGGTCAAAGTCACTGATTAGTTCATTGCGTTCGAGTTTAAGGACTTTTTTGGAGCTTGATGATGGTATTTTAATCTGCTTGGAAATATCTTTGATAATACTTCCATCAAATAATCGAATGGTCAAATTCAAAATTGCTTGTGAGCCATTAGTGAAATCATTTACAATATAAACATCAATTGAATTATGCTCATCTACAATAGAAAGTAACAAAGGATTAAAGAATTTTCTAGCCGAATAGTGCAATGCCTTCCAATTTCCATAATAATCGATACTGGACCAAGATGCACCAGGCCAGCAATCGTTAAGTTGCCAATAGAGGGTGCCCATGCAATACGGCATATTTCTTCTGTGGGTTTCGACAGCATATTTAATCGCTGTAGCCTGCATAATTTGGCTCATAATTGCATAGGATTTGAAGTCTTTGGCACTGGGATAATACATATTTAAATATTTAGTTATATTCTTATTCCCCAGAGATGCTTTCTGATGGGATTTAATTACTTCGGATTCAATATCCCAATCTTCTTCTTTTGCGAAAGTTGCAATAGTTTTTGGTTCAGGAAAGGATTGCATGCCGTATTCAGACATGAATCTGCCAATATTTTTTTCGAATGCTTTTATATCATCGCCCCCGTGCCAGACACCCCAGTAATGATTATCACCGGATCCGTATATCTGATCTGAATCTGGAAGCTCAAGACTGTGCCCCGGTGAACTTGGCCAGTACAATCTACCCGGGTCTAATCTCTTGCAGACTTCAGAAATAACCTGATGAAACAGTATATTATAGTCTTTTTCCCATACAGATTTAGGAAGTTTCTCTTTCCATCCCCAGCTGAGCCAGCCTGAAGCAATTTCATTATTTCCACACCAGAGCACAATACTAGGATGGTGTTTCAAACGGTTTATTTGGTATTGAGCTTCTTTTTTTACTGATTCAATGAATTTTTCATTACCAGGGTAAAGGGAACAGGCAAACATAAAATCCTGCCAGACCAAAATACCTAGTTCATCGCAAAGGTTATAAAAATAATCAGGTTCATAGATACCACCGCCCCAAACACGTAGTGTATTCATGTTTGCCATTACTGCCGAATTCAAGAGTGATTCATATTCTGTTTTTTTCAATCTGGGTGTGAATGAATCAGCAGGAATCCAGTTTGCACCTTTTGCAAAAATTGCCATACCATTAACGTGGATTTCAAAGCTAGAACCTCTTTCATCTTTTTCTCTTTTTATGGAAATATTACGCAAACCAATACGTTTTGTTTTTTGCTCTAACTTGCTTTGAGTTTTTATTTTTATATCGAAAGTATAGAGTGACTGATCCCCATAACCAGTTGGCCACCAAAGATCCGGGTTTAAAATGTTTATTTCATTAGTAAATATATTTTCCCCTCTATTAATCTTTATTGGATATTCATTATAGGTCTTAGATCTTGGTTCAGAGATCACCAACGTTCCTGATTCCTCAGTCTTCGATTCTAAATGTACCAGGAACTCCAATTTTACCAATTCAGAGTTGCATTCATTTTGTTCTATGAAAACATTCATTATGTTCCACGAATCCCAGCCGATCAGTTCTACGCCCTGCCAAATGCCTGAAGTAACCAGACATGGTCCCCAATCCCAACCATAATGATAGGGCGCTTTTCGTGTAAAAGGGCTTGTGCCCCCAGCGCGGTCGTTCTCAGCCGGGAGAGTGTATGCTTTTCTAGATAGACTGGGCACTATTTCTTTTATTGGTGAACGAAAATTGACTATTAATTCATT
>PBRL01000021.1 GCA_002725925.1 Chloroflexota bacterium
CGATTTAGACGTTAAATATTTGGTGCGTGATTTTTTTAAAGATCAGCTATCTCATGCTGAGATTAAAGATATTAGCGAACTTTGTTCAGTAGACGAGATGTTCGCTTGGCGAAGTCCGAGTTCGAAGCCCTACAGAAATCTTCGCGGAGAAGCGTCGGATGAAGAGTTGATAGATTTGATGTCTAAAGAGCCACGTCTTATCAGGAGGCCAATTCTGTTAAATAATTATCAAATTGTCTTCGGCTTCAAGCCGGGTGCTTATGATGGCTTTGCCTGAACAAGCTGATTTGATTATTTGTGGGATAGACTCGTAATTTTGTTGTGTCCTAGACCCTGAAAAATATATGACATCTATAAGTCGATTTACAAATATTCTTACTCTCGACCACGCTGATTCCTTTGTGATCGATTTTTGGAGATAGTACTTATTAAATTGACTGTACGATTAATATATGCGGACTTTGTTTACCCTGTCCGGGTGCTAGAATTTCCTTATGTCAGATTACGTTCCGGCGGCGAATAATCACGGTGTGATTCGAGATGTTAATCGTGAACAAGGGTTTGCTACGCTCACACTTAATCGACCTGACCGTCTAAACTCACTTGGAAGTGATCTTCTTAAATCACTTGTTGATTCTTTGGAGTCGGTAGCCTCGGATGATTCAATTCGCGCAGTGATTATTACGGGATCAGGTCGTGCTTTTTGTTCGGGGGCTGATACGGACGAGATGGCAGGCGGTAAAAGTGATGGACCACATAAACTTGGACCTGCAGGAGCGGAGGGTCTAAGACGAGGTTTTCATCTTGCTCAAGAATTAATATTAGGCGTTCATGAAATGGAAAAACCTGTGATTGCAGCCATTAATGGAGATGCTGTCGGCGCTGGATTTGATCTAGCGTGCGCTTGCGATATTCGCATTGCCTCAGACAAGGCTCGTTTCATGGCCGCTTACATCCATGTCGGTTTATTTCCGGGGTATGGCGGGACTTGGCTCTATCCCCGGCTTTTTGGTTATGCAAAGGCTGCTGAATTGATGTATACAGGAAATTTCATGGATGTGACTGAGGCTAGGAGCCTGGGTTTCCTGAATGACGTTGTACCCGATCAGGATCTCAAAGGTGCAGCTGAAGACATGGCGCTGCGTATTGCGGGTGGTCCACCAATAGCGATCAGGTTGGCGAAGAACATGATGCGGCGCGGTCTGTCAATGGATCTCGAAACTTCCCTCGAAATGTCTGCCGCAGCGGAGGCAATAACGTTATCCTCTACTGACCATGTTGAAGGCATGGAAGCACTACGTCAAAAACGCCGGCCAAAGTTCAAGGGGATATGATGCTTGGTACCAATGGAAACCCGGTCATTTTTGCTGGAAACTCGCACCCACAATTAGTCGCGGATATTTGCGCTTATCTGCATCAGAACGTAGGCAAGGTAGAGGTTTTTAAGTTTAGTAATGACAACACCTTTGTACGGATATTAGAGAATGTTCGGCAAAAAGATGTTTTTATATTGCAGTCGACTGTAGAACCGGTCAACGATCACATCATGGAACTGCTGATCATGATTGATGCGGCCAAGCGTGCCTCAGCTGGGCGAATAACAGCGGTAGTTCCATTCTATAGTTACGCTCGAACTGATAAAAAAGACCAGCCTCGTGTTCCTATCACAGGTCGGTTGGTTGCAGATTTACTCGAAACTGCAGGAGCCGAACGGGTTGTGATGGTCGATCTTCATGCGGGTCAAGTTCAAGGATTTTTCCAAGTTCCGGTTGATGAACTCACTGCTATGCCCAAACTCGTTGAATACTTTGTTGAACGGGACTTAGATGATCCGGTAGTGGTTGCAACCGACATCGGGATTTCTAAGAAAGCTCGTGACTTCGCTGATTCGATTAATGCTCCTCTGGCGATTGTTGAGAAAAGAAGACTGGGCAACGACGACCGGGTTGAAAGCTTGAATGTGATAGGTGATGTTTATGGTCACCCGGTTATTCTGTTTGATGATGAGATTGGCACGGGTGGAACAATGATGGCTGCAGCTGATGCTATTACCAAACAAGGTAGTACTGATATCTACGCTGTAGCCACTCACGGAGTGCTGTCCGGAGATACTTCAGCTAGGCTTGCCGAAGTGTCTCATATCAAGGAAGTTGTAATAACCGATACAGTTCCTTTGTCGGCAGACAAAGTAAACTTTAAGATGAAAGTTATATCCGTCGCTCCGCTTCTTGGGGAAGCGATTAAGCGGATTCATGAAGGCCGTTCGGTTGGAGAACTGTTTATCCAATAACTGGTAACTGGTGGATTTTCGTCTGGATTTGAACCCGGCGCTAAGTACCGCGAGTCAGAAGCTGAATATGTTAAATTTATTCAACAAACTTGTTGGTGATTCCAATGAAAAAGCTCTGAAAGCCATCCATCCGCTCGTCGATGCAATTAACGACTTAGAACCTCAGTTTGAAAAATTTAGTGATGGCGATTTGAAGGCTGTCACAGTTGCTTTGCGTTCGCGTTATACGGACGGTGAGAGCTTGGATGAGTTGCTTCCTGAGGCATTTGCTGCGGTTAGAGAAGCATCAAGAAGAACCATCGGCATGCGCCATTTTGATGTGCAGTTGATTGGCGGGATTGTGTTGCACCAGGGCAAGATCGCCGAGATGCGCACCGGTGAAGGGAAAACGCTGGTTGCCACTTTGCCCACGTATCTGAATGCTATTTCTGGCGAGGGCGCCCACGTCATTACGGTGAACGATTATCTGGCTAAACGTGATGCTGGGTGGATGGGTGCTGTTCATCACTTTTTGGGTCTTACCGTTGGTTGTCTTCAAAATGATTCGTCTTGGGTATTCAATCCTGATGTTCCATTGGATTCACAAACACCTGATGAAGATGACGCTGCGCCGCCAGTTCGACTACCAGAAGATAACTTCCAACCCAGTACTAAACAGGAAGCTTATGCCTGCGATATTACATACGGGACAAATAATGAATTTGGATTCGATTATCTACGCGATAACATGGTGGAAAATGCTGACAGACGAGTCCAGCGTGGACGTAGTTATGCAATTGTCGACGAAGTAGACAATATTCTTATCGATGAGGCTCGGACACCACTTATAATCTCCGGCCCTGCCCGTGAACAAAGTCAGGAATATCGCCGATTTGCTCAGTTGGCGAAGCGCCTCAGTCCTGATATTCACTTTGAGATTGAAGATAAGCGTAAGACGATAGTCATTACTGAGGAGGGTATTGAGGCTATCGAGCGTGAGCTGAAGGTAGAAAACCTCTATAGCCCCGAAAATGATGTTCTGTCGCATTTCACGGAAAATGCCATTCGGGCAGAACACATTTATCTTCGGGATCGTGAGTACGTGGTTCAGAGCAATGAAGTCGTTATCGTTGATGAGTTCACTGGTCGACTAATGACCGGGAGACGGTTCTCAGATGGTCTCCACCAAGCCCTTGAGGCGAAGGAAGGCGTAAATGTTCAGCGGGAGTCGAACACTTATGCCACGATTACACTTCAAAACTATTTCCGCATGTATGAAAAACTCGCCGGTATGACTGGTACTGCCACCACGGAAGCAGAAGAGTTGGACAAGATTTACAAACTTGAAGTAGTTGAAATTCCAACAAATCGCGATACTCAGCGAATCGATCATGGAGATTATATCTTCATGACTGAAGAAGCCAAATGGGATGCGATTGCACAACGAATTAGTGAGCTGCATCGTGATGGCCGGCCGGTTCTTGTCGGAACAACCAGTATCGATAAATCGGAATTACTTGCTGGTTTGTTGAAAAAAAACAGAATACCTCACAACGTGCTTAACGCTAAGCAGCACGAACGTGAGGCCACCGTTGTTGCCGAGGCCGGAAAAGCTGGGTCGGTTACCGTTGCGACAAATATGGCGGGACGTGGGACCGACATCATTCTCGGTGGTAATCCAGATGTCACAGTTGCTTCTGAATCAGGATGGGAATCAGATCATGAAACGATCATCCAAAAAGGCGGGTTATTTGTACTTGGAACTGAACGACACGAATCGCGACGAATCGACAATCAATTACGTGGTCGATGCGGCCGGCAAGGAGATCCGGGTGAAACCCAATTCTACCTTTCTACTGAAGACGATATTGTTCGACGATTTGGAGGTGACCGGATAAAAGGGGCGATGAATCTGTTCCGCTGGGAAGCTGACATACCGATAGAAAATAAGATGGTTTCAAAGTCTGTTGAAACTGCCCAAACTAAAGTCGAAGCACAAAACTTTGAAATTCGTAAATATTTGGTTGACTACGATGACGTAGTGAATACCCAACGAGATGTGATTTATCAACTTCGAGACAAGATTATTGACGGCGAAGAACTTCGCCCAACAATTAGCGGGTATCTGGAAGAAGAAGTCCGTGCGATAGTCGGTGAGCGAATTGTTGGGGCATCGGAAAACTACGATGTTGATGGTCTATACCGAGATCTGATGACAATATTTCCCGCATTGCATGGGTTTCCGGATAAGGATGATATATACGATATGCGGCCCGATGAAGTCGAAGAAATATTTCTTCAACTGATAGGCACGATATACGACATCCGTACAGAAGAATTTGGGTTAGATCTACTACACCGCCTTGAGCAGGCGATCATGTTGCGTACCATTGATGAAAATTGGGTTGAGCACCTCACATCGATGGATAATATGCGACAAGGAATCGGTCTTGAAGCCGCAGGGCAGCGTGATCCACTTGTCGCTTACAAGCGCCAAGCATTCCAGATGTTTACGTCACTTGACGTCATTATAAAATCAACTGTAGCTCGGACAATATTCCGAGTAGCAATGAACCAGCAACCGACTCATTCAGAAAAACCACAAATGAGCGCAACAAAAGTTGAGTTGTCTACCCAAAAAGCAAATGCAGCCGCTGATAAACGGTCGGTAATGGCTAATGTGAATTCAGCCCACGGTGTTGGACAGCCAGGTGGTACGGGATTATCTCAAGTGCCTACGCATACCCCTGATGGGCGGAAGATGACCCGAGCGGAACGGCGCAAACTTGATCGGCTTCAGCGCAAGCAGTCAAAGCAGGCCCGTTAGAGCGACCTATGTGCTGCATATTTGGTCGACCTATTTGTCTTTTGGCGCGATAACCTGTTGGACATGAATAACAACTCGATATCCAAAGTTTTTTCGGATGTTGCGATTTTGATGCAAGCAAAAGGNGAAAACGTATTTAAGGTTCGNGCATANTCGAAAGCGTCAGANGTGATCAAAAGCCTTCCATACGCCNTCTCNGAAATTGTTGAAGANCCTGATCGNCTTCGTGATATTCCTGGTTTTGGNGAAGCTATCGTGGCGAAAGTTCAGGAATTAGTTCAAACNGGTCAGCTTANACTTNTGGAGAGCCTCTTAGACGAGATGCCAGACGGTGTTCTCGANCTTGTGCAAATCCCAGGTATTGGACCTGCAACCGCTTTTAATGCGGCACAAGACCTTGGTATCGGATCATTTAATGATCTGGCAGATTCAATTGAATCCGGCGTATTTCAATCATTGCCGAGGATTACTGAGAAAAACTCTCTGTCTATTTTGCGCCACGTTAACATGAGAATTGAGCAGGGCGTTCGCATAGGTATTGGTCGAGCGCAAGACTGTGCCGCAGATGTGATGGCGGAGTTGGAATCACGCTGTTCAGGTATTGTAAGAATTANGGTTGCCGGAAGTATCAGAAGGGGGGTGGAGTTAGTTAGTAATATCAATTTCATCTGTGCAGTGGATGAGAAAACCGAAACACGTACAGTTATCAGTGCTTTCACCACGTTGTCAAATACACACATCGTTCTNATACATGATGATTCGAGTGCTAAATTTTCAGATAAGAGCGGCCTGGAATTTTCGATCAAAGTCGTGAAGATGGAATCATTCGGTGGGGCACTTGTTTATGCAACCGGNTCCATTGCACATGGAGAGAAGTTGAAAGAAATCGCGGTTGATGCAGGCTTAGGATTATCTCCAGATGGCTTATTTGAACTTGAATCAGGGTTACCGGTCGAGGTTCAGGATGAACAAGGTGTTTTTCATTACCTAGGTTTGAACTTTGTTCCTCCGGAGATGCGAGAGGACACTGGAGAGATAGAGCGTGCGGTCGACCNTGACTTCTCGCACATCATCTCGATCAACGATATTCGCGGCGATCTTCATTGTCATACTGAATGGTCTGATGGCCGATTCCCAATGGAGGAAATTGTTGAAGCAGCGCAGCNACGAGACCTCGAATATCTAGCCATCACTGATCATTCACCGAGTGCGACGGTTGCTAACGGCCTAAGTCCTGACCGACTGATTTCNCATAATTATGCTGTGCGAACAATGGATTCGGTTTCGGCAGGGATAGAGCTACTGACAGGTACTGAGATGGACATTAAGCCCGACGGCTCATTGGATTATGNTGACCAGGTTTTGTCTGATCTAGATATCGTGGTGGCTTCGATCCATTCGGGTATGNATCAGGATCAGGCCACNATGACAAACCGGGTGATCGGTGCGATGCAAAGTCCACATGTTGATGTGATATGCCATTTGACAGCAAGACTTCTTGAGCGTCGTGCGCCGGTTATGATGGACATTGGAGCCATATTAGAAGCAGCTGTTTTGACTGGGACCGTGATGGAAATTAACTGCTCGCCTGACCGACTTGACTTGAAGGCGGATCACGTGCGTCGAGCGGCGCAACTCGGTGTTATATTTGCGATAAGCACTGATTCGCATCGGACACATCAATTTGATAATTTGCGGTTTGGTGTTCAAACAGCCNTTCGAGGTTGGGTTGAGAAAAAACATGTATTGAATGCTCTGACATTTGACGAATTGCGATGTTTTTTANACTTGCCGAAACCAGATAGATATAAATTTATTAAATCCCGTGCTTAGCAACGAACAAAAAAAGTTCACTTATGAGGNTACGGCGCGTAAGTCTTGCGCTATTATCTCTCGCTTGAAATCACAGATTGATGAAAATGGCAAAGACTGGAAGTTGTCAATTTTAGAAACTATCGCTGAATGGCCTCTCGCTGCGGAGACCGTTGCGGGCAGAGATATCGACTATCTCATTGCTGGTGAAGCATTTGACTGGCGGCTTCTTGCCCAGCGGCTGCTAGATGAGTGTAGTTCTACTATCGAGGATGAAGTTTGGTGGGAATGGCTATACGATCCAGCCCTTTTCGCCGGNTTTGCAGAACCTGAATTTATGCGAGCGGTCGGGGTTGATAAATTCAGAGCGNACCTTTCGTATTTTTACGGAGTAACTGTTGAGCAATCACTGTTGGTATCTGTGGAAGAGGAGATAATACATATCCGCGTGGGCAGCGGTCGGGAGTTAAGTGACAGNTCTTTGGAACGGGCCCATGAGCTGCTCTACGGTAATACCCGTGATCAACTTTGGGAGGTTTTCAGGCTTGAAGCTGGGNTCGGACCTGCACGTCCAGGTTCACGGCACAAAGGCGAGCATTCACTTGCTTCGGAGGATGCCTTCACCTATTGGCTGTTCAAGCTGAGGATGGAGCGATCAGACCCCGCGAAAATTGCCAGTGATACACGAAAGGGTCTAGCTAAACTGGAGCGGATGCGACAAAACGATGATCGGCGAAAAATGCTTTTACATTCGGATGAACTGCAGCGTCACTTGAGCAGTCGGCGAGGGCAAAAGAAGTTTTCCTGATTGCAATTGAGTAACCTTCGAGCTAGGCTAGAGTCGATATAGAACTAGCTTTGATGAGAAGTAGTAGCGGGNACACAGGTTATTAGAGATCCGGTGGCTGGTGAAAACCGGAANCTATATGTTCGTGAAGTCGNCTCTGAGCTGGCAATCTGAAATTATCTATTCTGTCTAGGATTGCCCGGTGGTTCCGTTATAACTCGTCGAGAGGTTCACTGTTCGTTTAATTCGGATAGCGGGCAACAAAGGTGGTACCGCGGNTAACCCGTCCTTTGACGAGGCATTTTTGGCTTCTGAAAAGGGTGGGNTTTTTTGTTGTCTANAATTCTAATTTCCATGTCTTTGNAACATCGAAAATTGAAAGACCATTNNGGTCAATTTAGGAATGCGTAAGTGAAATCGATACAGTTTGGTGATACTCCGAAGCGATTTGATATAAACGAGCGAGAGGCATTCTGGCGCCAACGCTGGAATCAACTTGGGATTGAGAAGCGNGACCATGGTGTTTCTCGNGANAAATCCTTTGTGATTGATTCTCCTCCACCAACTGTAAGTGGTTCTCTGCATGTTGGTCATGTTTTTTCTTATACCCATCAGGATCTTCTGGCACGTTATAAGAGAATGACCGGTTGGAATGTTGTTTACCCAATGGGCTGGGATGACAACGGCTTGCCTACTGAGCGTCGGGTTCAGAACTATTTTGGAGTTCGCGCCGAACCAAATGTTCCTTACGTAGAAAATCTTGATNTTGAGGTCAAAAGAGCAGANCTGGGGTTGAAGAAAAATCAGCAGCTTGTAGTGAGTCGTCAAAATTTCATTGAGATGTGCCACGTGATTACAGAGATGGATGAGGTGGCGTTTAAGGATACCTTTCAACGGCTTGGGTATTCGATTGATTGGGTCGATGAATATGCCACGATTGACGATAAGAGTCGCCGTATTGCACAAAGAAGTTTTCTAGATCTTCACACTAAGGGACATGTTTACCAATTGGAATCACCGACGATGTGGGACGTTGATTTCCAAACAGCCGTNGCTCAAGCTGAAGTAGAGGATCGTGAGAAAAATGGTGCTTATCATGATATTGAATTCGGNGTTCTCGACGATGGTGCCGCCGCAATAGAAAGTTTTGTGGTATCTACAACCCGCCCGGAACTTTTGGCCGCATGTGTTGGTGTGACAGCTCACCCAGATGACGAGCGTTATAAAAGCCTTTTTGGTAAATATGCTTTGACGCCGGGTTTCTTTTCCAAAATACCCATATTCCCAAGTACCGAAGCAGACCCAGAAAAAGGTACCGGGATACTGATGGTTTGTACTTTTGGCGATCAGACGGACGTAATGTGGTGGCGNGAAGAGGGGCTTGAACTTCGCCAGATAATGGGGCGCAATGGACGTATCTTGGAGCGATCGTTTGGTGGAGAGGATGGATGGTTTAGTCTCAATCCTGTTCTGGCGAACACAAACTATCAGAAGATTGTAGGAAAACGCGCTCCGTCGGCTAAGTCGATTGTTGTCGATCTTATGCGCGATCCTGAAAATTCAGCTATTGGAAAAAGAGCACCGTTGCAGGGTGAGCCCGAGCAGATACAGCATCCTGTACGTTACTACGAAAAGGGCGACAGCCCACTTGAATATCTCACGACTCGACAGTGGTTTGTTAGTTTGCTTGATAAGACGGACCAGTTGATTGACATGGGCAATAGGATCAACTGGCATCCGGAATTCATGCGGAAACGATTTGAAAACTGGACAGAGAACCTGAACGTTGACTGGTGTATCTCTCGGCAGAGGTATTTTGGTGTGCCTATCCCAGTTTGGTATCCATTGGATTCCAATGCCGAGCCTCTCTACGATGATGTAATTGTAGCGAGAGAGAGCATGCTGCCTGTCGATCCGGAGTCAACACCTCCACCTGGATACAGTGAAGGTCAACGTGGTGTTCCCGGAGGTTTTCTCGGTGAATCTGATATTTTCGACACGTGGTTCACATCATCGCTATCCCCGCAAATGGTGGCTCGCTGGGGCGAGGAAGGCGATCAGATGAATTCTCTTTTTCCGGCTGATATACGTCCACAAAGCCACGAAATCATCCGTACTTGGGCGTTTTACACCATTGNTAAAGCGTTGTTGCATCAAGAGTCCGTACCTTGGAGGAATGTGGTTATTTCCGGTTGGGTACTAGATCCTGATCGGAAAAAGATGTCAAAGTCTAAAGGCAACGTTGTAACTCCCGTCGAAACCCTTGATCGTTTTGGTGCAGACGCTGTCAGATATTGGTCAGCTTCATTCAGGTTGGGGTCGGANGCGACCCATGATGAGTCAATCTTCAAAATTGGTGGNAAGTTAGTCACAAAGCTTTACAACGCTGGAAAATTTGTGCTAGCTCAGACCGCTGATGAAGGACCGATCGTAAACGAGCTTGATCGTGCTTTTATTGCTGAGCTTAAAGAACTTGTAATANTTGCGACTCAGGCATTTGAGCGATTCGAGTTTTCAATAGCCNTGCAGGAGACGGAAAAGTTTTTTTGGGGAGCCTTCACGGATAATTACATTGAATTGATCAAACGTCGATCACGTTCGGAAGATGATCCCCAAGGGAGGGCGTCTGCGGTAGCAACCCTCCGCCTCGCGTTGAACGTTGTGCTAAGGCTGTTTGCTCCAGTTGTTCCGACCATCACAGACGAAGTTTGGAGTTGGGTGTTTGCTGAGGAAACAGGCGATTCGTCGATTCATCTAACTACTTGGCCTGCCGCGGCTGAACTGGATGCGATTTCAATGCCGGATGTGAATGGGTCTTTTTCTGCTGCATGCGAAGCGATATCTGCAATTCGAAAGGCGAAAAGTGAAAGTGGTATGAGTTTGAATCGAGAGCTGTCAGTTCTTAATCTGGAAACCGACGAGGTTGGGCAACACGACCTTACGCTTGTGATTAAGGATGTTGCTGCTGCGGGCGGTGCTGATGATATTAGCTTTGTTCCCGGAACTCCGACGTCTGATTGGCGTTACACGGCTCATATAGAACCGCTGGAATAACCTCAAATCATGTAATTCGAAAGACGCACCGAACAACTAGATTTATCTTGAAATCTAGTTGTCGTTCTTCCATGTATCCCATTTTTCTAGCGTGAAATCTTTTTCCACAAAAAATCGGTGAACAGCGGATTCTTTCATTCGAACTTCAGCGCACATTTTTGCCACATCTGCAGCTATGTCCACCTGCACTTTAGTGGCGCCGTCAGCATCGCATACTAATATGTCTCCTGGAACGATTTTCAGGCTTGCGACCACTACTTCAATGTTCTGATCAATCATGTTGAACGGCCCATGCCCTGGAACTCGTCCAGTGGCCCATAGCGGTAAACCGGCTTTTTTTATCCCAGGGACATCTCGAGCGTTTCCATCGACAAGTGCGCCGACCGCACCAAGCGCCTTCATTTGATAAGCCATACCATCTCCTATTATGGCTCCCCTGCGAGAAGGTTTTTCTACGTCTTGCTGGACTACGACCACTGGCACATTTGCTTTGGCTATGGAGTCAAAATAATCTATGCGGTTCGAATTGATTTCAGTGGGCTCAGTCAATGGGGCCCAAGTGGAGGTAAGCGCGTACCCCACTGTGGGCTTGTCACCTGGTGAGACGTATTCTCGGATACTCGGGTCGGTGTAATCATCGTCTTCGTGAATGTATCCACGAACAAGGATTCCGGCGTTTTGAACCGTGGCTGAATCGTATTCGGCGAGGGTATCTAGTATCGATTGATTTATTGTTTTCATTATTTGAACAGGGTCTAAACGGATTTATCATTCAATCGGCATAATATCGGACTCTACTGAAAGTGGATCGCCAGGAAAAAATTCTCGCCATGGTTCAAATTGCTCTACGAAAGTACGGCCTTCTTCCATCGATCCCAATCCTTTGACGGCACGGCCAGGATCGTATCCGGTTGTTTTGGCAAGGGCTTCGATACCGCGTTTGGTGTCACGAACTCCTCCAACAGAGAAAGTATCGCCTTCGTCGTTTTCAACTATTAGATCAATGCCTTTTTTCTTTTGCTTCCAGTACAGCCTCATACAGTCGCTCTCGATCAGATTTGTATTGAAGTATTTATTGCTCGTATTCTACGGCGACGCACGCCGTTATGGGCATCTCTGGGTCTGTTGAAATTCACAGATACAGGCGATCCATAGGATAGTAGTTATGGGATCCAAGCCGAGAGTATCCGAGATTAGACTGTTTTAGTAGTGCTGACTAATTTTTTGCAAGTAGAGGTAAGGCACGGTCGAGAATAGCGTGCCCGACGTCCAATTTGGTCATTAACGGATGTGATTGCGTGTTTCCCTCGGAGTCTACGAAGGTTACCCGATTTGTGTCTGTTCCAAATCCGCTCCCAGGTTCACTTATATCATTTGCAACGACGAAGGCTGCTCCTTTGGGCGCCGTTTTCGCTTTCGCGTTTTCTTCGACATCGTTTGTCTCTGCAGCAAATGCAACTTTTATGAGTTTCCTGCCCTGGGCAAGTGGCATAAAGTCTTCAACTTCGACAAGGTTAAGTGATGTTCCAGGTTTACCCTGTTTTTTGATCTTTTGATCAGAAACATGAGATGGCGTGAAGTCTGATATCGCTGCGGCCATTATCAACAGATCAGCTTCAGATGATGATGGCACGATAGCGTCGCGCATTTCTTCGACCGTTATGGCCTTCACTACCTCTACTCCTGAGGGCCGAGGCAACTCCGATGCTGTGACCAGAAGGACGTCTGCACCCCGATCGCGTGCTGCTTCAGCGATACGGTGTCCCATTTTTCCTGTAGACCGATTTGAAATGAATCTGACCGGGTCAATTGGTTGGCGGGTGCCGCCTGCAGAAACGATGACCCGTCGGTCCGAGTAGTCGCCATGTTTCCCAATAGCCTGACGCACCAGCCCTTCTAATATATTCGTTTCTACCAACCTGCCTTTTCCTAATAATCCAGACGCTAGTCGTCCGTCGGCAGGTCCCGCGATGATTGCTCCGTCAGCGACGAGGGCATTCACGTTTCGCTGGGTGGATGGACTCGCAAACATGTCGGCGTCCATCGCTGGAGCGACGATTACTGGTGCTTCGGTGGCGAGCACTGTTGCTGTTAATGGGTCATCGGCTATGCCAAGGGCTAGTTTTGCGATGGTGTTTGCGGTTGCTGGAGCTATCAGAATACAGTCTGCTTGCAAAGCTAGGGCAACATGGTCCATGTTCAAATCAGATCTCGCTTGCCATAGGCTAGTGGTAACCGGTCGGTGAGTTAACGCTTCGAAAGTAGCTGCTCCGACAAATTCAGTGGCTGAGGTCGTCATGATCACATCGACCATGGCACCCGCTTGCACTAGCTTGCTCGCCACATCTGCTGCCTTATATGCCGCGATTGAGCCTGTTACACCCAGGAGGACGGTCTTACCTTCGAGAGGAGGGTGTGAGATTGGTTGTATTGAAGTGATCTTAGGCGACATGGCTATGGGGTTAGATTAGTTATTATTCATCTCGTAGACGATCCTGAGGCCAATCAAGGTAAGCTCGGGGTTTATATGGTCAAAATAATCCGTTTGTTCACTCATTAATTTCGCCAAGCCTCCGGTTGCGACCACGGTTACTTCATTAGGGTTACTTGGATTCAGCTCAGATTTGAATCGTGTCAACATTCCTTCGATTAGTGCAGCGAACCCGTAAACAAACCCGGATTGCATAGATGCAACCGTACTTTTACCTATCACATGATCTGGAGCGACCATCTCTACACGACGAAGTTGCGAAGTGTTGCGGAACATGGCATCTGCGGCGATTTCCAATCCAGGAGATATCGCACCACCGATATAGTCACCATCCGCGGTGATGGCGTCGAAGACGGTCGCTGTACCGATATCTACCACTATGATTGGTCCGCCATATATTTGATGAGCGGCTACAGCATCCACAATTCGATCGGCTCCGACATCTTGAGTCCTGTCATAGTGGATGCGAATACCAGTGCGCACACCCGGGCCGATTACGAGCGGTTCTATATTTATTAGAGATGATAGTGCCTTAACATAATCCTCTGTGAGTGGTGGTACGACCGAGCATAGGACTACGGCATCAAATGATTCTGGTTCGACGTTCTTCGATCGCAAGACACCCTGCAGTGCCCAAATATGCTCGTCGACGGTGCGTGTCTCGCGAGTGCCCAGACGCCAGGTTGCGGAAATAACCTGATCCTCAAAAGCACCGATTGTGATGTTTGTGTTACCGATATCAACGGCAAGTAAAGAAGTCACGGCTGTTTAAGTATAAGAGTGCGGGATGTTAATGAGCGTACTTTTATCAGCGNAAGAGTTCATCTCTGTGCGAACTGGCTGGGTACTAATTGGCTTTTGTTGATACAAAATCTCGGTAGAAGTACCCTAGACGGTTGGATACATCCGTTGCTCGCATGCTCGTCTCACCTAGTTCGTTCTTTGCTATATCAGCTGCGTACCCATGTATGAACACAGCTAATGAAGCCATATCGAATAAGTTGTGAGGAGACTGGGCTAATAATCCACCTAATAGACCGGTCAATATGTCACCACTTCCACCTTTGGCCAGCCCGGCGTTGGCCCATGGAGAGACCCTAAAACGACCGTCCGGTGCTGCAATTATCGTGGCAGCGCCTTTAAGTACAACTATCTTTTGGAACCTTTCAGCTGCATTAAGCGCAATTGCACTTCGGTTCTGTTGAACGTCCGCACTTGAGATTCCCATTAGCCTGCTCATTTCACCAGGATGCGGTGTGAGTATGCAAGGGATTTTTAATTTATCCCACCACTGGTGAGATTCGGCGAGAATATTGAGCCCGTCCGCATCAATGACAATTGGGATTTCGGCATTAATTTGTGAGAGGAAACTTGACATAAATTCAAAGGTGTTTCTGTTGTTACCGAGGCCCGGACCAATTACTACAGATGTTGCGTTTTTCAAAAGATCGAGCGCGATGCGGCAGGCCTGTGACGGATTAACATCACCGTTTTGAGAAACGGGAAGCGAACAATAGATGGCTTCAGGAACATGGCCTCCGATTATTCGATATGCGGGTTCCGGAGTCGCTACGAACGTAAGTCCTGAACCAGAGCGAGTAGCGGCCTCTGTTGCAAGCGTCACAGCCCCGAGATATTGTTGAGACCCGCCGATGACCAAAGTTGAACCAAATTGACCCTTGTGGCCTTGGTCAGGGCGTGCAGGCAGAATCGATGCAGCGAGATCGTTTGTGAGTAATTCCGTATTTACTTCAGAATCAAAACCCTCCGGAATACCTATATCGAGTACCAGTTTTTTTCCAATAACGCTTGCATCACCTGTTACTGCCGATCCGAGTTTCGGGTAGCCCAACATCAAAGTGATGTCAGCACGAAGTCCTGCAACATCGAAATTCCCAGAGTCGGAGTTTAATCCCGTGGGTAGATCGAGAGCGATCACCGATACGGATGATTCAACAACACATAGCAACAGCGATGAGAGAGGCTCGGCGATTGGGCGTGAAGCGCCGGTGCCTAGAATCGCGTCAATTACCATATCGGTAGTTTGAAGCTCTGATCTGAGCGAGTGAAGCCCATCCTTTGAGAGCCCGTCAATGATAGAAACTCCACTATTTTCTGCCAAAACTCGTTTTGGATCAGGTGATTTTCTTACCGCACAAAGAATGACTGTGACGCGCGCTCCCCAGTTGGACAGATAGCGACATGCAATAAGACCATCGGATCCATTATTTCCTGGCCCGATCAGAGCGAGTATCCGTTTGCCATAGATATTAGGTTCCATTTTCGGTGTTTCACGAATACGTTCAGCAACCGCAAGACCAGCGTTTTCCATCAGGTCATCTTCAGATATTCCTGACTCGACGCAGTGTTTCTCTATGGTTTGCATTTCACCAGCGGTTACGAGCTTCATGGCTTCCATGCGTCATCATTGGCTTCACCTACCGCTGATGCTGTTGCTAATTCGCGTGAATGTGAGAGGCTTAGAGCAATACGAGTTATTCCCATTTTTGTAGCACGGACTTTGGCTGGTCCGTGCAAAATAATTTCGGGTGCTCGGCCTCTATTTCGGGTGACCTCTATCGATTTCCATGGCATACCACGTACACCTGTTCCAAGAAGTTTCATGACAGCCTCTTTAGCGGCAAATCTACTGGCTAGTTGATCTGCGCGACCTCGTGCATAGGATTGTTCACCTTCCGTGAATACTTTAGAAAGGAAACGTTTTGGGTAGCGTTCCAGCACTCCAGCGACCCTTGGAATCTCAATTAAGTCGATCCCTGTGTAAATCATGTTTCAGGTGCCTCCCGTGCATGGTTTAGTACGAAGTCGAAATGTTGCCCAAAATAATACTTGGCATAAGTGTCACTTGCAGCGGGTAATCTCAGATAGGATCTATTTTAGTCTTTTACGAAATCCGATATTTATACTAACGCAGAGGTCTCCCAATAGTGACAGCTCGCATCATTGACGGCAAAAAAATCGCTTCTAAAATCCACGAGGAAGTTAGAGCTGGGGTAAGGGAGTTTAAAGCCAGCCATGGATCAGTTCCAGGTCTCGCTGTAGTTCTTATCGGTGATGATCCCGCATCTCATTCTTACGTGAAAGGTAAAGAANCAGCCTGTGCAAAAGTNGGGATTATCACCGAGACAATTCGACGTGAAGCTTCGATTGCACAGGTAGAACTACTGGATATTNTAANTGANCTGAACANTGACCCGAAATTTANTGGAATTTTAGTTCAGTTGCCGCTTCCCNAACACTTGGATGAGGATGCCGTGATTGANGCTCTCNACCCGATGAAAGATGTGGATGGTTTGCACCCGGTCAATGCCGGACTATTGATGCTTGGGCAGCCTCGATTTGCACCAGCGACNCCGCTNGGTGTACANAGAATGCTAGTTGAAGAAAACGTGAATTTGAATGGGGCCAAAGTAGTGATAGTGGGGCGAAGTAAACTTGTAGGCATGCCGTTGATGGCATTGCTGTTGCAAAAAGGTATCGGAGCAAATTCGACGGTCACAGTTTGCCATACCGGTACGAAAGATATNGGNAATGAAACTCGTCAAGCTGATGTNCTTATTGCAGCGGCGGGTTACCCGGGCGCTGTTACNGCCGACATGGTGAAGCGTGGAGCNGTTGTGATTGACGTGGGTGTTTCTCGGNTNGANGATTCGACCAAAAAACGCGGTTACANTCTTACTGGNGATGTCGAGTTCTCTGGANCGTCTGAAGTGGCTTCGGCNATCACCCCTGTTCCTGGGGGNGTGGGGCCGATGACTATTTCAATGCTTTTAGTAAATGTGCTTCAAGCCGCNAACCTGGCAGCAGCNANNGCAGAGTCCCNNANCTAGACTTTTTTTGATTGAGCTGATCTGCTGATTTTCAGCTNTGAAAAACTTNGCCTACGACTTACCANGGCGTNCGGCAGCATCTTGTACAGAGCGAGCGATTTTATCGTATCGACACCTATTGTATCTAGGAGTATCCGGCGATTTGCGGTAGACTAATCCATCTGCATTTTCTATCCGCAGTGGGGCTAAGTACATTCTTTTGGCGTTGAAATCACGCTCGTAGCATCTGATAATTAATGGCCAGCTCCACCAAATCCAACGCAAAATCTAGACCTCAACCCTCAAAGTCGTCTAAAAACGGTGAAAAAAGAGGTTCATCGGAACTTCTTCACACAGGCTTGCCTGGCACGACCGATCATCTCGAATTATTTAAGAAGATGTATCTCATCCGTCAGTTCGAAATTGCTTGTGGTGAGAACTATTCTAAGGGTTTGATCCGTGGTTTCCTCCATCTTTACATAGGTCAGGAGGCAACTGGAGTCGGCTCTGTTTCGGGTCTTCGGGAAGACGATTATATCGTTAGCCACTACCGAGATCATGGGCACGCGCTTGCTCGTGGTTTGGATGTTAACCGTGTTATGGCAGAGTTGTTTGGTCGTGCAACAGGAACATCCAAAGGAAAAGGCGGATCGATGCACTTATTTGATGTCGCCAAACGATTCATGGGTGGGCATGCCATTGTTGCAGGTCAATTGCCTCTTGCTGCTGGACTTGCCCTCGCTCAGCAGTATCAGAAGACTGACGCTCTAACTCTGTGTTTTTTTGGCGATGGTTCTACCAATCAGGGTGTTTATCATGAAACCCTAAATCTGGCGGCGATATGGAAATTGCCGCTTTTGTTTTTTCTTGAAAACAATATGTACGGGATGGGATCTTCCATTGAAAGAGTGCGAGCTGGAGGGGTTGATTTTTACCCTGGCGTCGCAACCTATGGTATTCCTGCTGTGGAGGTAGATGGGATGGATGTGTTGGCAGTAAAAGAAGCAACCGATGTAGCAGTGCAGAAAATACGAAATGGTGAAGGACCTCAATTTATTGAAGCTAAAACCTTTCGATTCGTTGGCCATTCTCTCGCCGACGGTCAAAAATATCGAGGCCAGGAAGAGGTGAAGGAGTGGGAAGGAAAGGATCCTGTTGTGACATTTCCAGCAAAGCTAGTTGAAATGGGTTTGGTATCGGATAAGCAGATAGTTGAAATTAAAGTCGAAGTCGATGAGATGGTAGCCAAATCCGTTGAGTTTGCGGAGCAGAGCCCTGAACCAGATCTATCTCAGATCTATAACGATGTAACGGTCTGACAGATATGCCAGAAATACTTTTCAGAGAGGCATTAAAACGAGGTCTTGAAGAGGCGCTAGAGAATGACCCGCGTGTGTTTATGATGGGGGAGGATATTGGGGAGTACGGTGGTGCTTACGCTGTTACAGATGGTTTTCTGGAGAAGTTTGGGCCAGAACGGATCAAAGACACTCCAATCTCCGAACAGGCTTTTGTAGGTGCTGGAATTGGAGCGGCAGCGGCTGGATTGCGTCCTATCGTTGAATTTATGTCGATTTCTTTCTCGCTTGTGGCGTTTGACCAGATAGTAAACATGGCGGCCAATCTCCGTTATATATCGGGCGGGCAGATAAATGTGCCGATGGTTATTCGGGCGCCCACAGGCGCGGGAGTTCAACTGGGAGCTACCCATTCGCAAAGTTTCGAGACTTGGCTTGCTGAGGTGCCGGGTATAAAGGTTGTGTGCCCGTCAAATCCCTACGATGCGCTTGGCTTGATGCGATCAGCGATCAAGGATGACAACCCTGTAGTGGTTGCCGAGCCTGCACTTCTCTATGGTGATAAAGGTAATGTCCCCGACGAGTATTATGAAATTGAGCTTGGCAAAGCTAATGTAAATCGGACAGGAGATGATATTACACTCGTCTCATACGGATACGGTATGCGTTCGTTAAACTCTGCTGCAGATAGTCTTACGGAGCGAGGTCGCTCTGTTGAAACTATTGATCTTCGCTCACTGAATCCGCTTGATATTGATACTGTTTTGGATTCAATACAGAAGACGAATAGGGTTGTGTTAGTAGACAGTGCACGTCGTACTGGTGGTGTTATGGCTGAAGTTGCCGCAGAACTCCAGCAACGCGCATCCGAATGGCTTGATGGACCGATCATGAGGGTAGGTTCTGTGGATGTTCCTTGGCCTTATAACAGAGGTCTTGAACGGGAAGTCCTTACTGACGCTCAGGATGTGCTTTCAGCTGTTGCAGAAGGTTACGGGCTATAGGTCTTCATTGTTCTCTATTCGAATCCGACATTATTTGTAATCCTTTATGTGGGATTCTGAACAAAACTGCGTAATACTGTGTAATATTCGTATTAGTGAACCGTTGATTAAGCAAATAATGCAATCTTCGATTTCACTTTGAATTTTTTCACCAGTGAACGCAATCTCATTACTATCCATATTTCATACGATAGTTATACGAATCTCCTTCAGTATGGCCTTACAGAATCGGTTAAGGCAGACTTCATTCAGATTTGTACATCGGATTCAGAACTTCGACCCGGCAGAGTAGCGCGGGTAGATGGGATATCCACTCATGTACATGCGGATACCGGCGACTTTCGTGCTGGAAGTACCTTCGCACAAATTACTAGCGATGATGAATCTGAAATTGAACCCATTGAACCGACGGTTGGTGATTGGGTATTAGTGCGACCCGGCGTTAATAAAGGTTCGGATGAGATTGAATTTGTTTTACCGCGAACTTCCTTGTTGATTCGAAATCGATCTGTGCGAGGAAGATCCAAGGGAAAATCCGACGAACAGATTCTGGCTGCTAACGTCAACACGGTTTTCATCATGCAGGCTGCAAATAATGTCAATGTATCGAGATTGGAACGAGAAATTGCGCTGGTCTGGTCTAGTGGAGCTGTTCCTGTGATTGTGATTTCAAAAATAGACTTGATTCAGGATGTGGATTCAACCAGATTGTTGAGGCGTTTAGAGTTAGCAGCGCCAGGGGTGGGGGTATTTGCAGTTAGTGGGTTGATCGGTATAGGAATAAGGCCACTTCACCGATTTGTCACAGCAGGTGAAACCGTTGCTCTTGTGGGCGCATCTGGGGTTGGTAAATCTACGCTTGCCAATCAATTGATTGGTGAAAAGGTCATGGATACTGGCGGCATTCGTAAATCGGATACTCGGGGCCGTCATACGACAGTGACTCGGCAATTATTGCCTTTATCTGGCGGGGGTGTATTGATCGATACTCCGGGGATTCGCACAGTTGGTCTTGTAGAAGGCCGTGAAGATGCGCTTGCCAAAACTTTTTCAGAAATAGAAGAGTACAAGGGTCGATGTAAGTTTCGCGACTGTGGTCATGAAGATGAACCGGGCTGCGCTATTACAGAGGCTATTGCTAGTGGACGATTGCTGGGTTCTCG
>PBRL01000022.1 GCA_002725925.1 Chloroflexota bacterium
ATTCCGCGTTCTTCCAAGGGACTCTCCGCATGGTTGAATAACCTTTTCAGCGACTGATTTGGCGCTATTTGGTTCTGACCTAACAACGGTTCAACTTATCGGCCTAGCCGTTATGTCTCTCTTGGTTGGAATCGTAGGTGGGATCGTGGGAATAGCGCTTGGTGTTGTACGTCTGCCGGTGATGACCGCGGTTGGCTTAGATCCGCTTATGGCAGCAAGTACAAACCTTTTTGTCAGCGTTCTTGGCTCCGTGGCCGGTTCTTGGCCTGCCATTCTTCAGAACCGTATCGTGTTTCGTGTAGTGATTGTTATCGGTATTCCNGCTATAGCCGGTTCTTTTGTAGGNGGTCTNTACGCNGACTTGGTTTCAAGAATGATTCTATTGTTGATCGTCGCNGTGTTACTGGTCTGGTCATCNCTGATGATGATNGTGCGGGCTGTTGCAGAACTGCGTAACCGNTCGTCGTCTGNTGAAGACGGCGATCCTCGCTCTGGGCGTGGAGATCTTAATTCGAAGACGGTGGTGCGAGAAAGTGTTCTGGGTTTCGTCATTGGCNTAATGGGTGGTGCTGTTGGTTTGGCGCTGGGNGTTTTGCGAATGCCAGCCCTTGTTCATGTTTTAAAGATGAAGCCTTCACTGGCAGCTGGCACTAATCTAGCGCTTACCATTCTTGTCGGAACTTCAGGATTCACCGGTCACCTGATCAGCGGACGAGTTGACTGGTTGCTGGTTTCAGTAATTGGTATTCCAGCGATGATTGGAATGTTCGCTGGNTCCCGTATGACCGGAACGGTTGATGCTGCTAAGTTGCGCTTGGTTTTGGGGATTGTATTGCTTTNGGTATCGCCACTTGTATTTTCGGACGCCATATTGAGTTAATTTGTCTGTGGTAGCGTCACGAGTGCTCTGCTGTACATATAATTTGGCATCATGAGCACNACTCCAGGCAAAAATCTAAGGAAAGCGATCCAAACGGAGTCGCCGCTTCAGGTTGTAGGCGTGACGAATCCTTACCACGGAGTGATGGCGAAATCTGCTGGATTTATGGCTCTTTACCTATCGGGCTCTGGAGTTGCGACTGCTTCATACGGCCTACCTGATCTTGGTATGACAACTCTCGATAATGTTCTTGAAGATGTGCGGCGAGTCGCNACAGCGGTGGACTTGCCCCTGCTTGTCGATATAGATACAGGTTGGGGCGGTGCGTTTATGATTGCCCGAGCAATGAAAGAAATGGCTCGTGCAGGTGCTGCAGGAGTACATATCGAAGACCAGGTACAAGATAAACGGTGTGGTCATCGACCTGGTAAACAGATCGTTNCAACCGCAGAAATGCAGGATAGGCTAAAAGCTGCTGCTGATGCGAAGGAATATAAAGATTTTGTTTTGATGGCTCGTACAGACGCGATTGCTAGTGAAGGTATTGATGCTGCAGTNGAACGNGCNGTTGCTTATGTTGAATCAGGNGCAGATATGGTGTTCGCTGAGGCCGTTACTGAACTNATCGATTACAAGAAGTTTCGGGAGGCGACTGGGGTCCCGGTACTGGCGAATTTAACCGAGTTTGGACAAACTCCGGCATTCACGCTCGATGAACTCGCGAGCGTTGGTGTTGACATCGCTTTGTATCCTTTGACGGCATTCCGTGCTGCGAACAAAGCCGCAGAAAATGCTTTGAGAATCCTTAGGACCAAAGGCACGCAATCCGAAATCATTGGTGAATTGCAAACTCGTGATGAGCTTTACGATTACATTGATTATCAAGCGTATGAGAGCAAATTAGATGAACTTTTCAAGAGTGATAGTGACTTATAGATCTTTTAATTAACTGACAGGATTCATTAATATGGTTAGCTCTGGTCTTAATGGTGTTACAGCAGGTTCATCGGGGGTGTCGACGGTTGGTAAGGCTGGCGTGGGTCTTACATATCGTGGCTATTCGATCACCGACCTTGCGGCCGAGTCAACTTTCGAGGAAGTTGCCTATCTCTTGATCTACGGGAAGCTTCCGGTCCATAGTCAGCTTGATGCCTATAAAAACAAGCTTGCTGGTTTGCGTTCGCTGCCAGATCAGTTAAAGACTCTTTTGGAGCATATGCCCCAATCTGCTCATCCGATGGANGTACTNNGGACCGGCACCTCGTTACTAGGAACGCTTGAGCCTGAAGGAGAGGATGGTAGAACAGCAGCTTCAGTCGGGGATAGGCTGACCGCTAGTTTCGGTTCGATGTTGGCCTACTGGTACCGCTTTCATTCTCGAAATGAACGTATCGAAACAGATTCTGATGAAGATACCGTGGCAGGTCATTTTTTGAGCTTGATGTCCGGTATGCCTTCCGATCCACTAAAGCGTGATGCGCTGGATAAAACCTTGATTTTATATGCGGAGCATGAATTTAATGCGTCAACTTTTAGCGCTCGAGTTATCACCTCGACATTGGCAGACACTTATTCGGCCGTGACGGGAGCAATTGGTGCTCTGCGGGGACCACTCCATGGAGGTGCCAACGAGGCTGCGATGGAGTTGGTCTCGTCATTCGACTCTCCTCAGGATGCTGAGAAATCTGTGATGCATATGTTGAAAGCCAGGCGACTTATCATGGGCTTTGGGCACCGTGTCTACAAGAACGGCGATCCTCGTTCACCTATCGTAAAAGATTTGGCCCGGCAGTTATCGGAGGCAGCGAAAAATACCTCCTTCTACGATATTTCTGACAGGATCGAGGCCGTCATGCTTCGTGAGAAAGGGATGTTTCCGAATTTAGATTTTTATGCTGCTACTGCTTATCACTTATGCGGAATTCCAACGGCGATGTTCACTCCTGTGTTTGTTATCGCACGCACGTCTGGCTGGATTGCTCATGTCATTGAGCAACGCGGTGATAATGCGCTAATTCGTCCTCTATCTGATTACACGGGGCCCGATCCTAGGGGCTACGTTGCGATAGACGATCGCGGCTGAACGTTACCATGCCAGGAACAGATAACGTTATAGCGAGAATTGCCGACTACGCGGTTAATTATCAGCCTGATTCTGAATTAGCCTTGGATACAGCCCGATTGTGCCTGATGGACTCACTTGGTTGCGCGTTGTTGGCGATGGACTATCCGGCGTGTACCAAGCTGTTAGGACCAGACGTGGAAGGCATGATCGTGCCGAACGGTGCCAGGGTCCCGGGGACTCGTCATCAATTGGATCCGGTCAAGGCGGCCTTCGACATAGGGGCAGCGATTCGATGGTTGGATTTCAATGACACATGGCTCGCTGCTGAGTGGGGCCATCCGTCTGATAATTTCGGCGCTATTATTCCTATAGCCGACTTCATTAGCCGTAGCGATGTATCGGGATCTTCACGATCGATCAATGTCACAGAAGTATTGGAAATGGCGGTGAAAGCGTACGAAATTCAAGGAGTTCTCGCCCTCGATAATTCTTTTAATAATGTCGGGATTGATCACGTGATCTTGGTGAAAGTTGCATCGACTGCGGTTGTTACAGCGATGTTGGGAGGTGATGTTGAGCAGGTCGAGAACGCNGTNTCNAANGCATGGCTNGATGCNTCTCTGCGTACNTATAGGCATGCACCGAATACCGGGTCACGAAAATCTTGGGCAGCAGGAGATGCGGTGAGCCGAGCCGTTAGGTTTAGCCTGAACTCCATGTCTGGTGAAATGGGTTATCCCTCGGCATTGACAGCCTCGGGCTGGGGATTCCAGGATGTCTGGTTCAGAGGGGAGGAGATCACTCTTCAACGAGAGCTAGGCTCTTACGTTATGGAAAACATCCTGTTTAAGGTTTCCTTCCCTGCAGAGTTCCACGCTCAGACCGCTGTCGAGGCTGCTTTGGAACTTCATCCACAAGTTGTATCACGACTTGACCAGATCGATGAAGTCATAATCACTTCNCAGGAATCGGCATTGCGTATCATCGATAAAACCGGCCCATTGAACAATCCTGCAGATCGAGATCATTGTATTCAGTACATGACGGCAATTGCTCTATTAAGAGGTATGCTCACAGCCGGGGACTACGAGGATGAGGTGGCGATGGATCCCCGCGTTGATCAACTTCGAGACAAGATGACCATGCAGCACGATCGAAGATTCACGGAAGATTACATTGATCCCGATAAACGTTCGATTGCTAATGCCGTGCAGGTGCGATTCAAAGACGGTTCATCGACTGAAAATATAACGGTAGAGTACCCGATTGGGCATCGGAGACGCCGTCAAGCCGCCAAGCCGTTACTGGTCGATAAATTCAGAGCAAATTTAAGTACGCAATTTGATGAGGTGAGGGTTGGAGGCCTGGTTAATTTGTTCTCCGATCAATCAACTCTAGGCCTTATGGCTGTTGATGAGTTGATAGATATGTTGGTTCTAACAGTCGACTAGCCAATCGCAAATAAGCCACCTTGCGCTTCTATCATTCCAAATGAGAACGTTACAGTGCTAATCTTTTCAACTGTTTGGTTTCGACGGATTCAAATTGTGATCGCGTTGATTAAATTCCAAGTAACTGTTTGAAGACTGGGCCAAGACATTGAGAAATTTTGAAAATTATGGCTAAGACTACCGGTAGTGATCTTTTAATTCGTGCCCTTCGATCCGAAGGTGTTGATACCGTCTTCGGGATCGCTGGTGACCATATCCTGCACATGCTCGACACGATGTTCGATGCTCCTCTGCGGATGGTTGACTTTCGACATGAGTCGGGTGCCGTACATGCAGCCGATTCATATTCGAGAATTCTTAAAAAGGGAGCGGTGATGCTATCAACGACTCCCGGTCATGCGAATGCACTGCCTGCACTGGCTAATGCCATTCATTCGGAAGCCCCGGTGATTAATATTGCCGGTTCGGCTGAATCTCCGAACCTAGGTCGGGGCGCGATGCAGGAATTCGATCAGATTAATGCTGCCAAACCAATCACGAAAGGGGCGTGGGAAGTTCCGTCACCTGCACGAATTCCTGAGTATGTTGCCCTGGCGTTTAGGACGGCGCTGAGCGGACGGCAAGGACCGGTTCACTTGACGATACCCCATGATTTCCAGATGGCGGAGATTGAAGACGCGGAAGCAACTCGATACGCCCCTAGCGAATATGTAACCCCTTTGCAAGTACTCGGTGATACCGCCCAGGTCGAAAAAGCTGTTGACTTGTTGAATTCGGCACAAAGGCCCATGATTTTTGCAGGGTCTTCTGCGGGTGCGACTGCGATTCCGTCAGAGGTGAGGCGGCTCGTAGAGACGATGCGTATTCCCTTCTTTTCTGAGGATTCAGCAAGAGCATTGATCCCTGATTCTCACGAATACTCTATGGGCCTAGGGTACCAGCCACTTAATTTGACGGTTCGTAACGTTGGAGATGCTGACGTTGTTCTGATGCTTGGAAAGAAGCTCGACTATACCAATGGTTTCGGCGGAAACCCTCCTTTTGCTGATGACGTGAAATTCCTAGTTGTCGATCCTTCTCCAACTCAAGTTGCTCGGGCTCGTACAGCTGCAGTTGGAATCGTCGGTGATCTTGGTCCTGTCATTACCCAGTTAGCCGACGGCGCTGCCAAACGTAAATGGGTCGAGCGAACCGAATGGGTTGAACGCTTGCGGTCAGCATTTAACGAATGGCATGAAGGCTTGACTCGGCTGGGGAAAATGGAAAGTCCCATGCATCCTATGCATGTTTCGAATACTTTAAAAAAATTCATAGATGACGATACTCACGTGACTTTTGATGGTGGAGATTACTGTCACTTCCTGCGGGCTTCGATCGAGCGTGATAAGCCGTACCGTTTTCACAACGTTTCGAGCTTTGGGATGATTGGTGTTGGCCTGCCATACGCCCTGGGGGCTCAAGTTGCGCTACCAGGTAAAAAGGTGGTTGTCGCCACAGGCGATGGTTCGCTTGGTTTCAACGGTATGGAAATCGATACGATGGTTCGTCACGATTTGCCCGTGAAGATCATGGTTGGCAACAACTCCATATGGGGTATCGATTGGCAGATCCAAAAAGGTTTGTACGGACGCCCGGTATGGACCGATCTTCTGCCCACTCGTTACGACGTGATGGCCCAGGGGCTAGGTGCTTATGGTGAGCATGTTACGAAGGCAGAGGATCTTGAAAGCGCTATGAAAAGGGCGTTCGATCACCACGGGCCAGCGCTATTAAATATTGATATAGAGCAGGTGATTAGCCCGGTAGCAGAGGCTGCTATCAGCCGTAAAACCGGTTCGCATGGGTAAGGGTTTCATGCTTCCAGAAAAATATTTCTACAGCGAGAACGATGTCAACAGGCGAGAACTTCTTCCGGGGGTTTATGCCCGGTTGATGTGGGGTGAGAAGATCATGATGGGTATCATCGATATCGATCCTGACACAGNGGTCCCACTGCATTCACATCCCCATGAGCAATGTGGACGCGTGCTCGAGGGAGCAGCCATGTTTTATGTTGGTGATGATGAGCGGCTATTGATTGCGGGAGATCATTACGTGATTCCGGGGGATGTACCTCATAGAGTTGTNGCGACTGAAAACGGTTGTACTGCACTCGATATCTGGTCCCCCATACGTGAGGAATACATNTCGGAAGACGTGGCTTTTTTCCGTTAGAACGTGTTTGTGCCTAGGGTGTTTCGATGCCGCATGGTGGACAGATCGACTTTGTCATGTAACTTCGTGCGGTATTAAGGGGCAGGCAGATCTATTTGGTATTTTCCTGTTTTAGTTGTGGATGTATTGAGACCTGAATTGNAAATTTATCTCATATAATCATCNGCTGATTTGATTCCTGATTTATGATTGTTTTGCCATAGTTCCTATCACGATAACCATGACCCATGCACCTTCTATCATCTACACCTGGACCGACGAAGCACCCGCGCTTGCAACGCATGCTTTTTTACGAGCTGTTCGTTCCTTCGTAGCAACAGTTGGGGTAGAGATCGAGACACGTGATATTTCACTTGCAGGGCGAATACTTGCACAGTTTCCGGATGTCCTGGGCGATCGGTCTGTTGAGGATGATCTAGCTGAGCTTGGACGGTTGGTAGAGCTTCCGGAAGCCAATATCATCAAGCTCCCGAATATCAGTGCCTCGNCTCCCCAACTAAAGGCGTGTATTGCCGAGCTTCAAGCGTTGGGTTACTCGATTCCTGATTACCCGGATGACCCCGGAACCGATGCAGAACGAGACGCTAAAACGCGTTATGGCAAGGCTATGGGCAGCGCCGTTAACCCGGTGCTCCGACAAGGCAATTCAGATCGACGTGCCCCCAAGGCAGTAAAGGACTTTGCCCGGGCTAATCCCACTGCCCCAGGTGAATGGCCAGCAGATTCTNGNACCCATGTCTCGACCATGTCTGGGGGAGATTTCTTTCACAANGAGAAGTCGATTACCCTGCCATCAGGCACCATGGCGAAAATCGAGCACGTATCGAAAAACGGTGATGTGAAAGTTCTGATGGAATCACTGCCGCTCTTGGCAGGCGAGATACTCGATTCCACGTTCATGAGCAGGAATGTCCTGGTGGATTTTTTCAAAGACCAGGTACGCGATGCCAAAGAGAAGGATCTACTTTATTCGTTGCATTTGAAAGCGACGATGATGAAGGTTTCAGACCCGATNATTTTTGGTCANGGAGTGCGCACGTATTTTNCAAATTTATTTTCAAATCATGAACCCGAGATCAACGAACTTGGTGCGGACCCTAATAACGGGCTCGGGGATGTGCTCACGAAGCTTTCGGGATTAATGCGGGATCCAAGCGGGACAATAGCTACTGACCTGGAAAAAGACTTTGCAATCGGCCCTGGAATAGCGATGGTCGATTCTCGAAAAGGCATTACGAATTTGCACGTCCCTAGCGATGTCATCATCGACGCTTCGATGCCTCCAATGATTCGAGATTCGGGTCGAATGTGGAACGCTGATAATGAACTCCAGGACGTNAAGGCGGTGATCCCTGATTCGACGTANGCAGGGATTTATGACGTGACGATCAAGGACTGCCAGGTAAATGGGAAATTGGATCCTGCCGTCATGGGAACCGTTCCAAACGTGGGGCTAATGGCNCAGGCAGCAGAAGAGTATGGTTCTCATAACAAGACTTTTGAAATCGAGTCGGCTGGTGCTGTTCGGATCGTCGATAGCTCGGGCGTGATATTGCTTTCGCATGATGTTGAGCAAGGCGATATCTGGCGAGCGTGCCAGACCAAAGATATTCCCATCAAGGACTGGGTAAAGCTTGCTGTTAGACGATCTAGAGCCGACGGAGCTCCAGCCATTTTTTGGCTGGATAGTGAGCGGGCACACGATTACGAGGTTATTCGAAAGGTGGAGGTTTATCTTCGAGATGAAGATACCGACGGTTTGGATATACGGATTCTTCCTCCGAAAGATGCTATGCAATTGTCCCTGGATCGCATCCGTAAAAGCCAGGACACGATATCGGTTACCGGTAACGTGCTTCGTGATTACCTGACTGACNTGTTTCCNATACTNGAGATCGGCACTAGTGCCCGCATGCTTTCTATTGTTCCATTGCTTAATGGTGGTGGTTTGTTCGAGACCGGTGCAGGTGGTTCTGCCCCGAAGCATGTACAACAGTTCCAAGAAGAGGGTCATCTTCGTTGGGATTCACTTGGTGAATACATGGCCTTGGCCGCATCTTTACAACACTTGGGAGAACAATTTGACAGTGAGGGAGCTGCGGCCCTTGGTGACGCGCTTGATTCGGCTACAGGGCAGTACTTGCAAAACGGGCGTTTGCCTTCAAGAAAAGTAGGCGAATTGGATAATCGCGGGGCAACNTTTTACCTGACCATGTACTGGGCGCAGGCNCTGGCTGCNCAGGAAACGAACCCAGTTATAGCTGAACGTTTCGGAGTTGTTGCTGGTCAACTCGTTGCAAATGAGCAGCGGATTATTGATGAAATGAATGCCTCGCAGGGTTATGCGCAGGATCTGGGCGGTTATTACAAGGGTGATGTC
>PBRL01000075.1 GCA_002725925.1 Chloroflexota bacterium
AACGATTCAGTTTTCGGTAGAGACGCATCGCAATGCGTCTCTACAAATATTTGACATAACCGGACGGTTAGTTGAAACATTGGTTGATGGACAGATCGGATCTGGTTTCCATGAAATAAAATGGGACGCCAGTGGAATGACCAGCGGGGTTTATTTTATCCAGCTGCAAAACGGGAATCACTTAAAAAATCAGAAATTGTTATTACTGAAATAGACAAACTTGCATAACCGCTGATATCCCCGTATTTTTATTGAAGATGATGAAATATGGTTCAATCGCTGGTGGGGAAAACTCAACAGTCCGGGCTGCCTGCCAAATCCTGGAAAATGGCGGCAATGCCTTCGATGCAGCTGTGGGAGCGGTATTTACCTCCATGGTTTCTGAGTTCAACCTTACAGGACCGGGAGGCGGAGGTGCTTTCCTGGCCTGTCCGGAAAACTCTGAGCCAATCCTCTATGATTTCTTTGTGGATACACCGCCTCCAAATCCAGGAAAAGAATTGGATTTTTTTAGCATCCTGGTGGATTTTGGACCCAGCCAACAACAGTTTCATATCGGGCAGGGTTCAGTTGCTGTCCCTGGCAATGCCGCCGGTCTTTTGCATGTTCAGGAAAAATTGGGACAACTCCCACTGAAAACTGTTTTGGAACCAGCGGTGGAGGCCGCCAGATCCGGGGTCATTCTCAATGAAGCCCAGGCTTACCTGGTCAAGATCCTGGAACCGATCCTGATTCACTCTCCCGAAGGGAATAAATTATTCAAACCAGACGGAAAACTATTAAAACAAGGTGACCGTTTNCAAAATCCTGCCTTTGCNNATNTCCTGGAAATCCTCATTATTGAAGGAGCCAGGTACTTTTATGAAGGAGACGGTGCAGAGCTGATTCTGGGCGCCATAGGAGAAAAAGGCATCCTGACCAAAGAATGCCTTGCCCAGTACAAGGTGATCGAGAGGCAACCGTTAAAAAGTAAGTTCCAGGGGAAAACAATCTATACCAATCCGGCGCCTGCAACCGGCGGTACACTCATCACCTTTGCCCTGCAGCTACTGGAACANTCAAAAACTGCTTCCACTTTTGATTTAATAAATCTTATAAAGGCTATGCAGGTCACTTCCATTGCCCGAAATGAAATCTGCCTTGATCCGGAAGATGAATTCCAAATATCTCAGGTAATGGAACCAGGGATATTCAACCATTACCTGCAGTTATTCAATTCCGGCAATACTACATTCCACAATGAACAAGATCCTGCCTCCCGGGGTGCCACCACCCATGTGAGTATTCTGGACAATCAGGGCAACGCCGCTAGTGTCACCACCACCAATGGTGAAGGCTGCGGATACGTCATCCCGGAAATGGGCANCATGCTGAATAATATGCTTGGCGAGGAAGATTTAAACCCCCAAGGTTTTCACCAGTGGCCACGGCAGAGGCGGCTGCCAACCATGATATCCCCTACCCTGGTCATGGGGGAAAAAGGAGTTGAAATGGTATTGGGCAGCGGGGGAAGNAACCGGCTNCGNTCNGCNATCTCNCAGGTANTACTGAACTTCTTTGTAAAAAATATGGATCTTGAGTCCGCTGTTCACGCTNCCAGGATTCATTTGGAAGGAAGTGTGCTCCACTTTGAACCGGAAACGGCATTGGAGTCATTGCCCGATAATATTCAACTCCATCCCTGGGATGAAATCAATCTTTTTTTTGGCGGTGTCAATGCAGTGACCTCTACCGCGGCAGTAGGCGATCCGCGGCGTGGCGGTACCGGAATGATTTGCTAAAAGAATACTCTATATTTATATAATTGAGTCAAAAAAGAGAAATTGTTCTATTAATATAAAGGGTGCATTATTCTGTATACAATTTTATCTTCACGGAGTGTCTGCACATAATTGCCTGCAGTAGATTTTACCTTTCTACCACCCTCCTAGTGACTGTTTACATTGATTTCTAAAGTGAATGACGGATAATCCTGCTTTAACTTTTGGCCTGTCCATGGCTNTGGGTATGCTGGCCCANGCTCTAGCCCGGAGAATGCGTATCCCTGGTATTATCATTTTATTAGCTGCCGGCTTATTGTTTGGTCCAGATGGTCTCAACTGGATCCAGCCGGATTCTCTTGGTTCTGCAATGCACATTATTGTCGGCTTCGCAGTGGCTGTAATCCTTTTTGAGGGTGGTATGAATTTACGTATCAGCCGGATCAAACGAGAACAGCTGGCCATCCAGGGACTCATCACCATCAGCGCTTTCATAACCTTGGTGGGCGGAACCCTGTCCACTCTATTCTTTTTGGATTGGGATTTTAGAACATCTATCTTATTTGGAACTCTTATCATTGTAACCGGTCCCACCGTTATTTCGCCCTTATTAAAACGGATCCGTATCCATCATGGTGTAAGTACCATTCTGGAAGCGGAAGGAATCTTGCTAGATGCCATTGGTGCCATTGTTGCCGTGGTCGCATTAGAGGTTGCCATCAGTCCTTCGGGNCTTTCACTTTTAAAGGGGTTTTACCATATTATTACCCGGTTAGGCATCGGTACCNTATTTGGTGTNACTGGTGGAGCCTTGTTAACCTTGCTTTTCCGGATCCGANGGCTGGTACCGGAAGGATTGGAAAATGTATTTATCTTGAGCTGGGTTTTCGCCCTTTTTCAGCTATCCAATGCCTTAAGCCCCGAGAGCGGTATTGCTGCTGTCACCATTGCCGGGATGACCATTGGTAATTCAAAAACCTACATCCATCGGGAGCTCCTGGAATTCAAAGAGCAGCTTACCGTTCTCATGATCGGAATGCTGTTCATCCTGCTGGCAGCTGATGTNAGNCTATCCCATATTTACAATCTTGGAATTAATGGTGTATTCACGGTGCTATTTCTAATGATAATTATTAGACCCCTTGCTGTCTTTGCTGGCACGGCACGATCTAAGTTAGAAAAAAAACATAAAATTCTTCTGGCCTGGATTGCTCCCCGCGGGATCGTGGCCGCGGCTGTGGCTTCCCTGTTCGCATTTGAACTGAACCTCCACGGCTATGACGGTTCCCAGCTTCGGGCTCTTGTTTTTCTGCTCATTACCATGACGGTCCTGTCAGCCGGGATCACCGGCGGCTGGGTCGCGGCAATTTTGAACTTGAAAAGAAAAAGTGAAATCGGATGGATCATTCTGGGCGCACATGAAATGGCCCGGTTCCTGGCCAGGCTGTTAAAACAGGGAGAAAATGAGATAATTTGCATCGATGAGGATCCTAAGGCTTGTCGATTGGCGGAAAACGAAGGTATCAAGGTCTTTTACGGGAATGCCCTGGAAGAGCGTACCCTGAAGCGGGCGGAACTGGACAGCCGTAAAGGAATTATTGCATTAAGCGGAAATGAGGAAGTGAATTATATTTTTTCCCAGCGGGCCAAGCATCTTGCCAAAGAATTGATCATCCTAACTGGGATCAAGTATAAGAATGAAGGTATTACCTCCAGCATGATTGGGGACACAGGAGGTCGGATTCCATTTGGACGGCCCGTAGATATTGACAAGTGGTCTTCCCGAATCCGGAAAGGACAAACCTATTTATCTTTTTGCGAATTCACCAGAGATACTAACCCAGATTTCAAAGATGAATCCATGAGAGGCGTATTGTTGCCAATGGTTGTTTCCCATAAAGGGACCACCATGCCGGTGCATGAGCAGATGACCATCAAAAAAGGAGATATTGTCACCTTTTTGTGCAATGATCAAAAAAAAGAAACAGCGCACGGCTGGCTGCAGGAAAACAGATTTACGATCTGAGTCAGTTCCAATCCTGGGCCGTCATACTATCCGTAGAAATGATCCTGATATTGGATCCTAATTTTTACTCTTAATGAGCGAATAGATCACATCCCTTAGATCCTTCGGATGAATAATCCTTTCCGCATGGCCATGCTTTTCAAGCCAATCCACCGTTTGGAATCCTTTTGATGTTTTCTTTCCTGTATACTGTTCTATGACCCGTTTCCCGGAAAATCCGATATGTCCTGCATTAAACTCGAACAGCCGTTTTCCCCGGCTGGCCATGCCAATCGCCACACCGCCAAGAGTTGGATCTGTTATTAATGTGACCACAGGAAGCCCTGCATTTTCCACGCAGCTGATGGCCACATGTGCCTTAGGGATACTCACCATAGAAGAGCATCCTTCATGCATTCTGGCCCCACCTCCAGAAGCCTGAAGGATCAGGGGAACCATACGATCAATCGCTATCTGGGCTGCACGCCAAACCTTTTCTCCTGTACTCATACAGAATGAGCCGCCGAGAAATCCAAAATCTGTGGCACAAAGCACAACATCTTTACCCAGAATGATCCCGTTACCAGTGATCATGGCACTAACCAGTCCCGTTTTTCTGCGGGTTTCCTTTAATTTTTCTACATAACCGGGAAATCCAAGGATGTCCTTATCAGCAATGAACTTGGTTTCATCGTGTTCTGCAAATGAATCATCATCCAGGATCCAATTGATATAGTCCCAAGCAGATGGGCGGACATATCGGTGACCACATACGCCACAAACGTAATTTGTTTTTTCGAGTTTCTTAAGAGATTCTGGATCATAATGGTGGATCCCATTAGTGTCATAACACTTTACGTGCCGCTTGACGTAGCCGTTAGATTCGGGAACAGGAAGTCTGGTAACAGGACCATGAAAGGAATTCAACTCAGATGGATCTACCTCTTCCCAATGTCCAATCTTTTTCCAGCGATCAACCCGTTTTTCAAAAATGGTTTTTGGGTCGAAATCAGAATCATTCATAACATATTCCCGCAATACAGTTTTTACAGATGCCAGCGCTTGCTGTTTATTTCGATGGGCAGGACCATTTGGTTCCGGAATCAACTCATCCACGATTTCATGTATATACCCTTCTTTTGAAGTAATCTGGGATACCTCTGCCGCTTCATTGGCCCGGGATCGTGTATGAAATAAAATGGATGAGCAGGCTTCCGGGGTGATCACCAGGTAAGTTGAATGTTCCATGGCCAGGGTCACATCGGTTCCTGTCAAGGCAATGGCGCCTCCGGAACAGGCACGATTCATGATCAGGGAAATAGTGGGAGCCTTTACATCCGCCAGGGCGTGGATCGTGTCTCCGATCCGCCAGGCGATGCCATTGGCTTCTGACTGTTCCGTGGGGTCAGCACCAGGTGTATCCACGAAAATGATGATGACCCGTTGCTCTTCTTCAGCAAGCTGGATGGCCTTTACCACCCTTTCGTAAGACGCGGGCACCGGCATGCCATGGTTCCAGATACGGACTGTTTCAGGATCTTGCAAAGATTCAAGAAGGTCCGTATAATTGGAGGAAGGTCCGCTTTGTTGACCAATGAGCATGACCGGAATCCCTTCCAGTTCTGCCCGATGGGTCTGGACAAGACAGGCTCCGAATTCGCCCGACTCAAGGCATGGTTCCACTACATCAAAAATAGATATATAATCAAGGTATTTAGGACGGTCGGGGTGGAAAGATAATTTATATTTTTCGTACTCAGAGAGGTTATCTATGGATTGGTATGAATAATCGAAATTAGAGTCTTGTTCGAACGATAATTGGAATGTGTTACCCAAGACCTAGGCCTGATTTTCCGAATCCTTTTTCACCTGAACTACTTGAACTATCTAAGTGGAATCCGGCAATTAAGTTATAAATTAATCCACGTGGGACCACCGCCACCTTCAGGGGGAACCCAGTCAATAATTTGATACGGGTCCATTATGTCACAAGTCTTACAATGTACACAGTTTGAAAAATTGATCTGAAGCCTTTGATTATCCTCTTCTGGCACCATTTCATACACATCTGCTGGACAGAAATTTATACAAGGATTACCGTATTCTTCAGCACACTTCGTAATGCAAATATCCGGTTCATTTACATGCAGATGTGGAATCTGGTCTTCTTCGTGAGAAGTCGCGGAATGATAGACGTCTGTCACTTTATCAAATAGGTAAGTCCCATCAAACTGTAGATCTTTGTAACGGTCATTTTTCAGCCCTTTTTCCATTTGTAAATGGCCAGCTTCACTGATAAGGCGATCTTTAAATCCCCATCCGCGGCCAGCAGTCAAAAGTCCTATTCCTGCATTCGTTAAACCTCCAAACAGTCCGTGATCAAATCCNTGNTGAAAATTTCGCACCTTCNACAATTCATCTNTGATCCAACTCGACTTCATACGATCTTCATAATCTCCCAGTTTTATCTCAGTAAAATTATTCTCAGCCAACGCTATAGAAATTGTTTCAGCAGCTAGCATCCCAGATTTCATGGCTAAGTGGATACCTTTTAATCTTTGCCCATTCAAAAATCCAGCAGAATCACCAATTAGCATAGCACCGTTTACTGAGAGCTTTGGAATAGAATACCAACCGCCTTCAGGTAAAGATTTAGCTCCATAAGCAATTACTTTACCACCTTCTAATTTCGAACGTATCCAAGGATGAGTTTTCAAGTTCTGGAATTCGTGGTGAGAATCCACACCCGGATTCTTATAATCAAGGCCCACCACGAGACCCAGATTCCAGATATCATTCTTCATCCCATAAAGGAAGGCACCACCAAAAATATCATGACCCAAAGGGAAACCCATGGAATGAGCTACATAGCCACTCTGAACCGTGCCGGCCGGCATCTGCCATAATTCTTTAACACCAAGAGCCCAAACTTGCGGATTACGGCCATCCATAAGATTGTGTTTGTGTATAAGTTTTTTGGTCAGGCTCCCTCGTGTTCCTTCGCCCAAAACAACAATCTTGGCATAGATGTCTGCACCTGGTTCAAACTGAGGTTTTTGTGCTCCGTTCTTATCTATGCCCCTATCACCAGTGCGAACGCCGATTACCTGATCCTCATCATAAATCAGTTCTGTTCCCGCAAAGCCACAGAAAATATCTATATCCTCATTTTCACAGATTTCACTTAACCAACGTGTAAGTTTCCCCAGTGATGCCACAAAACATCCATGGTGATTCATAGAAGGAGGAATAAACGGAAATGGAATTTTCTTATTATCTGTTAAATAATATAGATGTTCTTCAGAGACTTCTGCTTCAAAGGGAAAATCTTGATCATTTTTATCGGGAAAAAGTTCCCTAAGTGCACGGGGATCAACAATGGCCCCAGATAAAGAATGGGCTCCTACCTCGACTGCTTTTTCTAAGATGCCTACACTGGCATCTTGACCTGATTCTCGCAAAAGCCGTTTAAGATGAACCGCTCCAGCAAGGCTTGCGGGNCCAGCACCTACAAAAAGAATATCCAGTTCCAGGGCTTCCCGTTCAATCATGAATTTTTTTCAGTCTGTAATGCTTCTATCAGTTTAGGGATTATTTCTAAAAGATCTCCAACTACAGCATAATCANCTATTTCAAAAATTGGCGCATCAGGATCTTTATTGATAGACAGGATATTCTTGGACCCTTTCATTCCCACCACNTGCTGGATGGCACCGGAAATACCCAAGGAAAAATATAGTTTAGGAGCCACTGTCTGTCCCGAGCTGCCCACCTGCCTGAAAGATTCTATCCAGCCCGAATCTACCACCGGCCTGCTGGCAGATACTTCCGCACCCAGTGCCTCGGCCAGTTCAAAGACCATAGGTATATTTTCTTCCTTTTCGATTCCCCGGCCTATGGAAATAATGAGTTCTGCACTTTCCAGATCCACATCACCAGCATCTTCCTGAAATGGTTCTTCAGTTTCTGAACGAACCATAGAGGCATCCAGATTGACTTCAAAGGGTCGAGACGCGCAGGATCCAGGTATTAAATCTTCATCGCTGAATGCGGCAGATTGAAAACTCAAAATGAACGTTTCTACGGAAGTGGAAACAATGGCATTTAATTTCGCATTCAAAACCTGTTTCACAAAACCGTCAGCATCAAATGAAATAATATCAGGAATGAAAGGAATACCCAGTTTCGCGCTGAGACGAGGCATGTAGTCCCGGGTCTGGTATGTATGTCCNGCCACTATTGAAAGGTNTGATTCAGACTCAATGACCTGCTTTACAACTTCTGAATAACCATCCGCATTATAGGATGAAACAAGCCCATGGTTTACTGTGATCACCTCTGTTAGATCAATGNCCGATAATTCACCAGCCAGNGCCTCCGCATTTCCNCCGATGGCAAGTGCTGTAACAGTTCCACCCATTTTTTGTGCACCAGCAACAGCTTCCTTGCTCATACGGTGTAATGAACCGTGATTATCTTCTAAAACAACTAAAATATCCATCAATTATAATACTTTCACATCGTATTTTAGAATTTCCACAATACGCGCAGCCACCGTATCCGCATTGCCTTCAATCACTTCTGTTTTTTTGGTTGTCTGTGGTACAAATACTTTTTTAATGGTTTGAGTTTTTTCAGCGGTCTGGTGTTCCGAGGCGGGAATAACCCTGATCTCCTTTTTCTTCGCCCCCATTATTCCTTTGAGGGATGGGTAGCGGGGTGTATTCAGTCCCGATTGAATGCTGATGGAAGTCGGCAGAGGCAATTTTACCCATTGAAACCAGCCTGATTCCAACTCACGTTTCACACGGATCTGTTCATCCTGGATATTTGTCTGGACGGCAAGAGTTGCTGTAGATAACCCCAACAATTCACCGATCAGTACTCCGGTCTGACCCATNCCTGTATCATCCGATTGCAGACCGGTCAGAATCAGATCAAAATTCTCATCTTGTAAAACAGATGCAAAACTCTTGGCAATAGACAAAGGATCAGTCTCAATCTGACTATCCTCTTCCAAATAAATTCCCCGATCAGCGCCCTTGGCCAGCCCCTCCCGGATCACTTTTTTAACTCGTTCCGGTCCTAAACTGACTGCGACCACTTCCCCATCCCCAACNTTTTCCTTGATCAAGAGNGCTTCTTCCAGAGCATAATTATCCGGCGGATTCATGGTGTAGGTTACCTGCGGTTCATCTACCCAGGCCTGTGTGCTGTTCAGGGGCAGGGGTGATTCTGAACCAGGGACCTGTTTAATCAGCACAGCGATCTTCATAAAATATTCTGGTAAGGATTAAAAAAAGAAAAATGATTAATTTGGCGCGTGAATTTAATCCAACATAACATTAGGCAACAATTAAGATGAATGAAATAATTAAGGCTATTATATTAAATGGCATATTTTTTTTTGGCAGTATCCTGACTTTATATTGTCTTTGGGTCCTGTGGGGGCGTTGGAGCATAAAAAAGAAGGATTGAGAAAATTTTCCAAAAAGTCTTTGATACATCCTGGTCAACGTTATATCTTTCACCATTCAATACCTAGAAATGACAGGATTGAATCCTGCAAATAAGGGAATACTCATTCTTAATAACCAAAAATGGAGGATATCTATGAGATTACTCGTTAATATTGTTACTACATCCGTACTTTTTGTCAGTGCTGCTTTTTCTCAAAGCGTTCAAGGAAATTATAAAATGAACTCTGTTATAGTTCATTATACCTATGTAACGAGAGATATGGAAAGTCCAGCGGATACTTTATCCGGTTCCTATGCGGTAACAGCATCCTGGCCAAGTTCAGCTGCACCTATATTCTCATACCCCCTGCAGGGATTTTCAACCGGGGATACAGTTGGTACACAGTTAGTACCATTAACAACACCTGAAGCTTTGGCTGGATTTGGATATATACTTACAGGTGACCCGACTGCACCCGGAATTGATATGACTATTGATCTTTATGACGATGGTGCTTTCTTTATTAATGATGGCAGCACCTACCCTTCAACAACAACAGTCGATTGCATAACTACAGCTACCATTCCAGAGGTTAGTGAATTTGGCACCTGGACTGGAACATCACCAATCACTGATCCAAATGATGCAACTGTATCTACAAGGGGCTGGGGGATCACACAATCAGGAGTGTTTGCCCAGTTTGGCGCACCGGATTTAGCCACGATGGTAGAAGGGACAGATTATGGCGCGGGTACTAATATGGAAAACTGGGGAATATTAACTGTCAATTACACTGATGCCTCTCTTGCTACTCCAGTCTCTGCGGAAATATACTGGGAAGCCCATGATGGAACAGCCAGTGGTTTGGCCGTAGATGATGATGGCTTTCTCAATGGCAGTGTTGGAATTGGGACTGTTGCATCCGACAGTGTAACCATTGCTGCGACAGCCGCGGCTGCTGCCGCGGCAGGCATTA
>PBRL01000023.1 GCA_002725925.1 Chloroflexota bacterium
TCAGTCGTTTAAGATTTACCGACGTGAATGGCTTCCTCTCACGTTGCTTGGGGTTTTATTCACAATTCAACTGGGATTTATGAATGTAGGACAGGATTTCACATCGGCAGGTCATGCTGTGGTGGTGACTTCGACTTTTCCACTCTGGACAGGCGTATTCGCACACGTTTTCGTTCCGGGGGATCAAATGTCTCGTACAAGGACTTTTGGAACGCTCATTGCGTATTCGGGCGTAGTTGCTGTGTTTTACAAGGGTTTTGCAGTTTCAAATGCAGATTTTTTAGTTGGGGATCTGCTGTTGCTTGGTTCGGCTATATTACTTGGTGCACGTCAGGTGCTCCTGTCACAGCTTGGGCAGGGGATAGCTCAGCATAAATTGTTAATTGCGCAAAGTGTCTTTGGGATTTTCACGTTTATTGTTGCAAGTTTGATATTTGAAAGTGACGAACCATTTGTGGTGACGACTCGACTTATAGTTGCACTGCTCTATACCGGCGTTTTAATTGCTGGTCTTGGATTTATTGGGCAGACGTGGTTGCTCAAGAGGTATTTGCCTTCTAGGGTTACTGTTATATCACTCAGTCAACCTGTTTTCGGTGTGTTATTTAGCTGGTGGATTTTAGGAGAATCCGTTGGAGGTGAGCTTTATATCGGTGCGGTTCTTGTGATGGTGGGATCTGCACTCGCCCAACGAAAGACTAAACAGATGGAGTCTTCAATATAGTTAAACCAACTGCTGAAACTTCTGGCATTACACGCCTGAGTAAAACGGAAAGTGAATCCGAAGGGTCACATCTTCGACGTGTTGCTTCGGAACTAAGTGGTGTAGGAGACGAACGTATCTTGCGACTGCGGGAATTGCTTTCAAGTGTAGATATAAGGGAACGGGCTTTGGCTGCGGAAGAACTAGGTAAGTTAGAGTCTATGAAAGCAGTTCAAGTGTTACGGCAGATGCTTGAATCTGATGATGAAAACGCGTGGCGACTAGCGATTTATGGATTGAGAACGGGTGGCTCGCGCGAAGGCTGGCTTTCTCTTGAGAGTATCGCCCAAAAAGACGCTAATAATCTTGGTTCTTCTGACACATTAACCGTTGATTTGGCCTTCAGGCGCTTGATGGCAATGGGACGCACAAAAATGATGGATAGGTTATTTCGTGCGGCAGATGGGCACTCCAAATCAATTCCAGGCGTTGTGGCTAAAGAATTTTCAGCGAGAGCGGTGAGTACGTTATCTCATCCCCAACGCCTCGTAATGGAGCTCAGATTGGGAATCCGAAATTCCACTTCGGCCACTCCTGCAGACACTGCAGATTCTCTAGGGATAAGCCTTAACGACGTGAGGGAATTTGAACTCGCAGGATGGCAGTCGATCCATTCACCTATNCAACTAGATATCGACTGACCGAGGCATATACTGCAGATAACTTGAGTAGTAATCAACCAGCCATAGAATCTTCGTTATTGATCACAAGTTACCCATGAGAGCGGGTACTATCTCCGCGACNTTCAGGTCTTTAAGTAATCGGAGTTTNCGATATTTGTGGTTCGGACAGNTTCTGTCTGCAACAGCGATGCATGCCGATATGGTGGCTAGAGCCTGGCTGGTTTGGGATCTCACCGGATCGTCTGCTTCGGTGGCTTCAGTCTTAATAGCNCGTGCTGTTCCTATGTTGATATTGGGGCTCATAGGGGGAGTGGCGGCTGATCGTTTCAATCGCCGTAGCCTGTTGATGATTATTCAAGCCTGGACCATGTTAATGCATGTGGTAATGGCAGCTCTGCTGCTAACAGATCTGATTGAACTATGGCACGTATACGTACTAGCGTTNGGCCTAGGTGCTGGTATGGCGATGAACCAACCGGTTCGTACATCAATAATCCCGAATCTGGTTGATAAAAAAGACATGATTAATGCCATGTCGTTGAATTCTATAGCTATAAACAGTACNCGATTTATCGGCCCCGCAGCTATATCAGTCTTGATTATCGCTACGGATGTCGGTTGGGCGTATGTATGGGCTGCTGGTGCCTTCGGATTGGTGCTGTGGACCACGGGGAAAATTNTTATACCTGAAAGCCAANNTAANAAGTCGATTGGGAATCCGTTTAATCAATTGATTGAGGGNTTCNTCTATATAGGTCGCCACCGTGTGATTCTCGCATTGGTTCTGCTTGGCCTCGGTCCGCTGGCGATAGGGTATTCACATCAAACCCTGTTGCCACAGTTGGTTGAAGAACAGTACGGGCGTGGTATTGGTTTAATGGGTTTATTACAGTCGGTGGGTGCTATCGGAGGGCTTGGTGGTGGGCTGTTCATAGCGTCTCGGCGAGAGGTTTCTTATAAGGGTCGGTTAATGCTTTTGGCAGCACTCTCATATGGGATCGCTTTATTAGGTTTTGCAGGAGCTAACCATATGTGGATGGCATTTCCACTGATTATATGGATTGGGGCATCACAAACGTTATTTAGAGCTGGTAACACAGCAACACTGATGGAAATAGCGCCTGATCGGCTTCGCGGTCGTATTATTTCAGCGACCTTGTTGGATACTGCATTGTCACCGATAGCAGGGTTAGCTGCGGGGCTTACTGCCGACCTTTGGGGNGTTAGCTATGGGTACATATTGCTNTCAGCTGCTTGCTTAAGCGTGGTTGTTGTCACTATGTTGATCTATCCGAAAATAAAGGATGTATAGTTTCGTCCAATGATTGTAATCGGGCANAAAATTAGTTATGGACAGACCCTACAAGGAATAATTATCCATCGGCCAAGTTAATGAGTAGAACTAGAAATAATGCATTGCAGAGATTTTTATGAAAATATCTGACATTAAAACTTTCATCATGCAAGGAGGAAACCGTGATTGGGTTTTCTGCAAAGTTGAGACTGATGAAGGTGTTCACGGTTGGGGAGAAGGGACTCTTGAACGGCATGAAGAGGCCGTCGAGTCTGGAATCAAAACTCTGGCGTTGAATCTCATAGGTCGAGACCCAACTGAAATTGAGAAAAATTGGCAGATAATGTATCGCCATGGTTTTTGGCGTGGTGGCGTGGTGATGGGTTCCGCTATGTCAGCTATTGATATAGCTTTGTGGGATCTCACAGGAAAAATTTACGGTTTACCGGTCTATAAGATGCTTGGAGGGCCAGTTCGAGATAAAGTGCGTGCTTATACACATGCGTCTGACCTTCGTGGAGGCCAAGATGCTGTTGATCAGGGATTTTCTGCGTTCAAGACAGGTGGTTGGGATGTTGGTCAGGAAAGGTTTTTGGAAGCAGATGCTGTTGACGTTTTATATCAAAAAATTAAAACAATGCGTGAAAATCTTGGACCAGACGTTGAGATTATGATTGATAACCATGGACGATCAAGACCTTCACTTGCGAACAGACAGATAGCTGCGGTTGAAGAATTCAACATCACTTTCTTTGAAGAGCCTGTGCCCCCAGATAACCTCGACGCAATGGAACAAGTGCGCAATGCTGGCCATCGCACGGATATAGCCACTGGAGAGCGGTTGTTCTTCCGTTATGGATTCCGTGACATTCTTCACCGGCGGTTGGCCGATGTTATCCAGCCAGACATCGCTCACACGGGCGGTATTTCTGAAATTAAACGTATAGCGCAGATGGCAGAGATCGAATATATCAAGTTTGCTCCCCATAACCCCAATGGCCCAATCGCCACTGCCGCATCCATACATGTGTGTGCGACTGTTCCAAACTTCCTCATTCTTGAGACTGCCCGGGACATGCCCTGGCACGATAAGGTTCAAACAGCGCCACTGCAGATCGAAGATGGCTTTTTTGTTTTGCCGACATCCCCAGGGCTGGGAACGGATCTTGATGAGTCAGTGTTCACTGAACGACCATTTCATCCTAATAAGNGCAGACGTCTTGGATCATGGAATGCTGAAGACAATTCAGTGAATGACGTGTANTTGAAGTTAGGTGGNAANAAGACCTGNGCCAGCAAGGAGGTTTGGTAGCTCGCAGTTAATTGTCTGAATATGTCACTGTTGATTTGAAAACATCAATAAGTGATTTCAATAAAAGGGAATGAGGATTTGACTTGGTCGGAGTAGCGATATTAGGTACAGGGCGACTTGGTGGACGATATATTGATGTAGTGGAGCGGACACCCGGAGCAGAATTAAAACTGGTGGCTGAGCCACGTTCTCAAGCCGCAGCCCCTTGGGAAGATCAGTACCCGGACGTAGAGTTTGTTAATGATTACCATGTGGCGCTCGACCGTGAAGATGTGGATATTGTGATTGCTACGCTTCCGCATTGGTTGCACTATCAGGCTGGCTTAGATGCCGCTCGAGCTGGCAAACATGTTTTTTTAGAAAAACCCCTTGCTTTATCTTCAGCTGAAGGTCGTGAGATGCTCGATACGGCTGCTGCGAGCGGTACAAAATTAATGACCGCGCACACGCAGCGTTATTATCCTGCTGTCCAGGCGATGAAGAGGTTAGTTGATTCAAAACGCCTTGGGGATGTTGTCATGGCATATGACATGTGGCACAAGCCTTATGAGCCTTCCAAACGCCCACCTTGGATGTTAATTGGTTCTAAAGGTGGTGGAATGGGTCAGATGGACGGGACTCATGAAATAGACCGACTTATGTGGATTATGGGTGACGATATCGAAACAGTGAGTGCGCAAGTCGGTCAGTTGACATATCCAAAGGAAAGTAATCCGGATATCGATTGTGATGATACCGCCATGTGCTTTTTGCGATGGAAATCAGGCCGGGTGGCGACCATAAGTCGTATGGCTTGGCGGGTAGGCGCTACTGAGTATGGCGGCGATTTCTTTTTTACGAATGGTATGGCTCGTTTTCGCCTTCAGTACGGTCAATCAGAAGGGCAAGAAACAGCCATGTATATAGCGGATACCGAGGACGGGGGATGGAAAAAGGAACTCGTCGAGGAAACCGATAGTTTTCTTGACGAGTTCACTGAATTTGTCGAGGCAATCGAGCGAGAAGATTCCGATACGCCTGTTCCACAGGAGCACGGACTGAGGGTCTTAAAGGTTTTCGAAGCGACAGAAGAATCAGCGAGGACTGGCAAAGAGGTAAAAATTACCTGGTAGATAAACGGATGAATGTTTTAACCGGGTGATCATCTGGAAATCAACTTCACACTATGGGTGAAATTGATTTCTTAGATTGTTCATCAGGCTTGGTAAATTCCTGAGGTTATGGGGTTACCGTGTCCCCTTGAACTATGCCTTCGTCTCGAACTATGTCACCAACATCTCGTGTGTGGCTGGCATCGTTGATGGTCTCGATTGACCAGCCATTTTTTCCAAACCTAAAGCGTGAAATGGATGTGTTGTAAATTTGAGTGCGCTTCAGAAAATTTTGATCCATTCCGGTGATGTAGTGGATTAGACATCTAAGCGTAATTCCATGAGAAATGACGGCGATTTTGTGAGAGCCATGTTTTTTCAGCCATTCCGGATTGTAAATGATCTCATCTTCGAGCCAGTTTGATGCGCGCCGCTCAACAAGGCGTTCNGACTCTCCATCGGCAGGTTGAAACCATTTTCCTTTGCTTGCTTCCAACAGTTTTACTTCTGGGGTTAAAACCTCTGAGGCCTGTCGTCCGCGCCAAGCGGGGATTTGACGTTCAATGATCGAGTCTACTTTAGCGAACTCTTCAGCTTGGATACCCATCCCTTTTAGCATGCCTTCGGTGGTTTGTACCGCACGGATTAATGACGATGAGTAGATACAGTCGAATTGAACATTTTCCTGTGCAAGTCGGCGTCCGAGCATTTTCGATTGTTGGTGTCCGCGGTCCGTCATAGGAGCGTTGAAATTTTTACCGGCCGCTATCCCAGGAGTGATGTTAGATTCGGATTCTCCGTGCCGGATGAAATAGATGTCGAATTCGACTTTGTCATGGATCAATTAGACAATCTCCGTCTGAACAGATGTTGGCGTTAAACTCAAAACGTTGCATTCACAATATCATCGAAGATTGGCATCATGTCTTCACTACGTGGTTGGAAGCGTGTTTCGAGTAAAGTTTTTTGGCAAGCCGCCCCAAAACACTATTGTTGGTAGTACGCTTCGTGCTTAAAGAATTAATCACAATGCTAATAGCCTGAATTTCGTATTTTAGAGAGGGCAACATGAAACCATCTGATTTGAAAGCTGCATTAAAAGCCAAAAGACCCGTATTTGGATTTATGGTTTCTGCTACGTCCAGCATGCGCTGGGGGCGTGTGTTTGCCGGCAGTACTCTAGATTTTGTAGTTATCGATTCAGAGCATGGCTCGCGCGACCGTCAACTTATTGCTGATACCGTTGCGCAGATGCAATCACTGGACATCACCGCGATTGTTAGGACTCCGAATACCGAAGAAGTCTATGTCGCAATGGCGTTGGATGCTGGAGCGGATGGTGTTCTGGTTCCTTACTGCGAGACCGTAGATGAAGTTCGGCATTGTGCTGTAAAGCTGCGAACACACCCACTTAAGGGCGAGTACTATGAGCGAGTTGTGGAGACTGGTGAGTATCCAAGCGAAAAATCCAAGAAATACTTAGCCGAACGCCATAAAAACCATATATTTATCATGGGGATCGAAAGTGAACCTGCTGCAAATCGAGTAGGAGAACTTATCGATTGCGCCGACATCGATGGGGTTTTTATTGGGCCAAATGATATGAGCACATCGTTGGGGATTCCTGATGAGAGCGGTAATCCTATATATCTTGACACCCTCAGCAAGATAATAGCTGAAGCGGATAAAAGAGGGATACCTACTATGATTCACCAGCAGACTATTGATACATCGGCTAAAGCAATTGAGCTTGGGGCAAGGTTCATTATGCATTCCTCTGATGCCGGCATCCTTTTAAGAGGAACGCAAGAGGAGTTTGCTGAGCTTCGTAAAATCACCTCAAAGAAGTACGGTGTTGTAGATGAGGTTGAGGCAGAAGATACGCTTGATGTCGTTTAGTTAGGCGAATTACATCGAACAGTAGTACGTCCGATTTGGCACAGGGATTCGTTCTTTGGTTTATCAAGTACCTGAGGTATCAACCGAGTGTGAACTTAAGGAATGATTCCGCATAGTCGGCACCTATTTTTTTCCCTAGGTTGGCTCGACGCTTTTTCATCCATTCTCCCGCTTCATCTGGATTGCTTATCTGGGTTACGTGATCTTGCAGTGCGGATATAGATGTTTCGACATCTTGCTCGGTAAGTGGATTCCAGTAGTTCGCGTTATCACCATAAGCCATTACCCATACTTCCCGTACCTTGTGTGGCTCTAAGCCTTCGTCCTGTAATAATTCAGGGAATGTTAGGTGATCTCGCGCCGATGGAAATACAGCTGACAGTGCTGCTTCTCCAGCGGCAAAATGATCTGGGTGTCCGATGTAGTCTGAATTACCAAGATCGCGGTTTGGGCTGGTAGTGATCAACACATCCGGCTTCCATTTTCGAATCTGGCGTGAGATGTCTTTTCGTACATCTAGTGTGGGCTCGAGGTATCCGTCAGGATAGCCGAGAAACTCAACATTGGTTAAACCGAGTGTTTTCCCTGCATTTATTTGCTCTTTAGCCCGAATTTCTGCAAGTTTTTCTGGAGTTATAGTCCGATCGTCGGTGCCTTTTGAGCCATCAGTGCACAAGACATAAACAACATTCCATCCCAATCGGCACCATTTAGCAACGGTAGCCGAACAGCCCCATTCCGCATCGTCGGGATGGGCTATCACTACCACAGCGCGTTTAAAATCGTCTACGATCGGCACGAATTATAAGTTTCCTGTAGGTTGCAGAATAGGTCGAGAGGTCACGAATAAGGCTGTCAATAGTAGCACCTTGGCAGGGTTAAACTCGCTTGTTTAAGTTAGTTGCTTTGAAACGAATCTTGTTACGGAACTGACTGCCTGAGGCGAGGAGAAGAATGTGGAGTAGTGGTCTGTGTCTGGTAGGGCAGCAAATTCGAATTTCATACTTTTAGCTGTGTGCTTGGCATTGTCAAAATGTTGGTCTTTTTCTCCACAAAACAACAGTGTTGGGGCTGTGTGATTTGAGAGGCGCTTCTTTGCTCCGCGCCATCGCAGCAAGGCTTCATGAGAGGCAGCCAGTGCGATTGGATCATTGCCCGGGCGATCTCCATCAGGGATTTCTATCGATTTTGTTCTGCCCGAACGCAGAACCCGTATTCTTCTTTCAAAACGGTCTTTTTCTATGCCGGGTGAGAGCAGGTCCATTCCGCCAATTGCAAGGAGACTAAGTCGGCAAGGGCTAGATGCCGCAATTTCAAAGCCTGT
>PBRL01000024.1 GCA_002725925.1 Chloroflexota bacterium
CCATATCCGGAAATTCTTCAGAGACTGCGGCGCCGTGGTTGCTGAGTAGGACTCCGTCCCATGGTCCCTGGTCACACAACATGCCGAGCATTTCGCTTGAAAGACGGTCATATGCGTCTTTGGTGATTGTGCCGATAGGTCCCGTCACGGCATACATGAGAGGTACGATATCGAAACCTAGTTCTTCAGCACCTTGTATATAGCCTGAGATCGTATATTCGGAATCGGCAAATTGATCGAATATCTCTTCGCCCCGGAGTATGTGGACCTTCTCGAACTCTTCATATGTGGCTGGCACGATTGAAAATGTGTTTGTTTCGTGCGAAATGCCTAGAATAGCGAATCTCATCATGCTCTCCGTGATCATTTTTGGATTGTTAATGACTGCTAGCCAGTGGACGGTCGAGATCATACCTGAAAAATGCCTATCACCATTCCATCAAGCCCTTGGGAGATCAACGATGTGTCTGCACTTCTGATTCATGCAATCATGAAGTTGGGATCAAATTGCAGGAACTAGCGAGTTCCAATTGCTGGTCTGGTCATAGGCATGGGCTAGTTGAAGAAGTGTTAGATCATCGTGCAGTCCGCCCGTAAGCATCGATCCGACTGGAATTCCTGCATCACCGAATCCAGCCGGCAGGCTTATTGATGGATGCCCCGAAATATTGAATGGAGAGGTATAGCACGCATTGATACCGCGTGAGTGTTCGCCTGGCCGTCGAGATCGCTCGGCCGTGGCAAATGGCGAGGTAGGCGTTGCTATAGCTTTTAAGTTAAAGCTTGTGAGAATCTCAGAGAAGTAGTTTCGAAAAGCCCGGCCGACTTCACTGGCGTTGAGGACGTCGTTTGCTGAAAGAAATGCACCTTGTAGAAGGTAAACACGAGTTATAGGCCCGTAAAGATTCCAGTGTAATTGAAGTGATTTCTGGTGACGCTGATATGCCTCGGAATTTAACACTAGGAAGTTTGCGGATCTGGCCTCTGCCATTCCACGAAGATCAAATTCGATCAATTCACATCCGAGCGACTCGAGTTTTCGTAGAAATGATTCAAACGCTTCAACTACTTCGGGTTCATTTGGTGCTGAGTTAACAAATGTGCGTGGTATGCCGATACGCCATCCGGAAATATCAGCTTTGATGTTGGTAGCGTACGCAGGGACTTTTCCTGGCCAGCTCATGTCGTCTTCTGGTTCATAGCCTGCCATAGCCTCGAGCATAAGAGCTGTATCGAGCGCAGTTCGGCATAGAGGTGAAATTTCGCTGTGGCCGTTGTGATCCATCCCGAGTCGGCTTACAAGTCCATGTGTTGGCTTGATGCCGTAGAGATTATGTGCGCCCGCCGGCAGACGGGCACTACCGCCGCCATCAGTTCCGATAGTCGCTGCGGCCATTCGAGCTGTAGTTGCTGCTCCAGATCCACTGCTTGATCCAACAGACATTCGGTTAGGGTTCCATGGCGACCATGGCGGTGGCATGAGGTCTGTTTCGGAGGGGCGTGACCAGCCGAACTCGTTTAAATTGGTCTTACCTATGATGATGGCGCCGGCTTCACGTAATCGCTTTACAGTTGAAGCGTCTTCTTGAGGAATCCAGTTTTCCAGCAATCTTGAATTGTCAGTGGTGCGCAGACCCTTGGTCGGGATAGAGTCTTTGACACCGATAGTTGCACCAGCCAGAGGGCCCAGTTTTGCGCCGTTTTCTCTGGCCTTATCGATTGATCGCGCTTGTTCTAGAGCACCGTCCGCATCGACTGTAATGAATGAGTTCAATTGTGGATTTAGGCGGTTTATTTCATCCAGTTGTGTCTGTACCAGTGCGACTGCTGAAATCTTGCCCTCCTGGACAAGTCTTACCTGTTCCGAAAGAGATAGTAGGCTAGAAGAGGTGCTCACCTATCGATTTCCCTCTACAGTTCGTGACATTGTTGAGACATCAATTTCTCCATCGAATGGCTGAATCAGGCTTTCCATTAAATCTGCTGCAGTTCGTACACCATCGATTAACTCTTTTAGTTGATCGATATCGCCGTTTGGCAAAGGTACGATCTGTCTAGCTCGAGCTTCAACCTGTTCGTCTGTTCGATATTCCATATAGCAAGTGATCTCTCTAGTGCTTGTCGCTTCGTGACCAAGCTTACTCCTAGTAATATGACGTCGAATCAGACAGCAGACAGGTTAACTTAAGAAGGGATTTTTATTTGCATACGAGTTTGCCGATTATCAGACATGAAGAGATTTCTGCTCAGTCTGGAATGGTTGTTGCTCAACATGTGACGGCCGCTCAGATTGGTGTGGAGGTGCTCAGGCGTGGGGGAAATGCAGTCGACTCCGCCGTTAGTACCGCTTTTGCGACTGGTGTGCTGCTTCCAATATGGAACGGTATCGGTGGTGGTGGATTAATGACGGTGCATTTCAACGGTGGTGATGGTGGAACGATCGATTTTGGAATGCAGGCACCAGGTTTAGCCCATGCTGAAATGTATGACCTTGAAGATGAACAGGATGTGCAGGGCCCCTCTCGACGATTTTCCTGGATGAAGGTAAAGAACAATGCCAACACCGAGGGTTATACATCCATTGCGATTCCAGGGACTGTCGCNGGGTTATCGACGGCTTTGGAAAAATGGGGAACCATTGATCTTGATCAGGCGGTTGCTCCCGCTGTAAAACTAGCGCGGGAAGGGTTTCCTCTTCCTCGGACAGTCGCGCTGTCGTTGTCTGAAAGACATGCTCTTTTGTCGAGATTTTCCACCACTGCTGACGTGTATTTGAATAACGGATCACCTTTGTCTCCTGGCTCCCACTTTGTACAGAGCGAGTATGCACGGACACTCGAACGATTGGGACGCGTTGGAGCATCGGAACTTTACGGTGGTGAGACCGGAGCGTGTATCGCCGAAGATGTGGAACAAAACGGAGGGTACCTGCGTTTGAGCGATTTTGAGCAGTATCAGCCTATTGTTCGTGATCAAGTGTTGTCGGGTACATACAGGGGCNTGGNAATTTCTGCAGTCACAGGTCCGTGCGCTGGGCCGACTGTACTGGAGATATTGAACATCCTAGAACAGTTTGATATTGCAGCTATGGGGCATGGTACGGTTGATTTCCTTCACACAATTATTGAAGCGNTCAAGCTATCTGCCGTTGATAGGTTCAGCTTTATGGGTGATCCGGCAGTTNNCGGATTTCCAATNGATGTTCTAGCTGGGGCTGAGTACGCCATTAGTCGAGCTGCGGAAATCGATTCTTCCAGAGCGAAGGTATTTCCAGAGGGAGATCCATGGTCATGTGTGGGTATGGAGAAGCCGGATGCATTTCCAGAGCCAGCAGGCGGATCTCCTGATGACGGAACTACTTCGTTGGCCACGGTTGATAAAGATGGCAATATGGTGGCGTTGACTCAAACTAATCTTGGGTTTAGTGGTGTGGTAAATCCCGGCNTNGGCGTGATGATGAATAACGCGATGGGTTGGTCAGCGCCNATGCCCGGAACAGTNAACTCGATTGCACCTTTTGCACGAGCTCTGAACAATATGACGCCGATGATTCTTCACAAAAAAGGTCAGGCAATGATGGCTATCGGAGGTTCAGGAGGGCGAAGGATTTGGCCTGCAGTGGCTCAGNTAATCGTCAATGCGATTGATTTTGGGATGGGTTTGCAGGAAGCAATTGAGATGCCAAGAATTCATGTTGAATCTGATGACCCCGTTGTAGATCGCAGATTNGGTGANAGCTTGTTGAACCAGTTAAAACATAGAGGGCATAACCTCGAATTCCCGCCAAATGAGTTTATCCTGTGGCCATTTTCTGAACCTAATGGGATCGCGCTAGACGGTACTGAGTGGAAAAGTGGTCTAAATCCTCAGGCGAAACCAACGCATGCAGTTGGTTACTAGCTGCAATTAGTTTGTGCGTCTAATTCAACTTACAGAGGCAGTAATCGGATATGAGTGGAAAACTTAAAAACAAAGTGGCCATTATTACGGGTGCCGGTTCAGGTATAGGTGCAGCGACCGCTAGGTTGATGGCTGCCGAAGGAGCATCTGTTGCAGTAACAGGGGTGCCAGAGGATGGAGTGATTTCCGTGGCGGCTGAAATCACAACGACCGGCGGGTCGGCAATAGCAATACCCACGGACGTCACTGATCCTCAGCAAGTTGAATCTGCAGTTGCACACACTGTCGAATCTTTCGGGCAACTCGATATCCTGGTGGCCAACGCAGGAATACAGATGCACCATGAAGATCGAGTATTGCATCAGCTTTCTGAAGATGTTTGGGATCGTACGCATGACGTTAACTACAAGGGGCAGTATTTTTCCTGTAAATATGGCCTCGCCCAGATGGTGAAACAAGATGTCGGCGGCGTCGTGATACTCATAGCCTCCATTACTGCCCTTAGTGGCATGTCCCCTAACGTTTCCTACTCATCGAGTAAGGCGGGAGTAGTGAATCTAGCCCGCCACATTGCGGTACATTACGGTCCAAAAGGGATTCGTGCCAATAGTATTTCTCCAGGCCCATTGGAACGAACACCTGATTTTGATAATCATCCGGATCCAGTTGGAAGGAAAAAAGATTACCTTGACAAGATGCCAGTTGGACGATTGGGAACTGCTGAGGATATAGCGCCGTTTATAACGTTTTTATCCACTGACGATGCGTCGTACGCATCTGGGGCGAATTTTGTTATAGATGGAGGTTGGACGATCATTTCATGAGTTTGGATAAAACCAAAACCACAAAGGAATTCAGCAATGCTTGAGCGCTTTAAAGTCCCCGAAAAAGACAGAGTGTACGTTCTACAAGATCGTGTACGAGCAGCGACTGAGGGAATTCTCAGGCATAACCGTTTAGCTCCAGATGAAGCTGCAACTTCTGCAGATGTACTGATCAAGAATGATCTCAGAGGGGTTGAATCACATGGGGTTTCAAATGGGCTAAGGCGTTACGTAGCTGAATATGGTTCTAATAAGTTAAATCCAACACCGGAATTTAAAGTCACACGTGAGTCTAAAACTACGATGACGATCGATGCTGATAGGGCTTTAGGTATTCATGTAGGTCCATGGGCGATGCAGCATGCAATCGATAAGGCGAAAGAATTTGGGATGGGAGCGGTTGCTGTTACCAACTCGGGTCATCTGGCCGGATGTGGTTATTACGCGATGATGGCTGCAGAGCAGGGTATGATTGGCCATTGCATGACAGCAGGTGGTTCACACCAAACGGTGCCAACATTTGGATCAAAACCTGTCATGGGTACAAATCCAATTGCATGGGCAGCGCCCGCTCGTGACATGCCACCGTTTCTATTTGATGTAGCTACAACCCAGGTGGCCAATAACAAGATCGGTCTTGCTAGAAGAACGGGGGCGAAGATCGAAGGGGGCTGGATCACCGATCTTGATGGCGAGCCGATCTTGGAAGAGATCGACCCCCCCGATACAGGTGATTATTACTTGCTGCATATTGGTGGTACTCGTGAAAATGGATCACACAAAGGCTTCGGACTGGCGTTGATGAACGAAATTATCTGCAACGAGCTTTCTGGTTATGGTCCTGGTCCTGTTAATGGGACGCCCGGAGGTCACTTTTTCCAAGCTTATGATATTGAAGCCTTCACCGATCGAGAAAAATTTCTTGATGACATGGATGATTTGTTGAAATTTATAGTGGATGTTCCGCCAGCAAGTGGCTTTGAAAGGGTCCTTTACGCAGGGTTAATGGAGGATGAAGATGAGAAGAAGCGACTTGAGGAAGGTATTCCTTATCACAGAGAAGTAATCGAATGGTTCGAATCATATTGCAGTGAGGCCGGTATTACTTGTGATCTGCGTTAAATCAACGGTCGAGGTTTTAAGCTAACAATTCGAGTTAACTTACGCGTATGCTGGTCTACTGAGTGCTTTGAGAATAATTAGTGAGCGAAATGTGAATAGGGGGATGCAATGGCAGAAGCTACGATCACGCCAGGAGATGACGGTCCATATCACGTCCAAGGGGATTTTGTACTAATAGATGGGTCAGGAAGCAGACTTGAAATAACGGATGAAGCCTGGTTGTGTCGATGCGGTCAATCAGATGATAAACCGTTCTGTAATGGAGCACATAACAATTGTGGTTTCGCAGATTCGTCGAGGGTCTCAAAATGACAGTAGAAATTCGAATTAATGACGATGATTCTCTTGAAGTAAGTGGGGATTTTGATCTTCTGGATGAGGAAGGGGATGCGTACAGGCATCGTGGCAAGATTCGACTGTGCCGGTGCGGCGCATCCAAGTCGAAGCCATATTGTGACTCCGCTCATGCGTTAATCAATTTTGAGAGCAAGGTTCGGGGTTAGTTACAAATTCGTTTAGCCTGTAACTTGAATCGATTTTATAGACTCAATCCATAATTTTTATTTATAGATTGTTTATTGCTGGAGTCCTGAGTTGCTGAACGCTGGAGTTGGTCGGGTTGATATTACTCCGCCTGTCGGGGTGGCCCATGCAGGTTGGGGTGCTCAAACCCACCAGGTTTCTGTAGGTAACGACATGCCGCTGCTGGTGACGGCGATCGTAGTTTCTAAAGATGATCTTGACTTGGCTATTGTTGATGTGGATATTGGGATTTTTACTGGAGACCAAGATCGAAAAATACGAGATCTGATATCGGCTGAATCTGGGATTCCATTTGCGAACATTCGACTTTCATATTCCCATACACATTCAGGTCCGATTACTTTCGGACAGTGGATCAAGGAAGGTATTGATCTGGCTAATGAGTGGTGGGATCAAATTCCAAAGGCCTGCGCAGAAGCAGTTTCATTAGCTAAGAATTCCCGGCAATTAGCTCGTAGCGGATTTGGTNGAGGGAGTTGTCCGGTCAATATAAACCGTCGACCTGCACGTGATGGCGGAGATCTGTTTACCGGTCGAAACTGGGATGGTTTTGTAGATCACGATGTGGACGTGGTTGGGATTGATGATATCGACGGTGATCCCATAGCCACGATCGTTAATTACGCAATGCATCCGACCATCATGGGTCATGAAAACCAATGGGTTACGCCTGACTTTCCCGGTCCGATGCGTTCGGTGGTTGAACACGCAGTTGGTGGGATTTGTCTGTTCTTGCAAGGAGCTAGTGGTAACCAGGGGCCGGTCGACGGTTTCACCGGAGACTTAAAGACGTACCGTAAAGCTGGTTCGAGATTGGGTGCAGAGGCGGCTCGTGTCAGGCTTGGTATCGACCCAGTGAAAAGGGAAGAGCGGCTTGATGAAATTCTAGTGTCGGGAGCCGATCTAGGGATTTATACGGATATTCCAGTTGAAGAATCCGATGACACGGTGGCTGTTCAAAATATCACAGTTGATTTGCCTAGTCGCAGGGTTGCGACGATTGATGAGGCTCAGGCAGCATTTGATCAGGGGGAAAAGGAATTAGCAGAGGCACGTGAATCCCAATTGTCCGAAGTTGAACTACAACGCGCTGTGTCAAAAGTGATGCGTGCCAATGTTTATTTGAATGTAGCCAAGAATTACGAGGTATATGATCAGGGTGGCTATATTCCTATGAATATACAAGCTATGCGAATCGGTGAGACCACACTTGTAAGCGTTCCAGTAGAGCCATTTGCAGAGCTAGCACTTGCGATCAAAGAACGTTCAACTGCTGACAACACTGTTTTTTCTGGGTTTAGTAATGGGCACTATGCGTACCTGCCTACTGATATTGCTTATGAGGAGGGCGGTTATGAAGTTGGCGTGAGTCCATTCGCTCCTGGCTCTGCTGGATTAACCGTTGAGGCATGTCTTGAGGCAGTTGAAGACCTTCAATAAAATGACGCTTTCGCTTAATTTGACCCACAAGATCGATGAACCGTTTTAGCCTACGGGCATAGTTCTTTTTGAATAAGAGCGTCCTACTTCGGCTGTGTCCTCTCTGTGACCCGCGATAATTCTCACGCCTTCATCGATTTTTTCAGTGATATTTTCTGGGGTAGCCCCTTCGAGGAATGCGAGATTGTTTGCGTCACAAGCAGCCTTTACACGATCTCTTGCTTCGAGTAATCGCGGATCCATTGGTTTATCGGGATCTCGCTTGATGCCGAATGACATGTGAAGGTCTCCTGGCCCCCATTCTGCGAATCCTAGACCTGGAACAGCGAGCGATAACTCGCAATTAGACAGTGCACGAACCGTCTCGATCTTTACCCCTAAGAGNAATTCACCCTCAGGGTTGAGTGGCCATGGTTCCGCCTTATCAACATAAGTGTCNGCATCAACTCCCCAAACNGGCGCTGAAGTTGGTTGTGAACCTGTTCCTCTTGTTCCACGTTCGAGCCCGTGGCNTACACCGGTCATATTGATTGGATAACGGCATGATTCTATGAATGCTCGGACGGCGTCCGGTGTCTCAGCCTGACACAACAAAATCCCATGAACACCTCTCGCCAAGATCATTCGGAATTGCCAGGCATTAAATCGGATGATTTCTTCTGAGGAGCCTTCTACGGGAGTTTCAACGATTACTGCCGGTGTTCGGTGCCCGCTTTTGGTNGGNCCACCATCTATNANCCCTCGAATATATTGATCCAGCCCGGNCATATCGAATGAGCCATGTTCCATTCCAACATTTATATAGTCGGCCCATATATGTGCGTCCTTTAGGCCTTGTTCATAGGTCAGGACGTGGCCTGTGTGACCCCCGTCATAGTAGATGGTCTGATTCTGTTCAAGAAGTTCTATAGCCTTATTGATTCGCTTTGCCATGATGTTCCCTGTAGGAGTGATGTGGAATTTGTGCACATCCTACGTGTGATTTTCTTATTGTGCAGTCATCAAGGGGATATTTTCATCAGCNCATGNCATNTGCGNTCAAATCNATAGGTTGATTATCTGTNNATCGAGTGTTGATTNTGGATACACTGGAATATAGAAGTGCTATATATATATCGGCGCAACGTGTATCGGGACTGGCCCTATTCAATGATTAATGGCAAAAACAGATTAGTGAGAACGGCGGTTGCGTTCGTTTTAGCTCTTATTCCATCATTGATGATNGTAGGNCTTATTATTCCGTTTGTCGGGCCAGCTATCGACCACCATTACGTCGATCGTTCTCCTGGTCATATGCACATATTCGTCGGGCAAGCCACGAATGATCATACTCATTCTTTGGTTAATCATGACCATACAAATCGTTTAAACGAGGATGGCGTTTCTATCGCCACCTCGTCAGCTATTTCCGTATATGGTCAGCTGACATTGGATGGCAGCATACTGGACTCTTCTTTCAACTATTTTGGCCATAACTTCCTGCTGATGCATATGGAAGAGNTTCTGATACNTGATGCCGAAAAAGTNGTACTTCCTGACAGGCCTCCACGACTCTGATTACCGCACAGCCTATTGNNTTATGCCAGTTGAATTNTTAGTAGTTCANCTTGAGTTTTNGGAGANACAAATGTTTTTGTTCAACCGGTACNTTCGTACCGTTTTACTGCTTGCTGTCTTATTCTCGGTCATCGGGGTGCGNAGTGCTNTGGCNCACGAAGGCCGTANTGTTGGAGACTACAATTTTATAGTTGGGTTCATAAACGAACCTGCGATTGAGGGAATGATCAACGGAGTTTCACTTCGCGTAGCGTCGTTAAAAGAAGAAGCTGACGATCATCATGCTGGAATGAAAATGTCTAGTGGGATCGATCTTGTTTCGCACGGCGGAGTTTTTGTCAGTGAACTTGGGGCCGATGCTGTTTTTGAATTCACTTTCGATCACGANTTTGAGGATTTGACNGTTCCGTTCCATGCCCANCCNNTCGAAACGCAGGGTTCGATTATGGTTGGACATGATAACCCCNCTGGGGATCTGACCGTGATTAAGATTCACTCAAGTGGGTTCGAACCTGCCATGGTTATGATTCGGCCTGAGACGACGATTAAGTTCGAGAATCATATGGGCGAACCGACCGTGATCATGAGTGGCCAGTTGGGCGATGTTGAACAAAACTTGGATGAACCGATACATTCCAACGCTGTCGAGGGCATCACTACTCTTGAGGTCGAGGTAACTCATATTGCCTCTGGAATTTTACAGGTGATGTCACTTAAAGAATCATTTGGAATACCCGGTCAATATGAAGCCGGATTCATCCCTACATCACCAGGTCCGTACCGTTTTCGNTTTATCGGTGATGTCAAAGGGCAGACTGTTGANGAGGTATTTGAATCGGGCAACANGACNTTCGATGAAGTGAAATCAGCTAANGANATTCAGTTTCCCGTGCAATTATCNGCACCTCGTGAGACTGAAAATGCTGCTAGAGGAGCTTTAGATNCAGCTAACGAAGCGCGAGAGGATGCAGCTCATGTGGCCNNCNNAGCTTCAANCGGGATNTTGTTGGGTACTGCCGCATTGATTCTGGGCGTCGTTGCCCTGCTGCTCGCGGTCNTGGCGTTTCANNGATCAGGCAGAAAGGCGTAATTTTCGGCNTTAGGAGAAAATNATGNACTTGATCACGGCAAATAAATACTANTTCCCGTTATTGCATGGGGCGGGCGNTAAGTATGACGAGCTGATTGTATTCGGNGGGATGGGTCTTATTTTGATCGGACTTGCGTTTCTGTCCTGGCGAGCCAGTGGAGCCAAGCAGGAGCGACGCCGGAAAAGAAAGACGAAGCGGAACCGTTGATATTTCTATCTGGCCATAGTCGCGTTCAGTATCGAATTCTTATGGGTGTGTTTGCGGGCGCAACCTTNCTAGCGTTATTTGCTTCTGTTACAGCGAGAGCGGATGCGCACGCGAACCAGATTAAATCGAGCCCATCTGCANATAGTGAGTTAGAGGTTGCNCCTGANCGGGTAATTGTCTGGTTCAGCGAGCCGATTGAANATTCNTTTAGCGAGTTAANTGTTNTAAATGCAGCAGCCGATCATGTAGATCTGGGCGATTCTGCCNTNGATTTGTCCGAACCCTCAGTTATGTCNGTTAGTCTTCCGCCCCTTGAGAACGGAACTTATACCGTTGTTTGGAAAAACCTTTCATCAATAGATGGTCACAAGGTCGTTGGGTCATTCGTATTTGCGGTTGGAGAATCACTATCAGCCCATGCTCAAATCTATCCAGATGAGCAACCGCTCTTGCAAACTGTTGTTGATCCGTGGCTCCGNTGGCTGGTTTTTCTTTCGGCGGCGATCGTCATAGGTGGATTGACTTTTGAATTGCTGGTAGGCATTCCGGTTATCTACAGTGATTCTGCGAAAGAAGATTGGGTATCTGCGGCAGTATCCGTTTCTACATTCTGGTCACGTATCGCTACTGTTTCGATGNTCGTTTTGGTACTCGCATTACTGGCTCAGATTCTTCAGGCGGTAAGTGTTGTATCAGGGAATGTGACACTTATTCCCGATGTGGAGGTCCTCAAATCAGTAGCTATGGAAAGTGGTTGGGGGCGGTTTTGGATGTATCGGTTTATGACCGTGATAGGTATGGGTGTGTTGTTGTACACCGCGAGGCGTATGAGCGTACCGGATGAGATTGGTGAAGAGAAACGAGGGGAGTCTGCGGGATCACTTATTGGGGACTCTGTGGTGACTCAGGCGGTTATATTCCTTGGCTTGGTTTTCCTTGGTCTGACTGCTGCGAGCAGTCACAACGCTGCCTCTCCTGTTGAGTTAAGAACCCTTGCCATAGCTACCGATTTTGTCCATCTTGTTGCATCAATAGTTTGGTCAGGTGGAGTGATATATCTGGCTTTTGCCGTCCCTATCTTTATTAAACGTCTTGGTAGAGTCGGCGCTGCTAATTTACTTGAAGCGACCATAGATAAGTTCACCATACTTGGTGTACTTAGTGCCGGGACTCTGGTGATTACAGGGCTTTTTTCAAGTTATATGCAGGTCACCGACCCGGCCGCTCTGGCGACTCCATACGGTTGGTTTTTGATAGCAAAGCTTGTCCTTCTTATACCGCTTTTTGCTCTTGCAGGCTTCAACGGGTTTAAGCTTGCAAGGCGATTCAGTTCTGGTGGCGAAAGACTCTTGAGTAGATCTTTGATGGCCGAATTATTGATCGTCGTGATGGTGTTCATTACGGTAGGCTGGCTGGCCAGCTTGGAACCTGCCCGGCAATACGCCGGTCGGATGGGGGTTGGAGNGCCAGACACAGTTATGCATCTGGATAGAGTTGAGGATACTTTTTTTGATATCGGTATTCACCCCGCTAAAGTTGGCGAAAACGACGTCACAGTGCAGATATCGAAACCTGGCGGCGCAGTAGTTCAAAATGCTGTTGATGTGCGTGTGCGTCTCAAATTTGTGGCCGATGATCTGGGCGAGCAATTCGTCTCTTTGGAAGATAAGGGTACGGGGGTATGGCTTCTCAAGGATGNCCGACTGGATATAGCGGGCGAGTACCAGGCCGAAGTGCTTGTATTGCGCTCCGANTCATTCGATGCCAGAACAGCGTTTAGATTTAACGTTTTTTCCTCAGATGTAGCTGCAGATACGATTAGGCCTGANACCGACACTGCGAACCTGTTGTTCGGACTGCAGTTGCTGATTATCGGCGGTCTTGTGGTAGCTGTNGCATGTAGAGGAATATTAGCTTCCTCGGTATTTAGTATTGCGGNTGTGCAACGGAGCTTNCTGACCCCAGGGATCATTGTTGTTGTACTGGGTTTGCTGATGGTATTGAACGTCCAGGTTTTCCGGGTTGGGTTCCCTGAGAATATTNGAAATCCCTTTCCTCCGACTTCCGAATCGGTTGCGATAGGAGAGCCGATATACGCTGGTGTTTGTGCCTCCTGTCATGGTGTTAAGGGTCTCGGTGACGGTCCTGCTTCNGTTGNTCTCCAAAAGAAGCCGTCCGATCTTTCGGNNCACGTTCCTCTACACAGCGANACCATTCTTTACGAATTTATACGCGACGGAATTGGAGCAGGAATGCCGGCACAGNGTGAATTTCTGAGCGAGGATGAGATGTGGCATCTGGTGAATTATCTGCGAGCAAGATTCGANAATCGTTAATCGGTTACTCTGATTTACCTTATGCCTTGGCTGTCGTTGATGACTGCTGCTCCCGAGTCGACNAAAGCTTCAATATTTTTCTTGCTGTAACCGGCATTCATGAGAACTTCTCGGGTGTGTTGACCGAGTAGTGGCGCCGGTTTGGTAATCCTGCCTGGCGTGCTGTAGAGCTTAGCGGCCAATCCTATATTTTTTATCTTCCCAGCGGTCGGATGCTCTAAAGTAACTTCCATGTTGCGCGCTTGAANTTGGGGGTCATTCCAAACTTCAGAGACATTTAAGATTGGGCCGGCAGGTACACCGCACTTTTCGAGAACCTCCAGCCATTCACCAGAACTTTTGGTTGTAAGAGTTAGCTCTAATTCCACTTCGAGTGATTCCCGATTTACTAATCTGCTCGCATTGTCTTTGAACTCGTTTCGTGCGACCAGGTCAGTACGCTCGATGGCATTGGCGAATCGCTCCCAGTTAGATTGATTTGGTGCTCCGATGTTTATATGGCCGTCCTTTGTTTTCAGGGCCTGGTATGGAGCCGANTTACGGTGAGAAGAGCCAAGCGGTTCCGCTATATCACCAGTGGCAAAATATCCGGCNGATTCCCAGACCGTGTATGCAATCGCTGCTTCCAAAAGCGAAATCTCGAGATATTGACCTTTCATGGTCCGGAGCTTATTGATGTAGGCCGTGAGGATGCCATACGTAGCGAACATTCCGGCGTTCATATCCGCAATTGGAACTCCGACCTTCACCGGTGGTGANTTTGGAACACCTGTGATACTCATCAGCCCACTCATGCCCTGGGCAACTAGGTCAAAGCCTCCCCTGTTGGCATAAGGGCCAGTTCTTCCAAATCCAGAGATAGANCAATAAATAATNCCNGGGTTAATATTNTTAAGATCTTNGTATCCGAGNCCCAAGCGATCCATGGTGCCAGTGCGATAGTTCTCGATAACGATGTCGGCATCTTTAACCAGTGTTTTCATTGCCTGAACGCCTGATTGCTCTTTGAAATTGAGTACGATGCTGCGCTTGTTTCGGTTCATAGCTAGAAATGCTGCTGATTCTGTATCTATGAACGGAGGGCCCATTCGACGTGTGTCGTCNCCTCCGTTTGGTTTCTCAATCTTGATGACGTCGGCACCCATATCTGCAAGCAGCATGCTGCAAAACGGACCAGCCAGAATCTGGGAACAATCGAGAACTCGCACGCCTTCGAGAGCTTCTGGCATGCCATTTGGGTTTGGAAGGGTTTGCATATTGTCCAACGGGAGCACGGCTATTGATTAGAGATTGATAATTTATCGCTTGNAATCCGGTGGTTGCAATGGATATTCGAAATTTTATTCCCANAAATCGTGCTGTGTTGAGTCCGTAANNNTAACGTCGGAACCTNANGGTCTCTGAGATAATCCTCGTATATTTNTGCAAATCATGGTTGTTGGTGGAGATATTTAGATCCGTGATCGAAGGAAAAAANGATATGTTCAATNTGGAAGGTAAGGTAGCGTTCGTAACCGGCGGNAATGGCGGTATTGGACTGGGNATGGCCAAAGGATTNATAGATCATAGCCGCNTNTGTTGTGCTTGCGGCACGGACAAAATCGAAGNTAGANTCTGCTNTNGCTGAAATCTCTGATATGGGTGCAGCTGACAGAGTTTTGGCTGTTCAGTGCGATGTCACCGATCGTGATTCTGTTCAGTCTGCGCTCGATTCAACGGTAGAGAGATTTGGTGGTGTCGACATCGTGGTGAATAACGCTGGCACNAACAAGCGAGCCGAAGAGCCACACCTTCTTTCAGATGAAGACTGGNGAGATGTGATTGATACTAATCTCACCAGTATGCACACAGTCACATCGCTCGCGTTNCCGCTCATGAAACCTCGCGGTGGTGGCAAGTTCATAAANATTGGATCAATGATGTCGATATTCGGCTCTCCCTACGCACCCGCTTATGCAGCTAGCAAGGGAGGCGTTGTGCAGTACACAAAGAGCTGCGCCGTAGCGTATTCGAAGTACAACGTCCAAGTGAATGCAATTCTACCCGGCTGGATAGTGACTGAGATGACCGATGAATTCGGCCGCCTTTTTCCCGAACGATATGCCGCTATAGAGGGGCGGACACCATCTGGTCGTTGGGGGCAACCTCAGGATCTTGCAGGTACTGCGGTATTCCTCGCATCCAGCGCTTCTCAATTTGTATCCGGAGTGTCGATCCCGATAGATGGTGGGTACAGCGTACAGTAACTACCTGGTTAGAGATTTCCTCGTACACGTTACGAACCGTGTCGAGTTATGGTTCTCTTGAATATTTTGGTCAACTATGAAGTTTTTTCCTCTTGCCTAAAAATGTTCTCGCGGTACCAGCGAAGCTCTTCTACACTCTCTTTGATGTCGTTCATTGCCAGGTGCGATTGTTTTTTAGTGGGTGACCTGAGTGTCTCAGGATACCAACGCTCCACAACTTCCTTGAACGAGGACACGTCTATCATCCGGTAATGCATGTAGCCCTCTAAGGTTGGCATTTCCTTGTGGAGGAAACGTCGGTCGACCCAGATCGAATTTCCGCAAAGCGTTGCGGTATTCTTATCGGCCCAGCGGCTAACGAATTCAAGAGTTTGTTTTTCCGCTTCAGCAACAGTGATTTTAGAATTTTCCACTCGCTCTAATAACCCAGAGACCTTGTGCTGTTTAGCGGGCCACTCTTCCATCCTGGACATTTCTTCTTTTGATCGCTTTATAGCGATTTCTGGGCCCTCTGCGAGAACGTTCAGTTCAGCGTCTGTTACGAGCGATGCGATTTCGATAATAACTTGTTCATCAGACAGGCCGGTCATCTCTAAATCGACCCAGAACAAGATTCTTTGTTTTTTCATAACTTGATTTTAAGTCAGGTTGCAGGCGTTCTGTTCTTTCTGCGTATAGCTGCTTTTGGTTTATTTCCAAGCGTTAAGACGCGAAACGGCGTGTTCCAAATATTAATTCGGAACACGCCGTTCCTTTCTATTTTCGCTTATATGGCGGTTATAGAACAGGTGAACTTATTCTCCACTCCCGCCGGGCATGTCAGGCAGGAAGGCGTCGAAACTGCCCACTCCGCCCTGTTTTTCGAGCTCTTCCGCATTCTCAAGTGCTCCTGAAATGACATTCAGAACACCGAACTCGGCCTGTCGGTCGAGGTCCCTGACAGTTGCCTGCAACTCTTTGAGCTGACCAGTCAATTCA
>PBRL01000025.1 GCA_002725925.1 Chloroflexota bacterium
AGGATTGTGATGCACCCTCCCATCCTCTTTCCGAGGGCACGGTACACGACTATCTATCGCAGAATGGTATCCCTGGAGTCTCAGGTATCGACACCCGCGCGGTTACTCGGAAACTGCGGTCATCTGGGGTAATGATGGGCATTATCACTCCAAGTGGGAATGTGTCTCATGCCCTACAGGCATTGAAAGAGGCTCCGCGTTATGGCGAGTTTGATGTTGTAAGAGATGTCTCCACTAATAACATCTATGCGTGGGAAGGAGACGCCGGAGAACGCTCTCGCGCTTACCGTGATCTGCGAGCGAGAGCTCGCCAAGGAGGAATGGGGCGTGGGGTTAGGGCAACAATAGATGAACGAGACATTGGGGATGATCTAATTAAGATTGTGGTCAATGACTACGGGGTCAAATTGAATATCCTCCGATCATTACGCGCCAGAGGCTGTGAGGTCGTTGTTGTTCCTGATGATGCATCCGCGCGGGAAATTTTAAAACAGAAACCTGATGGCGTGATGCTTTCGCCCGGTCCGGGCGATCCTGAATTGCTTGATCGTTCCGTGGAAACTGCCAGAGGACTGGGAGGCAAGGTTCCGATTATGGGGATTTGTTTGGGGCATCAGGTGATTGCTCGATCATTTGGAGCAGATACTTTTAAATTGCATTTTGGGCATCGAGGAGCAAATCAACCGGTTAAGGACCTTGAATCTGGTCGTGTTTACGTTACCGCACAAAATCATGGTTACGCAGTGGACCCAGACGGTCTTCCTGCGGCGCTGGAAATCAGTCACGTTAATCTGAACGACAATACGGTTGAAGGTCTTCGGCATAGAGATCTGCCGATTATGACTATTCAATATCACTCTGAAGCTTCCCCAGGCCCCCATGACAGCGAATATCTCTTTGATCGGTTTTTGAAAATGATTCGAATTTGAGCCGCTACAAAGTATTAGGAATTTCATATTTGCGTCGGTTAGATTGAATAGCACTGTCACTGTATGTGAAAAGGAGACTTGATTGACGAGAGTGCCGGGCAACAATCCGCCCAAGGATATGCCTAAAAAAGTACTTGTAATCGGTTCTGGTCCAATAATCATTGGGCAGGCCGCTGAATTCGACTACGCGGGTACTCAGGCCTGTCGTTCTCTCCGTGAGGAGGGAGTAGAAGTCGTTTTGGTCAACTCTAATCCAGCAACGATTATGACGGATGAAGATATGGCTGATCGTATCTATATCGAACCATTGACCGTTCCTGTGCTTGAAAGAATTATTGCCAGAGAGCGTCCGGATGGTGTGTTAGGAACTCTTGGTGGGCAGACCGGTCTTAATCTTTTGCTGGATCTAGAGGAGATGGGGATTCTCGAGAAGTACAGCGTCAAAACACTGGGTACCTCCGTGGCTTCCGTTGAAATGGCTGAGGATCGCGAAAAATTTCGCGATCTTCTTGAACGGATTGGTGAGCCGGTACTTCCATCGTATGCAGTTGAGTCAATAGAGGAAGCTATCGTTGCTGGATCTGAGATCGGTTACCCCGCAGTTGTGCGACCCGCGTATACGCTCGGTGGCACAGGGGGTGGAATCGCACATAATGAAGATGAACTTCGCGATATTGCAAGTGGTGGAATTGCGGCCAGCAAAGTTGGCCAGGTACTCATCGAGCGCTCTCTTCTTGGTTGGAAAGAGATTGAGTACGAAGTGATGCGAGATGGTGAGGGAAATGTCATCACGATTTGCAATATGGAAAACCTAGATCCTATGGGCGTACATACTGGCGATTCCATCGTTGTTGCACCTAGCCAGACGCTCAATGACAAGGACTATCAGCGGCTTCGTACGGCATCTCTGAATATTATTACGGGCCTTGATATTAAAGGTGGTTGCAATGTTCAACTGGCATATCGTCCCTCCAAAATGGTTGCTGCGACGATTGGTGAAGGGTCAGGCTATGACGAAGATGGCTCCATGTATTACGTCATTGAAGTTAATCCTCGCGTGAGTCGATCTTCTGCCCTGGCCTCAAAGGCGACCGGCTACCCCATTGCACGGGTTGCCGCAAAAATTGCTCTCGGTAAGACGCTTGCAGAGATATCAAATGCTGTAACTGAGAAAACGACAGCTGCATTTGAGCCTGCTCTGGATTATTGCGTGGTGAAAATTCCGCGATGGCCGTTCGATAAATTTCCTATGGGTGATCGTTCTCTTGGAACTCAAATGAAAGCTACCGGCGAAGTCATGGCAATCGACCGTACATTTGAGGCTGCATTGCAGAAGGCAATCCGATCTCTTGAGAATGGTCGTGGTTCGCTTTTGTGGGAAGATCCTAATTGGACAGCTGGCGAACCTTCACAACTTCTTGCGGATGATGATCGTTTGTGGAAATTGGCAGCTGCGATACGCAGTGGACGTTCTGTCGAGTCAGTGACGCTGGAGACAGGTATAGATCCTTGGTTCTCCCATGCTCTTTCGAGAATTATTGAGATGGAACGCCAGCTGCTGGCGGAAGAACTGACGCCTGACCTCATGCGAAACGCGAAACGAATGGGTTTTTCGGATGCTCAAATCGGATCGCTTGCGGATTATCTTCCGGAGCAGGTCAGGTCAATGCGGAAAGAGTGGGGATTAAAACCTGTCTACAAAATGGTAGACACTTGTGCCGGTGAGTTTGAAGCAGTTACTCCATATTTTTATTCAACATATGAGCAAGAGAACGAAGCTGTTTCATCGGATGACGCCGTTGCTGTCGTCTTGGGAAGCGGCCCGATAAGAATAGGCCAAGGTATTGAATTTGATTATTGTTCTGTTCACGCTGCATTAGCCTTGCAGGCGTCAGGCATAAAGGCTGTCATGGTCAATTCAAATCCTGAAACCGTTTCGACTGATTTCGATATATCTGACCGTTTGTATTTTGAGCCACTCGACGAAGAGAGCGTTCGAGACATCATAGAGAATGAAGGCGAAGGGCAGTCAATTCCTGCAACGATGGTGCAATTTGGTGGCCAGACGGCTATCAATCTCTCTCAATCATTGGGTGTTGCTGGACTTCCCATTCTTGGATCGAGCTCTGACGTAATCGACTTGGCATCTGATCGTGGTCGGTTTGAAATGCTAACTGCTCGTTATGGGTTACCTCAACCCCCCGGCGGGATGGCGTCGGATGTGGAAATTGCTCTTCAAATAGCAAACAATGTCGGATATCCGGTGTTAGTTAGACCAAGTTACGTGCTAGGTGGCCGAGCAATGGAGATTGTTCAAACTCCATCTGAACTTCATCGCTATTTCAAAACGGCTTTGAGGGAATTTCCTGATCAGAACATTTTGATTGATCATTATTTGACCGGACTTGAAGTTGAAGTTGATGCTGTGTGCGATGGTAAAGATGTATTGATTCCAGGAATCATGCAACACATAGAGCGGGCGGGAGTTCACTCCGGTGATTCTATGGCTGTATATCCAGCACAATCATTGACCGAGGCTGAGGTCGAAAAAATTGTTGATTACACCCGTAGGATCGGACTTGCGCTGGGCATCATTGGTTTAATGAACATTCAATTTATTATCACCGGAGGCGGTACATACCGTGGGTTTAATGGTGATGATTACAGAGATGAATCAGGAGATGCTGAGGTTTACATTATTGAGGTTAATCCCAGATCATCGAGGACTATACCGTTTATATCCAAAGTCACTCGTATACCTATGGTTCGGATAGCCACGGACGTCATGCAAGGAAGAACCATTAAGGAGCAAGGTTACACAGCTGGGCTGGCCGAAGAGCAGAATTTGATTGCAGTAAAAGCTCCCGTGTTTTCGATGTCCAAATTGGCCGGAGTTGATACCTTCTTAGGTCCAGAAATGAAGTCTACGGGTGAAGTGATGGGCATTGACCAAACGTTCGAAGGAGCGATAACTAAGGCATTACTTGGTTCGGGACTTAACGTTCCNGAAGGAGGANCGGTANTGTTGAGCATTGCTGATCCTNANAAGTCTGATTCTGCTGGTCTTGTTCGCATGCTTGAACAAGGAGGTCATAAAATTTATGCAACAAACGGTACGGCTAATATGATCCGTTTAATGGGGGTAGATGTTACTGAGGTCGAAAAACGCTTGCAGGGAGGGAAAGGTCGAACAGTTGTTGATATTATCGAAGATGGAACTGTGAGTGCTGTGGTTAACACAGTCACTGGTGACCGATCTACATTGCAGGATGGATTTCATATCCGTAGAGCAGCAGTTATGCAACGTATTCCATGTTTCACATCTATAGACACGGCTCGCTGCGCTATTGAGTCAGAGGGTGCAATGGCCGATGATATGGAGAGTCAAGGCTATAGCGTGAAGACTTTGGCTGAGTATTTTGGTGACACGTAGACCGGTTATCTTCTGGTTATACTCGAGAAAGTTAAACTTTCGAAGCGCTTACTGACAACCATACCCTCGGGACGGTTTTCAGTTCCATTTCTGTCCATATCTGTGCGAGTCCTTTTTGCAGTGACTCGCGTCCTTTATCTAGTGGCACACCTGGCATTACACCTTCAATCCAATCGGAGAATCCAGAAATTTGGTGCCATCCTTCGTGGGGGACTTCGACGCGGTTTAGGTCATTTACTAATATTTTGAGTCCAGCGCCTTCTACAATATCGATATATTGGTTGGCTGTTAGCTGCACGCGTGATTCGACCTTTGAAGTTTTTTTTGGTGAAAGGCCATGCTCACGTTTTAGTATTCGCAGTGAACGCATCATCCATTTTCGGAAGAACTCGTGGCTATCTTCCGGATGGGCACCCTCGAAGAATGAGGTATTGAATGCAAATATACCTCGGGTAACTAGTTTTTCTTTGATTTGTTTTACAAGTTTTGCTTTGTCTGGCACATAATGAATTGAATTACAGTAAACGATAGCGTCTACACGGTCTTTAACCGCGTCTGTTAAATTTTGAGCTTCTGAATGTACGTAGTTAACGACTAGGTCTTTGCGCTCACCAATTTCTTCTGCCGCTGCTTTTAGTGCAGTAGTTGAGTGATCTACAGCGTAAATAACGGTGTCTTTGGCGGATTGAAGTCGTTCTAAAATTAATTTTGTGACTCCTCCGGTGCCACACCCCAAGTCGACGATGGTTCGTTGTTTGCCAACTTCTGCAAGATCAAGCAAACGTACATTGACCTGGGTGTAAAAGGGGAGGTAGGAAAAGCTCGTGAAGGTGTATTCTTCGCTCGCAGTGTCCAATTTCTTGCCTCATAAATTGCTGCATCCGCAGCGCTGAATATAATCCGTAGATTCAAATCTGTTGCACTGCTTAGATGCAACATGTGAATTCTATCAGAGCTAATTTTCTCTACACCAGTAACTTAAAGCATTGTCTGAAATACGCCTTTTTCGAATTATTTTGCTCGTGATCTGTATTGCATCGGTGGTTGCCTGCAATGGGAGTGGAAAAGGTGACGTGCCGCTGATATTTGCTGCTGCTTCGTTATCAGATGTGGTGGGAGAGGCTGCTGATCTATATGAGGCGGAGACCGGGAATAGCGTTGAATTCAGTTTCGGTGGTTCGATTATGCTGGCCAATCAAATCGCAGAGCTTGGTGCACCGGCAGATGGATTTTTTTTTGTTGGAGACAATCCAGTCTTAATTCTTAGAAAAGCGGGAATGTATTCCGATAATAATTCAGCAATTGGGCTTGGTAACAAACTTGTTGCAATAGCTCCTTCAGATCACAGATCTGTAACGTCATTGGAAGAACTTGTCGCTGAGGCACCTCGCGTAGCACTTGGGGACCCTGGCTTGGCTCCAGTTGGCATATTTACTCAGAAAGCTTTTGAATCAGTCGATCTATGGGATGATGTTTCTAAAGATGCCATATTTGCGTTAGACGCTCGAGCTGCCATGGCAGCCGTTCAGTCAGGTAATGCTGATTACGGGATTGTCTACAAAACTGATGCGATTAGCTCAGATGCCGTATCAATTGTTTATGAAATCCAAGAATCATACCCACGTATCGAGTATGTTGGCTGGAAGATTGCCAATGCCTCCCAATCGGATGCTGCCGCTGATTTTTTTACGTTTATTGCTTCCTCCCAGAAAACCCGTAATCTATTTGGGACGGCTGGATTCAATTTTGTGTCTCCTGCAGCAAATAACCAATGAACGGCCTATTTTCTAGGACTTTTTTTCAATGACGTTAGATATTCCAATAGTCGCATTTTCACTGCAGGTTGCTTTCGTGGCGACTGGTGTGACGTTGCCCATTGGACTGATAACGGCGTGGTTGTTGGTAAGGAAAGATTTTCGGGGTAAGTTTGCCCTTGATGTTCTTGTCTCCCTTCCACTAGCTTTGCCTCCGGTTGTTGTGGGGTATGTGTTGTTATGGATTGTTGGTACACACGGTTGGGTCGGGCAATTAAGTCACTGGCTATTCGGTTCAACTCTTGCGTTCACTTGGTTTGCGGCGGTGCTGGCTTCGTCAGTGGTGTCTTTTCCGCTTGTTGTTAGATCGTTCACAGTGGCTCTGGCTGGGGTTGACCCTAGATTAGAAGTGGCAGCAAAAGGTCTCGGCGCAGGGTCTTTACGTACTTTTTTGACCGTAACCTTGCCGCTAGCTCAAAGGGGTGTGATAGCGGGGGTATTACTTGGCTTTGTAAGGGCTTTGTCAGAATTTGGCGCGACCATTATTGTTGCCGGCAATATTCCTGGGCGCACCCAAACCGTGCCTACGGCGATATTCACCAGAATTTCTTCAGGTGACACTAATTCGGCCTGGCGCCTTGCTATCGTTTCACTGGTGTTAGGTGTTATCGCTCTTGGAGTTCACAACTGGTTGCTGAATCGGCCTCGATCGTCTATAGGGTCTGGGTCTACGCGATTGGGTGGCCATCCATTATGATTTCATTTGATATCCAGATAGAACGATCGGGTTTCCACTTGGATGTGACTGGAGAGTTTGGCGCCGGAATCACCGCCGTATTTGGTTCCTCAGGTGCTGGAAAGTCGAGTTTACTGGATTGCATCGGTGGCTCTCTCCGTCCCGATAGTGGCTACGTTCAAATGAAGAAAACGATCTGGTATTCAAGTCTTGATAGGGTCTGGGTCACACCTGAGAACCGCCGTGTTGGAACTGTTTATCAAGATGGAGCTTTGTTTCCCCACCTCGATGTTAAGAGCAACATTGAATTTGGGTGGAAATTGATTCCTGAACAAAANCGTCAGATTGACCCTCTTGACCTTGCCGACTTTTTGGGATTGTCGAGTTTGCTGAACCGAAAACCGTCTGCGCTCTCTGGAGGAGAACGCCAGCGCGTAGCGATAGCGCGGGCACTCGCTACGANGCCGAATTTGCTTCTTTTGGANGAACCGCTTGCGTCGCTTGACACTGCTAGGCGTGGGTCGATACTTAATTATCTGAAATGTGTGCATGGGGAGTTTAATATCCCGATGGTTTATGTATCTCACTCTATTTCAGAAGTTGTATCGATCGCTTCTAATGCGATGATGCTGGAAGCCGGAAAAGTAGTCGGATTCGATCGCCCCACCGCACTTTTACCTTATGTCAACGCCTTTGGGGCTATTGATAATTTCGAGAATATATTTGATGGAGTGATCGGTCGTTCTANAGATTATTTAACCACCATCGAGGTTGNGGGAATCGAAATATCGACAGGACGTCAAAATCAAAAGTCGGGTGAGCGCGTAATAGTTTCGCTGAGTGCAAATCAAATTATTTTGGCAGCGGATCGACCAGTAAATATTTCGGCTCGTAATATCCTGAAAGGTAAAGTNATTGAAACTTGGTCTAACCTTGGAAAAGTATTCATTCATGTCGATGCTGGTCCGAAATTTATTGTTGAGTTGACCGAAAATGCATTGAAAGACCTTGGAATACGTATCGGTTACGACGTATTTTTAGTATTCAAATCAAGCAGTGTCGGTGTATTCGACGCGTGAGCCCCCGAACGAAATATATGAAAAAAAGTTGTTCCCTAGTTTTANTGGTGGTCTTTATAAGTCTTGTTGCCTGTTCATCAGATTCATCTCCTACGGCCACATCTATTCCTGCGNCACGGGTTGTCGTTAAATTGGCTGANGATGCGCAGCCTATTATGCCGGCTGATGCTGAAATTGATCGTGAAACGGCAATGTTGTTGGGTATGGATCTCCATCGTCAACTCTGGGCAACTCGGCCGACTAATAATTACAAATTTGGGTTCCAGTGGAATGTCGGTGATTTCGCTTATGAAAAAGCTAATGTTGAAGTGCGTGTACTNAAGAATGAAATTGACGCTGTAGCGTGGGCTGAAAACGCTATTACTACAGATGGATCTGAGCCCCCGGGCTTCGTGGTTCCAGATACGCCAAACCCTGATCAATACCACAGCATAGACGGGTTGTTCAAGATCATCGGGGAGGCCCTCGATAACGATCCGTCTAGGGTGTCCCTTGGTTTTGACTCAGTATTTGGATTCCCCACATCCGTGGTTATCGAGTTCCCACCTGGCAGTGAGCACAAAGACGTTTCATTTTTTGCTGCCCAAGTAGTACCTATACCGGGCCCACCTGAGTGACATATGANACCAACTTGATGATGGTTAGTTCAGTTATTGTCGGCTGGTAGGGCATATGTCTGNGAGTACACACTCCCCGCAAAGCGGTTTGACTTTAAGGCAAACTTGCGNTGCATGGATGTCTAGTTGCGCGTGGAACTCNNCCCAGACCTTNACGTNNGCTTCGAGGTTGTTGCTGAATANTCGCTGGTAATCTTGGTAAGTGTTCCCACTGACCTNCCACCCGAGTCTGTCGACTATCCGGCGTGTGTAAGTATCTATGATGAAGCTTGGTTTTTTTGCAGCNTATAAAATTATGTCATCAGCCGTTTCGTTTCCGATTCCATAAATGCTCAGAAGTTGTCTACGTAGCTCAGGTAGTGGATGGGNGAATAATATCTCGTCATCATTGTTGTATTTACAGGTTATTGTTTTGGCAAATGCTTTGAGTTTTTTGGCTTTGNNATTGTGATACCCCGATGAGCGAATCACAGCNGCGAGTTTGGATTCCGTTGTTTTTTGAACGGCTTTATAGCCCCATATGCCTTCTGCGTGCATATTAGCAAGCGCTCTTTCGGCATTTCTCCAAGTTGTGTTCTGTACAAGAATCGCNCCAGTAACTATTTCGAATCCTTGCTTCGCGTCNAATTTCACCGGCCACCATTTCANTGGNCCGTTTTTGTTCAATAGACGGTTATATATTTGGTCNAGGAGGTTTCGGGTCGGATCAACGGACAATGTGTGGCAAATCCTCTAGGTTATTTGAATGTTGGACGTTGGCTGTGTGCGATAATTGGCATTCGCTTTGACCGCGTTAAGTTAAGCAGAGATGTTAACGCTTGGAGGCACCTTTGGAGACGATGTTCGAAAAGCTAGATGCTGCTGCAATTAAAATGAACAGCTTCGTATGTGTGGGCCTCGACCCCACTATTGAGAGCGCTCCGATCGATGATATTGCGGCCTTTAACCGGGCTATNATCGATGCCACAAAAGATGTTGTTTCTGCTTTCAAACCTCAATTTGCTTACTATGAAGCTATGGGGATTAAAGGTTTTAAGATTCTTGAAAAAACCATACAGCACATCCGAGATGTCGCACCGGATCATATAATTATTGGTGATGGAAAGCGTGGGGATATTTCGACTACTGCAACCGCCTACGCGACTGCGATGTACGAGATATGGGATGTCGACATAGCTACGATCTACGCCTATCAGGGTAGCGATTCGGTCGAGCCATTTCTGAACTATCCAGGACGAGGGGTGTATATCGTCTGCCGTACCTCTAACCCTAGTTCACGCGATATTCAAGATTTAAAGGTNGATGATGATAACGGTCAGACTCAAGTGTTTGATCGGGTAGCAGATATGGCTGATCGNTGGACGGCAACCCAGAATGTTGGGATCGTGNCTGGNGCAACTTTTCCTGATGATTTACGGGCCTTAAGAACACGGCATCCTGAATTACATTTTCTTATTCCGGGTGTAGGGGCTCAGGGTGGGGAAGTGGAAGAAACTACGAGAGCAGGAATGAATGAACACGGAAAGGGATTCCTTATTAATTCATCTCGTGGGATCATTTATGCGTCCAGTGATCCTTTGTCTTTCGAGAGCGAGGCCCGGCTTGCAGCTGAATTATTGCGTGATCAGATAAATGATGCTTGCAAATTGAAATAGATTTTGCTTGCTTGGATGGTTAATNCTCAATAATTTGATAGGTTTTGTGAATGTCAGGAACTTCGTTTAAGGTTGGAGATCGCATAACCCTCAAGAAACTACACCCTTGCGGCGGTCGTGATTGGGAGGTTTACAGAATTGGTGCAGATATTGGTATGAAGTGTTTGAAATGTTCACGAAGAATGATGCTTACACNTCGAGATGCCGAACGCAAAAAAAAATCTAGTATCAATGGTGTTGGTGCTAGTGATGAGGCAGAATCCGGATAACGTCCTAATAAGTGACGTTTGATTGAGGTGGGGGCTAGCGTTCGGTGTACNATTTGAATCGATTATTAACGTNGCTTGGAACAACGAATTGTCTATCGTTCCTCGAGTTGGAGGTCTGCAAAATGATGGAGCTAGTCATAGATAGCATTCGAGTCAGCNTGCTTAACCATCAACGCGTTGTAATTCTTAAACAAAAAGATTCTGAACGTTATCTTCCGATCTGGATTGGTCCGCCAGAGGCCGATGCCATCGCTGTTCGACTTCAAGAAGTGTCGGTCCCCCGACCGTTGACCCATGACCTTATGCACAACTGCATCAAGAGTCTCGGCGGGACCATAGATCATATAGTTGTATCTAGTATGGAGAACGACACTTATTTTGCGANTATAGTTGTTCGGNTAGGTGACAAAACTGTTGAGATTGATGCCCGCCCTTCCGATGCACTGGCGCTTGCAGTTAGAGCCAATGTTCAGATATTCGCCGCTCCTGAAGTGATGGANAAGTNTGGGGTACGACTCGATAAAGACAGTGGCCTTGCGGTTGTNGGTACCGACGAGGATGCTAATCCTCCAACGAAAGTGGGTGGTCCTGTTGGGGAGGAAGAACGCGAGAGGTTGTCAGCTTTTTCAGATTTTATAGAATCGTTGGATATTGGGGATCTCGACTCTGATGGCGAATCTAAACCTAAGGGCGACGAGCCTGTTGCCGGAGACTAAGGTCAATTAATTAACTCATCAANAAAGGTTGATTAATTGGAAATTTCNTTTTGATTTCGATGCCTTCGTGATACCATTCTTAGTCGGTCACATAGAGCAGGGGATTACCTGTGCGGGACACACCANAGTCGCTAACTACCAATAGCGANGAAAGCTGTTCCACGCACAATGTCTCCACAGACTCAAAAGATGGCTGGTTCGCAACTATTGCGTTACTAGGCAGAGTGGGTGGTATAGGCTGGTTTGTCGGTATTACTATTGCTCTAGGCGCTTATGGCGGATATTGGCTCGATANACAATTTGGCACGGCACCTGNCCTTACAGTTCTAGGGCTGGCGCTGGGTGTGTTGGCAGCTTCTGTTGGCATGGTCCGGCTTCTCAGCGTGATTCGACGGGATCGGTAACGGCCAGTAGAAAACGAAAGCGAAATAGATACAAGCCGGTGGGGAAACTTTTCTCTAGTCCCAAACTTGTTGTGATCGCCATCGGTGGCGTGGCGGCACTTCTAATTTCCGTAGCTGGAGGTGCCCTTGGGGCGTCTTTCGGATTTGGATGGCTTGGTGGTCCAATACCGTTTATTTCAGTTCCTGCTGAGCGAGTTGCTTACATTGGTAGTTACCCACTTTTGAACTCGACTGTGATGTTTTGGTTCGGTGGGTTGGTCCTTATCTTTCTTGCTTGGCGGGCCACCCGAAAAATGTCTGACGTACCATCGGGCTTGCAGAATCTGTTTGAAGTAATTTACGAGTTTTTCGGTAACACGGTGGATGGAGNTGCTGGTGGTACTCCGAAAGCCGGACGGCGCTTTCTTGCTCTGGTNTCGACCATATTCCTTGTGGTGGTNATTATNAACTGGGTCGGAATTCTTCCAGGTGTGGGGTCAGTAGGAAGGATTGAAACAATNCAAGAATGGGTGCACCATCACCTGCCGAAANTTGAAGCTAANATTCAGGAAAAACACCCGGAATATACGCCCGNCCAAACCGAAGCTGCAGCTCTGNTTCACCTCCTAGAAGANCATGGTGAGGATACATTNGTTGCGTTTGATGGTGTGTTTGTCCCCCTTGGGAGGGGAGAACAAGAAAGAGTTCCTCTCAATAGAATTATTATTTTTAGCGAATCAGACCTGCATCAGATCGAGGAAGCTATACATGATGGTGATGATTTAGANAGCCATTCGATACTGAAAAGAATTCATGAACATATCGAAGAAGGTGTTGTGCAGNGNGAAGAAGATTTCAAAGGAAAAACCGTAGGCCTGATTGTCCCTTTCCTTNGAGGNGCGAGTACTGATATNAATACGACACTTGCAATCGCGATCGTTGCAATGTTCACAGTGCAGGTTTGGGGNATTAGGGCATTGGGTGTTCGTGGATATGGGGGCAAGTTTTTTGTCAATCCGATTTCTCAAGGCCCGATTGCAACCTTTGTAGGTATCCTTGAAGGGTTTGGTGAACTCACTCGAACTCTCAGTTTCACTTTTAGGCTTTTTGGCAACATGTTTGCAGGTGAGATATTACTGATCGCTATNGCTTTCCTGTTGCCGTTAATCGGGATTATCCCATTCATGGGTCTAGAGTTGTTTGTGGGCCTTATTCAAGGGTATATATTTGCAATGCTCACACTAGTATTTGGTGTAATGGCGGTCGCGAGTCATGGTGATCACGACAGTCACGCGGAGGATCATTAAAAAAGGTCTTACTAAATTACATGGAGTGCGGTGGTGAAAATATCGTCGTGATCAACCACCGACACACATATCGAAGTTATTAGGAGAAATCAGTTGGACGCAGAAGCTACAAAGTACTTGGGGGCTGCAATCAGTATCGCGGTAGGTGCCATCGGTCCGGGTATCGGAATTGGTTTGTTGGCAGGGAAAGCCATGGAGGCCATAGGACGTAATCCTGAGGCCACAGGTCCTGTTCAGCAAAACATGATTTTGGGACTTGCGTTCGCAGAAGCCATAGCAATTTACGCTTTGGTTATCGCGATCATCATACTTTTCGTTTAGTAAAACTAAAGGCAATCGACTATTCATACGACGGCAGTAGCTTGAGTATGTATCGGGTTGTTGGCAGATAGTAATTACTGCCGCACGCGTTAACGTTATAGAGGGAACGGATATGGAAGCGCTTGGAATAACACTACAGCAATTGCTAACTCAGTTAGTCAGCTTCCTCATTCTCTTTTTCTTGCTGTATAAACTGGCGTATGCCCCCATTGTGGGGATGCTCGACAGTCGTGCTCAGAAGATTAAGGAAAGTTTAGAAACTGCCGAGGCCGCGCGATTAGAGGCAGTATCATCAGCTGAACGAGTGGAATCAGAAATCTCGGTAGCTCGACAAGAGGGTCAGAAGATAATAACGGACGCTCGTGAAGCTGCCTTAAAACTTCGCGAACAAGAACAAAACCGTGCACGAGAAGAGGTCGAAACGATGCTTAATCGCGCAAGGTCTGAAATTGTTCGCGAAAAAGATGCAGCAGTTGAAGAGGTTCGCAAAGAATTCGCTGGACTGGCGGTAACAGCCGCAGAACGGATTGTTGAACGGTCACTNGACGATAAGTCTCACTCTGGCCTAATAGATGCGGTTTTGAAAGAAGGACTGAACGAGAGGAAGAANTAGAGAACCTGTTAAAGGTTTTTGATTAGCAATGGCAGCAACCGGAAGAAGATACGCACAGGCAGCTTTTGAGTTAGCTAAAGATCACAATTCCCTTGATGTATGGGAAGAAGGCTTGGCGAGNGCGTCCGAAGTTCTCTTAGATCCAGATGTGTTGGGTTTTTTGGATGCGCCACAGGTTACCGATAGCGCAAAACTTGATGGTATAGCCACGATCCTGCCAAGCATTGATGGGCTGGTTCGGAATACGGTGAGTTTGATGACGGTCAATCATGACGTGAATAAATTTGTGGAAATGTACCGCTTATTTAGTGAAATGGCTGATGAGTACCGTGGCATCGCAAGAGCTGAGGTGGTCACAGCCGTGCCATTGGACGATGCGCAGCGTGATAGATTGGCAACAGGTCTTGCGAGGTTGGTGGGGCGAAGTGAAGTGAAAATTACAGAAAATGTGAACCCCGACATAATAGGTGGAGTCGAGGCAAAAGTTGGCGANCATCTGATTGATGGGAGCACACGAACACAATTAAGGTTGATGCGAGATTCATTGGCCGAACGGCCAGTTGATTGAAGACTAAACGGTTTTCCAAATTAGGTGGCTAGAGCAAGACGGGTTTATCCCGGAGAGAGAGTTCGATGGCAGTACGAGGTCAGGATATAGCCTCTGTTATAAAGAGGCAGATAGAAGAATTTGGTGGAGATTTAACCCAGGTCGATATTGGCACTGTTGTAGAAGCTGCTGATGGTGTAGCTCGAGTGCATGGTCTTTCCGGGGTGCGCTACAGCGAGTTACTTCAGTTTCCGGGAGATATTTTTGGACTGGCACTGAATCTGGAAGAGGATAGCGTGGGTGCTGTGATTCTTGGTGACTATCTCAAGATCAAAGAGGGTGACGAAGTTCGTAGTACTGGTCGAATTATCGAGGTTCCAGTCGGCGAAGCTATGAAGGGTCGGGTTGTTGATTCACTTGGACGTCCAGTGGACGGGAAAGGTGCTATATCCACATCTGAGTCTTACCCGGTCGAGAAAATCGCACCTGGTGTAGGTGCCCGACAATCGGTAGATCAACCCGTACAGTTTGGTTTGAAAATCGTCGATGCGATGGTACCGGTTGGTCGAGGACAACGTGAACTCGTCATTGGCGATCGTGCAACGGGCAAGACTTCAGTCTGCATTGATGCTCTTATAAATCAGAAAGACAGTGGTATCGTCGGGGTTTATGTTGCTATTGGGCAGCGGGCATCGAAGGTAGCTCAGATCGTCACTCGGTTGGAAGAAAATGACGCGTTAGACAACACGGTTGTTGTTACTGCGAATGCTTCTGATCCGGCACCTATGCAGTACTTAGCTCCTTATGCTGGCTGTGCGATGGCCGAATATTTTATGGCGCAGGGTAAAGATGTTTTGATCGTTTATGACGACCTGACAAAGCATGCTTGGGCCTACCGACAGATGTCACTGTTGCTTCGCCGGCCTCCAGGGCGAGAGGCGTATCCTGGGGATGTCTTTTATCTTCATTCTCGTTTGCTAGAACGCGCCGCTCGTCTGAACGATGAAGCCGGAAGTGGTTCCATTACGGCGCTGCCTATCATTGAGACACAGGCAGGTGACGTGTCGGCTTACGTGCCGACTAATGTTATTTCCATCACGGATGGGCAGTTATACCTTGAGCCAGACTTATTTAACTCTGGTGTTCGACCTGCAGTGAATTCAGGTCTTTCAGTCACTCGTGTGGGTTCAGCTGCTCAACTTAAGGGAATGAAATCAGTCGCGGGGTCCTTGAAGTCTGAGATGGCACAGTATGCGGCACTGGCGACTTTCGCACAGTTTGGGACGGATGACCTTGACGCTGTGACTCGCAGACAACTTGAGCGTGGGGCCCGAATAACCGAGCTTTTGAAGCAAGATGAAAATGCGCCATTATCCTTTGAAAATCAGGTTGCTGTGTTGTATATCGCCAATGAAGGAGCCCTGGATGATGTGGCTGTGGAAAACGTTCGAAGTTTTGAGGAGCAATGGCATCACTACGTGGCGGCTAACTTGCCGGATGTTTTGAAATCAATAGCAGGAGCAGGAGATTTATCTGACGCTGATAAGGCGAAAATCGATGAAGCAGTGGTCGCATTCAAGCAGACAGTCACCCTTTGAAGATCAGTATTTCATAACTGATTTAGNAGAAATAAGAATTGCCCAGTACTAAAGATTTCCGAGACCGTATCAAATCGGTTTCTAATACAGCGAAAGTAACGGGAGCGATGCAAATGATTGCCGCTTCCAAAATGACGCGGGCTCAAAATATGGTGCGTGATGGCCGACCTTATGCTGATCGTATTCGTGATGTGTTAGGCGATCTCGCGGCGCTNGCAGCGCGAGATGAAGAATCTGAAACGGTAGATCTATTGAAGGTTCGTCCGGTGAAGAAGACCTTGATGTTGCTCGTGACTCCTGATCGAGGACTAGCTGGCGCTTTGGTTGGAAACTTGCAACGAGAGGCGGGTAAGTTTATTCAGGGGACAGAAGGTGAAGTCTCAGTTATCGCTGTCGGGCGAAAGGGTGAACGATTTATCACTCGAACTGGGGGAGATCTTTTAGCGGGTTTCTCTGTACCGGATCGACCTGTGATGGATGACACCGTTACCGTTGGGAGGATGCTCGTGGAGGAGTACAGATCCGAGCGAGTCGACCGGGTTGTTTTGATTTACGCTCAGTTCATTAGCACGGCTGNTCAGNAAGTAACCATTCGTCAATTGTTNCCNGTTGAGCCGGCTCANCGNGGAGAAGGCGACGTGCAAAAATTGCAGCAGCTTGATTACATCTATGAGCCAANTATTTCTTCGGTGCTGCAATCGCTTGTCCCCAGATATATAGAAACGCAGGTATANCACGGGATTCTTGAAGCGTTTGCTAGCGAACATTCGGCTCGTATGATCGCTATGCAAAACGCGACNGATAATGCGCAGGAGATTGTCGAGGGTTTGACTCTTGATTTGAATAAAGCGAGGCAGGAATCTATTACTGCCGAGCTTCTTGATATCGTGGGTGGCGTAGCCGCNCTGGAAGGCTAAAAATACTGCCCGCTATGGGNGGAGATACAGACCAGGAGAGCCTAAGTAATGGCTAAGGGTAGCAAAGGTAAAGTAGTACAGGTAATCGGCACGGTTGTGGACGTTGAGTTCCCTGCTGACGAATTACCTGAGATTTATTCGGCCGTCGAATTGCAAAATGACGGTGAAAAGTTGGTGCTTGAGGTTGAGCAGCANGTTGGTAACAGCTGGGCTCGTTGTTTGGCTCTTGGAGCGACCGAAGGACTAGCGCGAGGGGTAGAGGCGGTNGATACTGGTTCACCTATATCNGTCCCTGTGGGAGNTGCCTCACTTGGTCGNCTCATGAATGTNCTTGGTGATCCCATCGACAACGGACCGNCCGTTCCGGCTGACGCTGAAAGGTGGCCAATTCATNGGAAGCCACCTGCCTTTGATGAACAGTCTGGCACCACTGAGGTTCTGGAGACTGGCATTAAAGTGATGGATCTGATTACCCCCTTTGCCAAAGGGGGCAAGATTGGTGCATACGGTGGCGCAGGAGTTGGCAAGACTGTCATCATCACTGAACTTATACGCAACATAGCTCAGGAACATTCCGGTGTGTCTGTGTTCGCCGGTGTGGGTGAACGCTCACGTGAGGGTAACGATCTTTGGCATGAAATGATCGAATACGGCGTTATGGATTCCACCGCCCTAGTTTTTGGGCAGATGAATGAGCCACCCGGAACTCGCGCGCGAATTGCCCTGACGGGTCTGACAATGGCTGAGTATTTCCGTGATGTACAGAAACAGGATGTACTTCTTTTTGTTGACAACATTTATCGGTATATTCTTGCNGGAATGGAAGTTTCAGCACTTCTGGGACGAATGCCATCTGCGGTAGGTTATCAACCNACACTTTCAACCGAAATCGGTGACCTGCAAGAGCGTATTACTTCGACTAACGATGGCTCTATCACGTCTTTTCAAGCCGTTTATGTTCCGGCAGATGACTATACCGATCCAGGAATTGTCACAACTTTTGGTCANCTGGATGCCAACGTGTCGCTTGACCGAGCGTTAGCTGCACAGTTCCTGTTTCCGGCTGTTGATCCGNTGGCTTCAAATTCACGAATCCTTGAGCCTGCGGTCGTGGGTGATGATCACTACAANGCAGCACAATCAGTTCGNCAAGTTCTGCAGAGGTATAAGGATCTTCAAGACGTCATCGCTATTCTCGGAATTGAAGAACTTTCTGAGGAGGATCAGGTTACCGTCGGCCGGGCACGTCGGATTCAACGTTTTTTGACCCAACCATTCTTTGTTGGTGAAGTGTTCACTGGTATGGCCGGGCGATATGTACCCGTTGCAGAAACTGTAAGNGGGTTCCAGGAAATTATCGACGGTAAACATGATGATCTTCCTGAACAAGCTTTCTACATGGTCGGAACAATTGATGAGGCCGTGGAAAAAGGCAAGAAAATGCAAGAAGAGGCCACAGCCGCCAGCTAAGTTTCGGATTTATGAGGACTTGAAATAGATATGGCCAAACTGCAATTAGCTGTTGTAACCGCGGANGGTGAGAGTTTTTCCGGTGAGGTTGACGCGATTGTCGCTCCTGGTGAAGTAGGTGAGTTCACTGTTCTGCCTTCGCACGCTCGTCTCATCACGACCTTGTCTCCCGGAATTCTNCGTCTGGAGCAAAATGGCGATTCAATTTCTCTTGCATTGACTGGTGGGTTCTTAGAAGTCTCAGATAATCGGGTAACGGTTTTGGCTGATGCAGCCGAGCACGATGATGCTATCGATTTGGANCGTGCGGAATCGGCGCTTGCACGGGCTGAGGANCTAATTGCTACTGATCCCGNGGGCATTGATCTTGAGCGGGCAATGTCATCGCTGAGGCGTGCACGGGTTCGTGTAAATCTTGGTCGGCGCCGTAGGGACCGTGGGGGACCGCAAACGGGTTAGCTAAACCTGTGGCTTCCNNTGGAAACGGGGGTATCGAACACCCGTNTNGACTTTCCTAAACTAACACTTGGGCCTTGGTCGTAACTTTTAGTCACTCCATGAGCCTACTTCATGTAGTAAGTCATCGATTGGAGAGATAAAACTGGGTCGATGCTATTGACGTTTACGCTGTCTGGAACTTTGGGAGACAGTGGTGCGTAGTTAAGAATTGATTTGATACCTGATTCAACCAAGGCGTCAATCACCTCTTGGGCGTGATCGATGGGGACGGAGACAATTCCTATTTTGATATCCAGTTTTTTTACGGCGGTAGCGAGTTGAGAAATCGATTGGACACGTAAGCCTGAGATGTTCTGTCCCACAATGTCATTGTTTATGTCGAATGCAGCAAGGATGTTGAAACCTTCAGGAGCGAATCCAGGATAAGAAACCACAGCTCGTCCCAGTCGGCCCATTCCAATCACCGCAGCGTTCCACGCTCGATCTAGCCTCAAAATCGAGCGTAGTTGTTGTTCGAGCATACTCACGTCGTACCCACGACCTTGTTTTCCGAATCGTCCAAAATATGAAAGGTCTTTGCGTATTTGTGCGGGTGTCATGTGTAACTGCAGTCCGAGTTGTTCGGAGGATATGACCGAATTTCCTTGACTTGAAAACTGCGTCAAAACACGCACATAAAGCGGAAGTCGACGAATGACGACTTCAGGCACAACCAATTCGGTATTCACACTGCCATCACTGTTCATTGTTGCCATATGGGGTGTCGGACATATCCTGTGAGACCTTTGAGGTGTGGGTGCTTTTTATCACAAACTATGCAAATGGGGTACCTCTGGTGATTGTAGTTCTGGATGTAACCGGATTTGGCTTTCTGGTAGCCTCGCCAAGGATTTAAATCTTTATAGCCAACNATTTTGTTGAATTTTTGGGTTCTGCCATCAGCTCCATCGGATTAAATGAAAAGCTCCGGCTGTGTACACAGCCGGAGCTACAAAAACTTAGGTTTAGCCGTAACTAGGCAGCTTCTGTCGTGGTCAGAGGTTTTTCCTCTATGGCCCGTCGGGCCGATTCTTTCGAGTCTACAGTGAACGAGCACTGTAGGCACTGCAAGGTTTTGCTGTCAGAGAATATGACCAGTTCAACATCACCATGGCACCTANGGCACGCCTTTANATAAAGCACTTTTTTCCTTCTTCTTCTTTCGTCNCCNCCAGTATTTGGTCGGAGCATTACAAAATCTTGAATCTGATTTGCGTTACGAATCCTGCAANGGCATTCCNTCCACAAAACGATCTTCGAGAGATATTACTACGNATCTTATTGATATTCAAGTTTATATAGATTGATTTCGTAAATAAAACGGCTAGCAAGGTATTTCAATCTTTCAATCTTACGAAATCATGTATAAAGTTGACATGGGATGTATCACTAATTACTCTACATACCGTAGAATGTATATTGAGTGATGATTAACTTTCTATTAAGATATTTGTTGCCAATAGACTGGTTTCACCCCGTATGTTAAGAAAGATATCTAGTGGCACAGGAATTCAATCAATCAAGAAGCGGATCCATGGATTCACAAAGTTCCCGCTTAGCATGGTCTCGTTCCGACGCATTGAACCGAATGTTGGCTGATCTTTACGAAATCGGAACATCTAAACCTGTAAGCCAGTCTACTGCGGTTGTAAACCTCCAAGAAGAGACGCTAGATACCCGTAGTGAAGACCACAACTACAATGTAGGTAGCAGGATTCAACAATCTGCGGTTACCGGAGTTTATGTAATCAGTGTTGCTGCGCGGTTGGCTGATATGCACCCACAAACGCTTCGTAAATACGATAAAGAAGGTTTGGTAAGCCCTCAGCGTTCCCAGGGAAGCCGCCGCCTGTACTCAGATTCCGACGTTGAACGGCTACACGTGATTCGTCGACTAGCCGATGAGCTGGGCTTGAACCTTAATGGAGTCAGCTTGGTGCTCGATTTGGTTCGGTCTTTAACGGATATAGTCTTGTTATTAGAAACGAATTTAGAAGTTTCAGATAAACGAGCGGCTAAAGTAGCCTCTGATGAGATTCGTCAAATACTTTCGTACGTTGGCGCTGATTAACCTTATTTATGAAATTGATCTTTAAATTACTGATTCCATCAGGTCATTAGAAAAAGTTGTCAAATATAGAAGATAAATCATCCCAGTTGCCAGATCCTGAGGATATGCCGTCAGAACCAATAATCACGGAACTTACCGATACAGGTGAAAACGTATCCGTTTCGAACGAATTGGCCGAAGCATTACGGGAGAAGGATCAATTCAAACGACTGGCACAACGTGCTCAGGCCGATCTTGTTAATTATCGTCGTCGTATAGAAGTGGAACAGGCCTCTGCCCTTGTAAGGAATCAGCAGAGGATAATTTTACGATTTGTTGATGTAATTGATCAACTCGCTATTGCATTGAAATCCGACACGTTAGAAGAAGTTGATAGTGGGTGGCTCGAGGGTTTTACTGCTATCCACAAAAAATTTCTGAGTTCATTGTCATTTGAAGGTTTTGAGCGTTTTGAATCTTTGGGTGAAGACTTTGATCCTCGAAAACACGAAGCACTCTTGTCAAGTATTTCTGGAGAATATGAACCAAACACAGTGATCGCCGAGCTTCGACCCGGGTATATGCACAACGATGAGGTGGTCAGGCCAGCGCAAGTAGAAATCGCGATCGATGATCCTCATAAATCCGATGAGTAATAGTAGGTGGATACGAAATTAATAACACAAAAGCAAAAATGACACATCTAACAACATGTATCTGANTCATAAGTGNGTGTTTGNACCCTGATTCAAATCAACCGAGAAATANAAGGAATGTTTAAAAANTAATGNCAAAAGTTATTGGAATCGATTTAGGAACAACTAACTCCGCGATGGCTGTGATGGAATCGGGGGAGCCGGAGATCATAGAGAATGCGGAAGGCCGNCGTACGACGCCATCTGTNGTGGCATTTAANGCAAAAACCGANGAGCGATTTGTNGGTGAANTGGCTCGNCGNCAGGCGATTACTAATCCGGAAAACACCGTCTACTCGGCTAAACGATTTATTGGTCGTCGGTTCGATGATTCCTCTGTAAAAGCAGATATTAAAAACGTTTCTTTCAAACTTGGNGAGTTGGATGGTGGAGATGCTGGAATTGTTCTTAACGGAAAGACGAGCACTCCAGCTGAAATTTCTGCGATGGTACTTCGTAAATTGAAAGAAGACGCGGAGTCTAAGCTAGGTGAAAAAGTAGAACAGGCTGTAATTACTGTTCCAGCTTACTTTAGCGACAGTCAACGCGAAGCTACGAAAATTGCAGGTCAAGTTGCTGGGCTTGAAGTCCTTCGTATTATCAATGAGCCTACAGCTGCTTCTTTAGCATACGGGCTTGATAAAGAAGGTGAACGCACCATAGCGGTNTATGATCTCGGTGGCGGAACTTTTGATGTTACGATCCTCGCTCTCGGCGAAGGTGTTTTCGAGGTAAAAAGTACTAATGGTGATACTCACCTTGGTGGCGATGATTTCGATTTGAGTTTGCTTGATTATCTGGCTGATGAGTTCAAGCAAGAGAATCTTATTGATTTACGTGATGACGTTTCAGCACACCAACGGTTGCGGGTGGAGTCGGAGCGGGCAAAAATTGAACTTTCNTCTGTATCTTCGACCGAGGTTAACCTCCCGTTTATTTCTGCTGACTCTTCCGGTCCAAAACATCTTCAATCGACGCTAACCAGAGCAAAGCTGGAGGAACTGACTTCTGCACTGATTGAGCGCACTGCAGCTCCCACNAAAGCTGCCCTCAAGGATGCAAATATAGGACCNGGTGAAATTGATGAAGTAGTGCTGGTTGGAGGGATGACACGCATGCCAGCTGTCATCGAATTGGTCACTGCNTTATTTGGTAAAGAGCCTAACCGCACAATTAACCCAGACGAGGTCGTGGCTATCGGGGCAGCTATCCAGGCAGGTGTACTGCAAGGTGACGTGAAGGACGTTCTACTTCTCGATGTCACACCACTATCGGTTGGGATAGAAACACTTGGGGGGGTTCGAACAGCGCTTATCGAGCGAAATACAACCATTCCNACCTCCAANACTGAAACTTTTACCACTGCTGCGGATAATCAATCAAGTGTCGAGATTCACATCGTACAAGGNGAACGGGAGATGGCTGGTGATAATACATCAATCGGCCGATTCAACTTGGATGGCATTTTGCCGGCTCCTCGTGGAGTTCCGCAGATAGCAGTCACATTTGATGTTGATGCCGACGGAATCCTAAAGGTTTCGGCAAAAGATAATGGGACTGGCAAAGAACAGCACATCACAATTACGGGCCGTTCCGGCATGGATGATGCCGAGGTTGAACGTCTTGTTCGCGAAGCCGAAGAAAATGCTGAGGCTGATAAGACTAAACGGGAGACTGTCGAAACCCGTAATGCGGGAGANAGTGCTGTGTTCCAGGCTGAAAAAATTCTTANGGATGATGGTGAGAAGATCCCTGACGATATTAAAGCTGATGTCGAATCTAAAATAGAGGTGGTGAAAGAAGTTTTNGCGGATGATACGGCTGAAACGTCGATGATTGCCTCAGCAACNGAGGAACTTCAGACAGCTNTGCAGGCGGTTGGTCAGGCTGTTTACGCAGCAAACGAAGCAGCTGGTGATTCCTCGGAATCTGGCGAGGCTGATGATGATGGAGCATCTGGTGACGACGNCGATACTGTCGAGGGAGAATTTCGCGAGGTGTAAGAGTTGAGGTGATTTCGTCTCACTAGGAGTATCTACATCATATTTTCTCAGTGTGAGCCAGTATCTGGGACTACTGAAAATATGATTCCTCGTAATTCAAAAAAATCAAACGATGNATCCATATNTTTAATCATACGTACGTCGTCGATCTGTTAACTACTTGATACAGTCCATCGAGCCATGACCCAACCAACATTAATCGGNATTGATATTGGNACTTCTTCTATCAAAGTAGTGGCGATAGATTTTAATGGTGAAGTTCTTGNAGTTATTAACAGGCCAATTAGCCTTGATGTTCCGCGTCCGGGATGGAGTGAACAAAACCCTGAGGATTGGTGGTCNGCAACTTGTGNTGCAATTCGTCAACTCCTCGTAAATATCGAGATGCCAGAAGTTTTTGGCATTGGTCTTTCGGGACAGATGCACTCTCTCGTAGCTTTAGNTGCGAATCAACAAGTGCTCCGTCCGGCAATCCTGTGGAACGATGTTAGAACGAANGTTGAAGCCAATTCGATTAGAGAGATAGTCGGTGATGATGCGCTCCGTCGGTTTACCGGNAACCCTTCCTTAGAGGGGTTTACCGCTNCGAAACTCATGTGGATGCGTTCGAATGAACCAGAATTGTTTGATCGTCTANCACATGTGCTGATGCCAAAAGATTACATTAGGTTTCGATTGACGGATGANATTGCATCCGATCCATCCGACGCTTCGGGAACTTTGTTATTTGATGTGGCNCAAAGTTGTTGGTCNGATGAGATGTTGTTGTCACTCGCTATNGACTCTGAATTGCTCCCAACAATTGTTGAATCNAGTGAGATTGTTGGTTCCGTAACGAGGCAGGCTGCAGATCAAACCGGTCTCAAGGAAGGTATACCGGTCATTACCGGTGGTGCCGATAATGCCATGGCAGCCGTGGGTGGCGGAGTGCATTCACCGGGCGGATTACTTATATCGTTGGGTACGTCTGGAACGGTCGTAGCGCCTACCAAATCGGCAGAGGCGGATCCTGAAATGCGTATTCACGTTATGCGCCATGCAATTCCAGATACTTGGTACCTAATGGGAGTTGTTCTTTCGGCGGGCGCAGCTCTTGATTGGTGGCGACGGATTTCCGGTTGTGCTGATTTTGATCAACTGGTTCGAGAAGCTGAGCCCGCTAAAGTCGGGTCAGGCGGAGTAACGTTCTTACCGTATCTAACTGGCGAGCGCACTCCCCATGCTGATGCTAATGCAAGGGGAGTTTTTTTCGGAATTCATTCCGGAACTGAACGGGCTCATATGACTCGCGCGGTGATGGAAGGGGTTTCATTTGCATTAAATGATTCATTGCAATTAATAGAGAACTTCGACGTTAATATCTCCGAAGCGATCGCTGTTGGGGGAGGCGTTAACAGTTCTATGTGGCTGCAGATGCTCAGCGATGTGATGAATTTACCGTTGCGCACGCTTGTCCCATCAGAAGGAGCGCCGTTGGGAGCTGCAATGCTTGCGTCTGTCGGGATAGGAATATTTGATAATATTTCTGATGTTGCTGGTGCTTGGCTTACTAACTTTTCAATCGTCACTCTAGAGGTGTCTCTGCAACAGGCATATGATGACGCTTACGGTCGTTACCGATCTTTATACCCTGCCCTGGAGAAGATTTTCAGTGACCAGACTTTTCATGCTACAAGTAGTAGATGATGCTAGATCCTAAATTTTGGAAATATTAGTGTCCGAACCTCATCGAGTGTTTTTGAGTTGAACTGTTGGATTTCGGCGAGGTAAGGACTTTCATTTCGTGCTGGGGGTTGGTCGGCGAATTTTGTTAGACCCTTGAAAGATTTGAAAGCCGCAGGCACTTCTTTGGGTAGATTGAAATTTGCCATGGTCGCTAATGCCATTGTCCAAGATCGTGCGACCGCAGAAAGATCGTAACCACCACCACCAACGGCAACCCATTTACCTATTTCGAATCCTAACTTGGCTAGCTTTTTTATAGCAAGATTGAATCCTTGGGTCGTCAGTGAAATATGGGTAAGAGGATCTTGGAAATGCGTGTCGATGCCGAGTTGGGTAAAAAGTACGTCTGGTTTGAACGTCTTAATCAACGGCGTAATCACTTCATCGAAAGCCGCATGCCATTCAGGGTCTTGGGTATATGGTGCTAAAGGGATGTTTACGGAGTAACCAAGTCCATCATATTCACCAATTTCTTGTACACGCCCGGTTCCAGGAAACAGCCATTGTCCGGATTCATGAATAGAAATTGTAAGAACTTGATCTGAATCATAATAACCTGCTTGAACACCATCACCGTGGTGACAGTCAATATCCACGTAGGCAATTCGTAGGCCAGCGTTGACCATGGCGTTCATTGCTATTACTGCGTCATTGAATATTCCAAAACCCGATGCATAACGTCTCATGGCATGGTGATGGACTCCACCTGCAGGGGCGAAACCAATATCGGCTTTTCCGGACATTACCAACTCACTTGCGGTAAGTGTCGTTCCCACGCAGAGCGCTGTGGTGTCATACATTCCTGTCCATATTGGATTGTCCGAGGTTCCTAAACCGAATTTACTTGTATCGGGTAACAAGGATCCGTCAGAAACTGCGCTGACGTTGAAAACGTAATCCAGGTCATGAGCTGATTCAATTTCACCACGAGTTGCTGAACGGGGATGTGGGCTTGAAATATTTGGCAGGTCGATTAAGCCAGTTGCTTGCATCAATTCGTGCATATGTTTTAATCGAATTGGTTGAAGCGGATGTTGCGGTGATAGCTGGTACTCCGACAACTCGTCTGCATAAGCGAACGCAATTCGTGGGTGATCCTGGCCGGTCATTATCAGGTCCGATTTATTTTTAGGTTATCCAGTTAGGCGGCTGTTAGCGTACTAAGAATTTGGTTTGTAGTTCCTATATAGGAATGCAATAAAACAAAGGCCAATTATGATCGATAAGATTATCGTTAAGGCGGAGACTAGCTGATTACTGCTTGATCTTGTCGATATATTGTTTCTACCGGTTGCATCACTGTTTTCAGCGACTGTAATTAATGGGCTTAGTGTTGAAGTGGGTGTGGTTGTATTCGAAGTTCTTTTACTGATCGTTCTGTAATCCACCAACGGCACCGGCGTACTCCGTATTGAGTGTTCTATCGTTTTGTCTGGTTCGGATGTAGGTGACGGGATGGTGATCGGAGTCGCGTTGAAGTTACTTCGCCAATCATTTTCAACTTCGTATATAGAACGACCGTAAACTTCGTTGAAATTTTTCAAGACCGCTTGTCCCTTATCGATACCAGCAAGATAGCGGGCCATGGTGTCGGCGCCATACTTTTCAATAAGATATCCCACGAACGCTCCGGCCTGAGGGTAGAAGATAAACACATCATCGCGTTGTCCCGGGACGGTGTTCATGTTGCGCAGAGGTAGTAACCCATCTGGCTGGACACTTGACCGTAAGCGTTCATTGGATGATTTACTTTGACCAGTTTCTAGGAATACCGCCAGGCCTTCGCTCAGCCAGGATGGTATACGACCTGTACGTGATGATGAGACAGACTCATGAACATAAAGGTGTGCCAGCTCGTGAATGAAAGTTGAGGTGTTTACTTGCCCCTGTACGAATAAACGATATTGTGGCTGTGCAAAACCTGCAAAAAATAGTTGATCAGTTGCCGTCCGGCTAATTGGTGGAAATGAAGGTGTAGCCTCTTGAACCGATGGGAATACGATGGCTTTAAATTCTGGAGTTTTGCTCACTCCCGACACTTTTTGAAGCATCGGGATTCTCGAATTCACCTGTTCTATTAGATTTTCCACTTTGGAAGAGCGGATACCGTAGTAAAAAATGGAAAATCCATTTCCTTTTGCATTCTTCCAGTTTTTTGATGGATCAAGGTATTGGATCGATTCATCAGACTTAGCTGTGGATACGCTGCCCTCGGCATCAACTATTTCTATTTCTATATCGAATTCGGTGCCGGGTGGATAGTATGAGCCTGGTCCAGTGGGGATTTCGACATTTAACGAAATTCCCATGTGACTGGTGGAAAATTCGGGATATGAATATGACCAAACAGTTGATCCCCCTCGTGGTTTGAATAGAGCCCGTACACTTTCCACGGAATCTATTCCAGACGTAATAGTTATAGAAATCGTGATCTTGTTGCCATAGTCAATTTTAACCGTTTGTTGAACAATGGTGATGGTGTCGTGTTCAACCGCGTACACGGTAGGCACTGAGTGGATCGACATCGAAAGCGCGAGGGCAGTAGCGATGATGACTAGGTATCGGATCGGTTTGAAAATATTGAGGGTCATCGATTAGCTAAGTTTTTACACAATCAAACGTATATGTAGCATGTTCTTTTCGATTTCGAGTGCGTATCGTATTTGAGCGAACACAAAAATACATTTGCATGTCAGTTAAACTCGATTTGTTGAGTTAACCTAGTAGAGAAGCAATCTGGTTTCGGTTAATGTTTTTGGCAAGTGTGAATGGTCCACAGTTGTATTATCAAGAATTGTTAGAAGTTTAACGAGAGTAAAAGATGCGTTATTACCAGTACATCCAAAGTGGATTGAAACGGGTTGGGGTTGAGGACGAGTCTGGAGGTCTTACAGATCTGACGGCGCTAGACCCGCGGATTGGATCCACGCTAGACCTGTTAAATGTTGCGTTTATAACTAATACTGATATTGATTCTCTCACACGTGCAGTTCTATCTAACAACAAATCGGGAACTGGCAAGATCACAGTCGAAGAACTACTAGCAGGGGCACCAATTGGCAAGCATGGAGTAACACTGCTACCCCCTGTTGACGCACCCGAGGTCTGGGCATTCGGTGTGACATATATGGATTCCATGCGAGAGCGTCAAGCGGAAAGTGGATCGCCTGACGTATATGCCAAGGTTTATGACGCTGATCGCCCAGAAGCGTTTTTTAAGTCAACCTTTGAGCGATTGCAGCCCCCATTTGGTGAGGTTGGGATTCGAGGTGACTCAGACTGGAATGTCCCCGAGCCCGAATTGGTGTTCGTTACTCATGCTGGAAAGATAATTGGTTACACAGCCGGAAACGACATGAGCAGCCGTACGATTGAGGGAGAAAATCCACTTTACCTTCCACAGGCCAAGGTATATGACAAATCTGCTGCCCTTGGTCCTGCTTTGGTCACACCTGAGACTGTGGGTGACCCACAACGGCTTCGAGTGGAGCTAATCATAGTACGGGATGGCAAGCAGGTGTTTGTTGGAAAAGCCAACACGAGTGAAATGAAACGCGATTGTTCATATTTGATCAACTGGCTCGTTCGCCACAACTCGATTCCTGATGGAACTGCAGTTATGACCGGAACGGGAACGATTCCGCCCCCTGAGTTTACGCTCGCTGCCGGAGATGTCATCCACATCACAATAGACAAGATAGGAAGGTTGACCAACACGGTTGTGGTGGTTTAAGGGTAATTGCTCAGAGTGTGAGAATTATTTGATTTTTATAAGTTGAGCAAACAAGCTGTTGGTATGCTGGGCGGGTAATGATTTGAACCTGCATTCCTTAAGTTCAACTCATTTTTGTACGCATTATTGAAATTGCAAATTGCGTGATCAGTGGAGTGTTACGTGTTGGCGATATTTATCAGTGTCAAGAGAAATGGAGAATGATCGTTGGTTGATACGAAAGATCAGTTGGATACAAATGATGTAGCAGAAGGCCCTTCGTCAGTGCAGAAACTTGCTACTGACATCCGAGATTCGGTGCAGCGAGTAATCGTTGGGAAATCTGAAACTATAGATATTGCTGTGCTATCACTACTCTGTAGGGGTCATCTTCTTCTTGAAGACGTTCCGGGCACAGGTAAGACCACTCTAGCGAAAGCTCTTGCCGCATCCCTTGACTGTCAATTTGGCCGTATTCAATTCACACCAGATTTAGTTCCGGCTGATGTACTTGGAGTTAATTTGTTCAATACAGCGGAAGCCAAATTTGAATTTCGTGCCGGACCAATTTTCTCTCAAATTATTTTGGCCGACGAAATTAATCGCGCAACTCCTCGAACACAATCAGCTTTACTCGAAGCCATGCAAGAACGCCAAGTTTCAATAGATGGGGTAACGAGTACGTTACCCGAGCCATTTATCGTCATGGCGACTTTGAATCCTGTGGAAATGGAGGGCACATTTCCTTTACCTGAGGCCCAGTTGGATCGATTCATGGTAAGGACTTCTCTTGGGTATCCCGAACGTGGTGAAGAATCTGCCATGCTGGATAGATTTAGAGCTGGAGAAGATGCTGGTCAAATTCAACCGGTAGCTACCGCGAGTGACGTTGTAGCCGCTCGTATGGTGATCGACTTGATAAAGGTAAATCAGACGGTTCGTGAATACCTGCTGGACATTGTTGCAGGAACTCGAAATAGCTTAAGTCTTCGATTGGGAGCGAGTCCTCGTGCCTCACTTGCTCTACAGCATGCGGCTCAGGGTTGGGCTGCAATGAAAGGGCGATCTTATGTCTTGCCTGATGATGTGAAGGATCTCGCTGTACCTGTTCTTGCACATAGATTGATTGCAGAAACAACTACACAACTGCGTGGACAGGCAACTTCACAGATAGTTAATGAAATAGTTGAGTCGACCCCGGTTCCGATTGAGCGTGAATAGATGGGCATGTACTCTGCTTGGATCACCAGAGGGCTCGAATCTCGTTATAGACGACCTGCTTTAACGGCTTCTCGGGGCACGAAGCTTAATCCGCTAAGTGAATTGTTCACATTTTTGCTTGTAATTGTTGTTTTGGTGGGAGCTATTTCCCGAGAACCGATGATCGCAGCTCCTGGTGCTCTGGCTTTTGTTATAGCCATGGTTGCAAGAATTTGGTCAGCTCTTTCCCTAGAAGAAATCACTATTGATCGTAGTAGCTCGGTGGATCATGCTTTTCAATCTGATGAAATTGAGATCACATTTACTATCGAAAATAATAAGCCATTACCTGTGCCGTGGCTCGAGATTAACGAATATGTTCCACGGGGCATGTTGGTCGAAGGTCAAAAGGCAGTTGAACAGTCCTACTTAGGAGGAGCAGAAATTAAGGTTTCGACCGCATTGAGACCTTATGAAAGAGTTCGGATCAAACGGAAATTAACTGCATTGTCTAGGGGTAAGTATCGTCTAGGCAAAACCAGACTTCGGAGTGGAGATCTCTTTGGACTGTATCCGTCTGATGCTTCACTAGATCACACTGCGTGGTCGATATATGTTTATCCAAGAATCAAGCCNCTGTTGGGATTTTCACTTATGCCGCAAAAGCCAATTGGNGATTCGATTGCACGACATCAGCTTTGGGATGATCCTTCGAGGCCTTCAGGTGTTCGCGAGTATCGTCCTGGTGATCCAATCAAAAATATCGACTGGAAAACAACTGCTCGTCGTAATGACATCTTTGTACGGCAGTTTGATCCAAGCGTATCTGAACANATTGTAATTTTTGCTGAAGCAATTACCACGAACGTTCCTTGGGAAGGTTATAGGTCGGATGTACTTGAAGGNACGATGACCGCAGCTGCTTCTATCTCAAGCCATGCCCTTGAATTGGGTTACAAAGTTGGGTTGGTTACTAACGGAGTGTCTAGTAGTGCTTCTCACGCAGTGGTAACTCCTGGCTCCGGCCAAGCCCAACTTACTTTNTTACTGGAATCACTGGCGATGGTTCACCCAATTGCTGTTCGAACCTTGGATGAAATGGCGAAAAATCGAAGGGGAGCCATTCCACCCGGTTCTACGNTGATTCATATCGGTGGCGTCTATCACCCAAGGACCATTAACTATTTGCTGGAGTTGAAGAGGTTGGGTCATCTTGTCATGATTCTTCATATCGGACGAGAAGAGCCTCCAAAGTTCCCAGGTTTTGAGATTCGGGATGGGCGCGATTTATTTTTGTTGCCATCAGAAGATTTGAAAGATGATGACTTCAGGAGACCTTTTGGAAGTGGGTCCAGCTGGAACGAGTCAGAGATGTCCGCTCCTGTAAACGCCAGGCTGAAACGGGGATCTCAATAGTGCGAACATCGGAGTTTTACGCATACGGGGCGTTAACANTAGTTGAGAGCATTTGGTGGTTTTCAACACTTGCCACAATTGGCACTTTATTGGGGTTAGGTGGATCGCCGATTCCCTGGNTTACTTTGTTTTTATTGTTTGNTTTTGGAATGGGTTCGGCTTGGGTGTTTGGCGGCGCCAAATCCAATATTACTTCCAGTGCTTTGTATCAGGCTGCATTCGCCTCGATCGTCGTGTACTTATCGGTGGCTTCGACAACAATTGGAGAAACTTGGTCGTTCAAGGTGGCNTGGCCGGTCGATATGTTTGGTGGTACTTACGGNTCTAAGGGAGCTGCTGACCTTGTTGTTGCAACGATTGCANCCAGTCTGATNTGGTACAGAACTCAGCTGATAATTGCTGGCGGCGGTGTGGCTGAGAGATTGAGTCGGGCGTTCAAAATGGGAACGGCTTTTATCATTTTTACACTGTTTGTTGAATTGAATGTTGGATTTGATATCGGTATTAAACAGCTTCTGATCCCGTTCTTTGGAGCCTCACTTATCGGATTGGCCGCATCGCGCCTGCCACGGAGTGATGAGGAAATAAAGCCTCAGTGGGTGGTGGTTATTGGNGTATCTGTAGCGGNAATTCTGGGCGCAGGCGTGATCGGTGGTGCATTAACAGCCAGATATGGAAATGTCGGTGTAAGGGCACTGTTGAATATTTGGGGAGCGTTTGTTGATGCATTGCTTTGGGTGCTGCGCTATCCGATTGAGTTTGNAATGCGTGCGATGTGGGCTTTTATTCTTTGGTTGCAAAATGTATTTGGCACNGGAGAAGAAGTAGAAAAAGAATTAATGACTNCNGCCCCCTTGTCTCAAGATTTGATGAACGAAGCTTCTGATCGTGNCGAAGGTAGTGTCGATTATGCGGTTGACGCTATTAGATGGCCACTCTCGATACTTCTTGTGGTTCTTTTGTTTTTCATTTTTATATTCGCTTATCGTCGATTTTCTAGACGCTTCAATGTCCGAGATGATTTAGACAGAGAATCGATTCGTGGTGAAGCTGATGCGAAGGCTGACATGATGAAACTATTGTCAAGTCTTGTGCCGAGTTGGATGCGAGGCCGAGCGAACCGGTCTGTTTGGANGTTTCCAGGTGCTGAAACTGGAATTGCTGAAGCGTTTTTGCTCTATTTCGACACTCTTAGTCATGCGATTAAACGCGGGATGCTTTTTGACCCAAACGTGACTCCTAACGAGCGTTTGCCAGCTTTACACGTATTTCTTCCTGGGGCGCCCGTGGATGTGGTCACAAATCGATTTAATGCTGCTTGTTATGGNAATGAACCATCCGATCTAAATGATCTGNTTCAACTTCGCGAAGCAGTTGAACGGGCGGCAGATGAACCAAATATCAAACAGGAATCCTGAGTTATTTTCAGTATGGTGAAATGGCGTTAGTCTTTGTGTGTAATAGGCTCAGGCAGTGTAATCACACGAAGCAGATTTGTTGTTCCAGGAACGCCAATGGGAAGTCCAACTACAGCGACAATGACGTCACCTTTTCGAGCTATCTTGGTTTCTAGTGCTAAATTTGAACCTGCAGTGAACATGTTTTGAATGTCAGGATAATCCCTGACGACCACTGGAATCACACCCCACCGCAGCGCTAATTTCGAGCCGGTTGCGATATCAGTAATTAAGGCCAATAATGGTTTAGANGGTCNGTATGCNGCCACTCTTCCGGCGGTGCTACCAGATTCTGTAAATGCCACTATTGCTTTTGCGTTTAAGCTTGCAGCGGTAACCACTGCGGCATCTGCAATGGCATCGTCTACTGCTACGCCGCCTTTTGATGCAGCATTTCTGCGTCTACTCGCGTGCATTGGATAGTCGAGATACCGTTCTGCTCTTTTGGCTATGCGAGTCATTGCAGTTACTGCCCTGTAAGGGAATTTACCTACAGAGGTTTCTGCAGAAAGCATGATGGCATCAGTACCATCTCTAACCGCGTTATAAACATCNGTNACTTCTGCCCGCGTCGGCGATGGCTGTTCGATCATCGATTCCATCATTTGGGTGGCTGTGATAACCGGTTTCCCGATTTCATTTGCCATACGAATTATTCTTTTTTGTACGGAAGGAACTCGCTCGAAGGGTAGTTCAACCCCTAAATCGCCGCGAGCAACCATCACCGCGTCTGATTCACTGAGAATTTCGTTTAGGTTATCTACTGCTTGTTGAATTTCAATTTTTGCTACNAGTTGTGGTGCTTTACCGACCTTTTGTAGACGTGTTCGAACTTNACGTAGATCTTCTCCATCGCGAACGTAAGAAAGTCCGATGAAATCGATATCAGATGACTCTACGAACTTCAGTGCCTCTANGGTTTCAGGCGTGAAATAATCGACNGTCGTCGTGTTCCCAGGAGCCGTAACGGCTTTGTTCGGTTTCATGATGCCGCCTGTCGTTACCCGACAGTGGATTTTATCGTCAACGATATTTTCAACCCGAAGCTCGACAGAACCTTCGTCAAGAAGTATTTGGGCACCTTTTTTTAGATCTTGTGGCAAACCTAGAGGCCACACGTTTGCACGTTCAGCGGTTCCTTTGCAAGGTTCCGATTGAAGTAGAAAGCGCTGGCCTNTCGACAAGATGATTTCAGGTTTAGTCATCTCTCCGACTCGATACTTAGGTCCTGGAAGGTCTGCAAGGATGCCAACCGCTACACCCATTTCTTGGGCAGCCTGCCGAATGATCCTGACGTAGTGGTTGTGGTCNTCCCATGATCCATGGCTGAGGTTTAGCCTGCTGACCGACATTCCTGCTCGAATTAACCGCTTGATCCGNGGCANTGTTCCAGTGGCTGGACCTATGGTGCAAACGATTCGAGTACGCGCACGNCGNTTGAGGAATGGCGGAAGNAGATAGGAANTGTCGANGTCGGTCAATCGAGCCTCCAAGGCTTATCAAAAATCCAATTNATAAAATNAGTTNNTGAGTAAATCAGTATTTTCAACACTGAGGATACACGGTCGGNATTCTCTACTGGTTACAATTGTCTACTGTAGGCTNTTGGAAATTCTCCGTAAATTTGACACAAGTTTTCATAGGNCTAGTATTCAATGGTNCCTTTTACATTTCTACCTGACTTTTNGCTTTAGGATCAAAACGTGACAATTGCAAAATCACTCCTTTCATTACAGGACACGGACCAGGCCCTAGCGCTGAGGCGGCGCGAGTACCGGCAAGTGGAGAAAGANCTCAATTCCGAAGGTGGACTTCCGGAGTTGAGAGATGATTGTGAAAAAANACGNCTCCGCGAACTNGAGGCCAAAGTAGAGACTGCGCGCCTTGAATCTGATCTTGCAACTTTGAAAGACNAGGTAAGTGAGCTTGAAACCCGTCTTTATGNTGGCTCTATTACCAATGTNCGTGAATTGACAGCAATCGAGACTGAACACTCGGCAGCCCGACGTAATCTAGCTCAAGTTGAAGAGTCGATAGCACCTGCTGAGGTCGCTGCAGAACATGCACGTCAGCAGTTTGAAGATCTTANGAAGGAACTTGTTGAAAAAGAAAAGCATTGGACNAATAGATTTATTGAGCTNCGACAAGAGAAAACTCAAAAAGGGAACGAGTTCAACAAAATGCTTGAATTAAGGAATGCCGAAGCTTCGGAGATTCCTGATGAAGATTTAGCTAGGTACCACCGACTTTTTCGCTCCAACCGTGGAGTCGCAGTAGTGAAGGTAGAACGGGGAATATGCCAAGGGTGTGCTGTTCGACTGCCCGTCGGAGAACTTACTCGTTTGCGTAATTCGGATGGCCCAATTCCTTGCAGCTGTGGCAGGGCTCTGTTGACAGAAGAATAATTGCGTGCCGTAGGATTTCATAATGAACTACCTCAAACTTCGATCGCGCTCGCTACACCAACGGATGGTCAAGGGTTTTTATCTGTCAGTAGCGGCCTGCATCCGAGGGCAGAGATAGAGCTCTACTGCGAGCGAAATTCTCACCAGTTGATCGATTGGTATGAACCTGTCGTTGGTGAGACGCTTAATGATTTTGATGCACGTCATGATCGATACCGGAAAATGGTTGCGTCTTTTACCGGAGAGAATGCCCGGTTAGCTTTAGTACTGGTTACAGATGCTTCTCAGATAGCAGAAGATCTTGAGACTTTAGTGGCTCGTCTATTGGAGTTAGACCGGCTTGGCACAGAAGTTCGTTGTACTGATCCGGATCGTCCGGATGCACTTCAGAGTGGCGAGGAGTTACTCGGGTTAGGAGATAGGTCTCCTCAACGGCAAGCTAAGATCAGAGACGCTATTGTTGCTAAAGCATCCCGCGGTGAGGTGCTTGGCCGCATTCCGTATGGATATCGGGCAGGATCTGACGGTATGTTGAAGCCGGTTGAGCACGAAGCTGCAATCGTTCAGGAGATATTTGAGACATATGCTGGACCGTGGCATTCTGCTGATTCAAAGCCTTTGGGTGGCCCCGGTATGAGAGTAATAGCGCGCTCACTAAATGAGCGCGGCCAACTTACTCGAACTGGTCGTCCATGGTCTGCACTAGCGATTTCAGGAATTTTAAAAAATCGAACGTATCTCGGCACTTATTCGCGTTACGGAGTTCGCATCGCAGGAAACCATGAGCCACTAGTGGAGCGGGATATTTTTGTTCGAGCCGAGAAGGTCACGGCATCACGAACCCCCATTAGAAAACAAGGTTTGGAGCCGCCGTATTTATTAGGTGGGGTTGCTCGTTGCCATCTTTGCGGACGAGGTCTTTTTGGACTTACAAGACGAAGAGCTTGGAAGCGTAATGACGGCACTTTGGTGGAAAAAACTTATCGCTATTATGAATGCCCCTCGCGTAGTGCCACTAGGGAACGAACAGAACTGGGTTCAAGGCACTCTTCAAGACATGCTGAAGAGTTGGAACGGGTGGTGTTTTATGGAATAGAAGGTTGGGGTAAACGAATCAAGAAAAAGATTAGGCCAACTGTAGGTCATTCGATGGCCGAGGAGATTGCCGAGGCCGAACGAGAGTTTAATCGCGTTGTTCGTTCTGTGGCTTCAGCCTACGGAACATTGAGAGACTTGGAAGGTCCACTAAAACGTCTTGAATACGCCCGTTCTGGAGCTGCTCAGAAAAGTGTGCAACCACCAGATATAGAAGATCTGTTGATCGGCGTGCATAGNGATGACACATCAGTTGCTCGAANANCGATTAGGGCAATCNTGGAACGTGTNGTTGTCGGTGATAATTCGNTAGAGGTAATTCCGNGAATNTAGTGNACNATANGGCGGCCTGATTTTTTCNCCGTATTGGTCAGATCAGTCAGAANAAGAGAACGGGCGAACTTTTTCGAAAACACCATTCACAATAGGCCGTGCTTCGACTTCTAGCCAATCTTCTAAGATGTCTGTGTATAGACCCCGAAAATCGTTATTAAATGCAAGGTCACCTTCGATAAGCTTCACGGGATCCAGCGAGGGATATTCATTGTAATGTCCCCCTTTTATCTGGTTGCCTAGTATGAAGGCTACTCCACCAGAACCGTGGTCGGTTCCTGTTCCGTTATCTCGGACTCTACGACCAAATTCTGAGAACATCAATATCGTTACTTCATCACCGAGTTGGTGCTCTTCGAGATCCTGAAAAAATGCAGCCACTGAACTAGAAATGTCCTCCCAGAGANGTTTTTGAAGCGCAACCTCATCGGTATGTGTGTCAAAACTTCCGTATTGAGTGTAGAAAATTCTTGTACCGAGATCAGCGAAGTGCACTTGAGCGACGGCTTTCATGCTTTTGGCGAACGGATTTTCAGGGTATTCAACGTTTGATGTGTATCGTTTAGGTCCTTCTTTTAGAATGTCGGCGCCCCGCATAGCATCAAGGCCAGTCTGACCTAGGTAGTCCATCACCGCACCGCTTCCTATAAGAGGCGTATACATTCGGCTGAAAGTATTTAGGGCCATGTTTCGTTGTTCGGCACCCGCAACGCCTGTCAGCAATCCATAATTTTCTAGATCAGCAACTGATGCGACCGGTACGTTGGGTGCAGCGAGTGCACGAGGAAGTCCGTTGGCGAAATTAACTGCAGTGACTACGTTCCTTCCAATGGGGTCAAGTTGAGCGATTGCCTGTCCCAACCAGCCTTTCGAACCAACGGTTGTCGGTTCAGCCGTGTGCCATATGTCCATTGATCTGAAATGTGAGCGATTAGGTACTGGGTATCCGATACCATGAATAATCGCGACTTTACCCTGATCATAGAGATCTTTAATTGGATTCATCCCGGGGTTCAAACCATATCCCTTATCAAGAGGAATCACTTGGTCATCTGTGATTTTAATGTTGGGTCGAGCGTCTTTGTAGTGACCATTTTCGTAGGGCACAATGCAATTCAGGTAATCATTACCTCCAGAGAGTTGAATTACAACTAAGACCTTTTCTCGTTTTACAACCACTCTGAAGCTCCTACTTTTCTTTATACTCGAACTCGTTCAATATTGAAATATTTATATGCTATCGGGCTTGGTGCTTCAATCAGCCAGACGTTGGTAGATTTGTAATCGATGTCTAAGTGAATCGGCTACTATCAACTGCCCTTCTGGATCGATTTCCACAGCGATAGGATCCCAGAAATAGGCTTCTACTCTTGCTGAGACCTCATGTTGGTCATCTGTGTCAACTTCTATATATGGGTCGAATCTTGATCGCGCGTCAAGTTCGTCAGCATTGGCTTCTAAGTATTCTTGTGCCCATGGCGAGACTGTTGCCTGCCCGCGCAGTGACGTATGAAAATTCCAGAGCTGATCAAATACTTGCACACGTTGGTTCCCCCAGTCTGCTACGTATATGAAACCATCTTGGTCAACGGCTACATCGGCAGGTCTATTAAACAGGCCGTCATCGCTACCTGATGAGCCGTACATGTCAATGAACTCGCCATCTTCGGAGAAATGTTGTATACGATCATTCCGCCAGTCCGCCACATAAACGTTGCCGGCATGGTCGGTATCGATACCCCAAGGCAGATTGAACTGTCCCTCGGCTATGCCTTGTGAACCCCAGTGGGATAGATATTCACCGTCTGGAGTCATTTTTTGTATGCGATTATTTAGGTGGTCAACTATCAAAAGATTGCCATCAGCAGTTACTTTCAGGGCTGATGGGCCATTGATTTGCCCTGGCTCGGTTCCATACTCTCCCCACTTCGACTTGAATTCCCCATCTGAATTGAAGATTGTAATTCGATTTAATTCTTCGTCAGCAACGTAGATACGATCATCTGAATCGTGGGTAATTGCCGTTGGGCCAGTAAACTGTCCGTCGCCTTTGCCGTCACCTCCAAATTCGCCATACCAACCGTGGAGCACATCGCATATGCCGACGCGAATTCCAAGACGATGCATTGGGCTGCGATTTATTACGTATACGCGCCCATCAGTCCTAATCGAAATGTCTACGGGAAGATGAAAGCCGCGCCCTCCAATATCTGCTCCNAAACCTACGGTGTCGATNTAGTTGATTTTNTCTTGTTCATCTGTNTTAGTAATCATGGTCGTTANGAGTTAAATTANTTGGTATTCCCGAGTCGATACTATTANCTGNAATATTGAGGAGACCTGATGGTCAATGTCTGAGTTGTTANGTGAAGCGAATTCCATCAACTCAGATCGGGTCTCNTCTGATACTTCCAGCCAACCGAGTTGTATGAGACAAGCATCTACGAGGGTTTCAGGTGAATCGTCTGNCCCGCATTCCGCTTTTACTTGGTCTACGATNTTACGAATTCCAGGGCGTTCAAGATCNCCCATGATTTCGCTGGCAAAATTAACCCTTTGCACCATTGAACCGGTTGAGATCCAGTCGTTTGCACCCATCCACCCTTCTACACTTGGAGGCGCAAGAAGACTTTGACCCATAAATCCGCTCGCTGCGGTGGCNGCGTAAACATCATTGGTCGGCCATTGGAATGCCTCTGCAAGTCTGAGTGTGCCTGCGACTAGCTCAGCAGGGCTTTTTATACGNGCATAACTAACCGACTGTGATTTGAATGAGTCGGATAGAAAAAGTGCTCGAAGCATCGCTTTGATGCTGTACCCAGATTCAAAATATGCATCGCTCATGACATCTATTGCGCTTGGATCTTTNGGTGGNAAATGTGGCCANTGTGGAACTGGCAATTCATCTGCTACGAANTAGTGATAAAGATGACGAGAGATNAATGCGGCTGTNGCTGGCTGTTTGACTATGATGTCGATCACATCTTCACCGTCGAANTTACCGGTATTNCCTAAAAANGTTTTTNCTCCATTGTCATGNTCGTTCTCATCGTATTTGAATTGCCATGCNATATAACCATATGGTCTCATCGTGTTATTGCGCATCTTTAGTGCCATGTAATCTGTATTTGCTACAGTCCATCCTGTGAAAGCCCTAGAGCATTCTTTTATGTCCTCTTCGGTGTAATTGCCGACCCCCATCGAGAAAAGTTCAAGTAATTCTCTCCCGTAGTTTTCATTGATGGAATCCTTGTGATTGTCTTGATTGTCNAGNAAAAAGATCATCGCTGGGTTTTTGGAAAGTTGGATAAGTATTTCGCGGAAATTGCCGAGCCCGTATTGGCGAAACATCTCGATCTGTGTAGTCATCACCTTGCCCTGGATTAACTTGGTTTGTGCNGTCGCAAAAACCCTGTGCCAAAACAGAGCCACTTTTTCAATTAGAGGAGCGTCGGTTGTCGCCATCCTGTACACCCAGTTGGATCCTGAACTGAGACCTGTACGCAGGTCCGACTGGTCAATGTGATAACGCCTAATCAGATCTTGTGGTAGTGAAGCTGTGTCTACCGCGTCTAAAAGGTGATCGACAGCTTGTTCGTAATCGATATTTGAGAAATGATTAAGTTCTGTAACAGTGCCACCGAAACCCGCACGTCTTAACAGATGGGCGATCAGTGATTTGTTTTCAAGCGTCGTGTCTGTGGTCATTCCTGTGATACCTCAACGTGGATTCTACACACGACTCTTATGTGTGTACAAACCTTATTGTTATTTGGCAAGCCGTGAGCAAGGTATCGAGTACTACNTGGACATCNTAANANNCTAATTGCAATNTCTATGATTCAATCATATTTTTAATACAACGCGTTGTCTCTTTCACGGACTCTTTGCAACAAGTACCCTTGGATGTGTCGCGAGGGTGACGGGCGGTTGCCGCTGCATTTAGTTGCAGGGGAGGAAAGTCCGAGCACCTCATGAATCAGAGTGCCTGCTAACGGCAGGGCGGGGTGACCCGACAGATAGTGCAACAGAAAATAATCCGCCAGTATGAAAGTACTGGTAAGGCTGAAAAGGTGCGGTAAGAGCGCACCGCCCGGATGGTGACATGCGGGGCTAGGTAAACCTCACTCGGTGCAAGACCAAATAGGGAAGCGTTGACCGGATTCGGGTAGCTTTCGGGTTGGTTGCTTGAACCTGCGGGTAACTGCAGGTCTAGATGGATGGCCGTCGCCGGTTCGCTGAACCGGTACAGGACTCGGCTTATAGTCAGCCTCGCGGCTTGACGCTTGTGGCAAGCCGCCGTTTAAAACGGTGGCTTGCCGTTTAAAGATATGGCAGTCGAAGCACTAAATATTTTTAGTCAGTGATTGTGAAGTCCACGTTTAGTTGCTTGGCCATTTTTCTGAAATAACTTACCGTGTGTCGAGGTAAAGGTATGCCGGTCTTTTGGCGTTTTGCCACATACTGCGCATCTGGGTATCCGGGATACTGGATATCAGGTGATCCTGGTGCCGGTTCTTGGGATCGTAGTGTTCGCAGCATTTCATCCATGTCAGCTTTGAACTGTTCTGCGGGCCGGAACCCATCGATGCGGGTAGCTTGAAAATAATGACAGAATCGCCCTCCTTTGGGATTTTCGAGCAGCATTCCTGATAATGTTTCACCAGGCAACACAGCGCCGAGAACATCGGCCATCATGCCGATCCCCATACCTTTATGGGCACCCTGATCATATGTGCCCCCTAAAGGTGGCTGGCCAATAGCTTCCCCTCGTCGAGTTATGTCTGTCACGGCCTTGCCATCAGCGTCCTGCGCCCATCCTTGGGGTATATCTATCCCAAAAGCTTGGGCTATCGAAACCTTTCCATATGATGTGGTTGAGGAAGCCATGTCGATTACAAATGGGGGTTCCTTACCTGCTGGAGCCGCAAATGCCATTGGGTTTGTTCCCATCCATGGGTATCGACCGTTCATTGGTATTATCACTCGACCACCCCCAGAGGACATCGAAAAGCCGAGCATATCGTGCTCTAGGGCGAGACGGGCGTAATAACCTGCGGCACCATAGTGCGAGGAATTCTTTACCGCTACGGATGCTATTCCGGTGTTCTTGGCTTTTTCAATTGCTAGTTGCATAGCTTTAACGCTCGCTATCATCGCCATGCCTTCGTCAGCGTCGATGACCGCGGTACCCGGCGTCTCATGGGTTANTTGAACATCCGGNGTTGGATTGATGTAACCGTTCATGAGGCCGGTGAGATAGTGAAGATCNAGGTTGTAGCAGACACCGTGAGTGTCGATACCGTTCANGTCGGCGTCAACAAGGACTTCAGCACATAGNAGAGCCTCGTTGCTGGGCATTCCTGNACTTGTGAAAAGCCTTGCTATGAAATCGGTAAGTGGTTCGGCATGGACGAAGGTGGGGTCAGGAATATTCTTGAGTTTTTCTAGGACCATCGATTGATTCTTAACTTTCTAGTGACCTGTTTTGGATTGCCATTTCAGGGTAATTGTGAGTGTTGAGATGAATATTACTTGGCTGCGGTTGATGATAGGACCTATGTCCTAGCCTTGTTTATTGTGCCAAAGTAATGGCTTACGAGTACATTAAAGCATCCATATTGGGTATTGGTTTTAAACTTTGGAGTTGTCATCTGATGGCTGATATTGCAGACATTGTTGTTGTCGGGGGAGGAGTTCACGGCGCCTCGACNGCCTGGCATTTGGCAAAACGAAATGCAGGTAAGATCGTGCTGATCGAAAAAGATGCGATAGCGTCTGGAGCATCTGGTTGGTCAAGTGCNATTGTTCGNATGCACTATCAACTNGAATCGCTTGTGAAAGTCACTATGTACGGTCGNGAGATGTACGGAGATTGGGAGAACATTGTCGGNGTAGGCGAGAGCGGATTCCGCAAGGTTGGTTTTCTTGTGCTGTTCCCTGAAGATGAAATNGAACATGGTCATAGCGTGATAAAAATGCAACAGAGNCTTGGNATTGATGCNCGTTACATNTCNAGGGATGAAATTAGTCAAATCGAGCCNCGATTATCGATTGAGGATGTTGCAGCNGGGGCGTGGGAGCCAAATTCAGGATACGCGGACGGCTCGACCGTTGCGAATTCTTTTGTAGCCGCAGCACGNTCTCTTGGTGTTGAAGTTCGCATAGGTCCGGAGGCGGTAGNACTGANAACCGNTGATGANAAAATCACAGGTGTCGAAACTTCTGAAGGNATGATTCATGCCGGGACTGTAATCGTGGAAGCTGGTTTCCGAACGAGCGCTCTACTTGCCCACCATGGNGTTGATCTTCCNATAGTTCCCGTGCGCCATGCTATCGCCGTCGTTAAAAGAACCCAGGATTTTGGTGATATTCATCCTGTCGTTTCTGATCGAGTTGCTAGGGCATATTACAGACCAGAAGCGGAGAANTTGACACTGTTGGGAGAACACGATCCTTTGAGAGGCCCGGTAGANGAAGAGGTTGAGNTGACCAAGTTGCCGCAAATGGATGAGCAGGTGAGTTTGATGGAACGCTTCTCCCGTCGATTCCCAGGTCAGGATTCGGCATCGATGATGCGCGGNTACACCGGCGTCTATGACTGTTCGCCAGATTTTCAGCCAGCCTTTGGGAAAGTTCAGGCACTGGATGGTNTGTTTGTGGGCGCTGGATTCAGCGGTCACGGATTCAAGTTAAGCCCAGGTATTGGGAAGATCATNAGTGACTTAGTTATCGATGGGTCAACTGACATGATTGATGTGAGTCCGTTCAGGATTGAGCGATTTGCGGAGGATGACTTGTTNCTCGGNGGTGAGGGTTATTCAAATCGTTCTTTGGCTTAACTGAAAATTGGATTTGAACCACCAAACGAATCTATGGCGGTTCCTGTTATAGCAGAACTGGCATCGGACGCAAGAAACAGTGCTACTTCNGCGATTTCCGNGGGATCCATCAGTGNTGGATTTTCGGATCGTCCTTTCGTATTAAATGCTGCGCGGAAACCTTCGGTGTCTGTNCCGCCCGGGCATATGGCATTCACATTTATTCCGTNTTGATACACCTCTGCNGCGAGTGACTCGGTGAAGCTAATCAAACCTGATTTTGTTACTCGGTAAGCNCTACGTCCNAATGCACCTTTCCTGCCGCCGATGGAAGAAANGTTGATGATTTTTCCGTGGCCNTGCTCGATCATCCCAGGAATTANTTTCTGAGTTATGAGAAACGATCCGGTGAGATTTACGTTCAATACGTCNCGCCATAGGTTAGGATCGAAATCTTTGACAGCTATTCGAGGNTGAATAATCGCTGCGTTGTTGACTAGAATGTCGACCTGTTTAAATTCTAGNTCAGCGGTTTTGNCNAGCTTACTGATATCGGATTCAATCCNGAGGTCAGCAACNACCCCGATTGCGGNTCCNCCAGAGTTTACNATGANGCTTGTTACTTTTTCGATTTCNNGATCCGTTCGACCAGTGGTGATTACATTGGCGCCTGCTGCGCCGAATGCAATGGCAATAGCCTTGCCGATGCCTTTGGATGATCCTGTTACCAGCGCAGTTTTTCCAAGTAGTGATGTCATGGGGTGAATCATAGCCTTATTGAGGGTATTCAACGATATGCTGATCGGCATAATACTAGTAATNCANTTGATTAATTTTNNGGATTGGACCGGAGAATTACATGGTAGAAAAGGTAGTAGTCACTGGTGGGTCTGGCAGGGCAGGNGAGTACATAATCGCTGAACTTGCGGCTAATGGGTATGAAGTTNANAACGCGGATGCTGTTGCTCCGCGTTCTGGATCTCCTTCTAATGCAGCACAGTTCTGGCGTATAGATGTCACCGATTACGGTGAGGTTTTGAATGCTCTGACGGGAGCCGACGCTGTAATNCACATGGCTGCTATCCCNGCNCCAAACATGGATCCTGAACACAAGGTGTTTAGGATTAATATGATGGCTAACTGGAATGTTCTAGANGCNGCTGAAGTTCATGGTATAGGTCGTATATGTATGGCTTCTTCCATCAATGCGGTGGGTGCTGGTTGGGGTTCGAAACTTTANACGCCCGAGTATTANCCGGTNGANGAAAATCACCCGACTAGAGTAGANGATGCTTATTCGCAATCTAAATGGCTTGGTGAAGAGATGGGCGAGGCGTTCGTTCGTCGTNGACCTGGNAAAGTGCAAATAGCGAATATGCGTTTNCATGGNTTATGGGATCCTGAGACGGCAAAGCAACATTTNGAGTCGGGTGATAAGACATCGATTGATGGCAGGTATCCAATGGGATTTTGGAGTTGGGTCGGTCGACATGATGCGGCGCGTGCCTGCCGNTTGTCGATTGAGAAGGAGTTTGGTGGTCATGAGGCATTNTTCATCAATGCCACTGATACTGTTTTGGAGATTCCNACAATGACTGCGNTGGAAGCGGTTCACCCAGGAGTGGANATTAGAGAACCNCTTCCCGGTTTTACGAGTCCGNTGTCTGTTANGAAATCTGAGGAGTTACTTGGTTGGGTTCCAGTTGAATCTTGGCGAGAAGGCACGGTACGAGCTCCCGAGCCTAATGATGTAGTTCCAGTGAGTTATAAAGCTCAGTGGACACGCTAGGTCACCTGTTTTATATATCTTTATTTTGATGGATTGTGGCGGTTCGAGAGTTCATAGGCTAGCGTCAGCTAGTGACGCCGCCGTCGATTGGAATTGCCTGTCCAGTTATGTAGCTAGCTGCATCTGAGCATAAGAACGATACAACATTTGCCACTTCGCTCGGTTTTCCGTACCTGCTCATTGGGATCCACCGCTCGAGTTTCTCTCGTATATCGGGATTGTTGTTGTCAATACCTTGCATCATCGTCGTATCGATAACACCAGGGCAAACGGCGTTTATGCGAATACCTTTGCGTGCGTAATCTCTAGCAGCCGATTTAGTAAGGCCTAATAACCCGTGTTTACTTGCTGTGTAGGCTGTTTGCTGTCCTGTGCCTCCTCGTAGTCCCATATACGAGGAATCGTTTACTATCGCCCCGCCGCCATTTTCGAGCATGTAACCGATCTCATATTTCATACTGAGAAACGTACCCTTTAGATTGGTGTTGATGACGATGTCGAAGGTCTTTTCGTCGACTTCATGTAGAGATGATGTAGGTTCAAGAATCCCGGCGTTATTGAATGCTGCATTAAGACCACCGAAGCTTGCTACCGCATGTTGCACAGCTTGTTCAATCTGTTCGGGTACGGTGACATCCGCCACCACATATGTTGCCGTACATCCATTCGATTCAATTTTGTTTACAGTTTTAGATAAATCGGATTCTCGCCTTGCTGCTGCGACGATCTTTGCGCCATGGTTGGCCATCACTATGGCTGCCTCACGGCCGATTCCTGAGCTCGCGCCGGTGACGAGTATGATTTTATCTTCCAGAAGAGCGGTCATTCGGTAAGTACCTTTTACTGTTGCTTTGGCTGTTTGCCATCGTTGATGTAACACGTAGCATACGTTGTCCGGCAGATATAGTGTTTGTCCTCGTATTTTTAAATGACTATCGAACTTCGCCCAGTAACAGACGATAATTTCAGCGAATGGCGTAAAACGGTTCGCCATGGTTTTGGCGAGCATGTACATCCAGACGATATTGTGCGGCTTCGAAATGAACGCGTTGAGTTAGATCGGCTGGTTGCAGCCGTGGATACTCAATCGAATCGCATTATTGGCACAGGTGGAGCAGATTCGTACTGGCTGACTGTCCCAGGCGGAGAACTGGTTCCGATGGCTGGCGTTGCTTACATGACCACGTCGGTGACTCACCGACGGCAGGGCGCGTTTTCGAACATGATGACTTACATTCATGATGCTGCCCGTGAACGCGGTGATGTTATTAGCGGGCTCTGGGCATCCCAGTCACATTTATATGGTCGTTTTGACTATGGGCTTTCGATCAATTCTTACGATTGGGAAATTGATCCAAGTTTTGGAGAGTTTTCTCACTTTCCTGCGGCCAACGCGAATAATGCAGACATAAAGGTTTCTTTTATAGGTGCTGATGAGGCTGAGGTCGTATTGCCGGGTATATATGAGCGAATGCACCGTCAGACGGCTGGATCTGTGAACCGCTCTAGTGGTCGCTGGCGCTATCAATTATTTGATGAAGAGCGAGTGCGTCAAGGCGCGAGTCCCTTGTTTTTTGCCGTTTGCGAAGAGGCCGGTGAGCAAACAGGATACGTCTCCTATCGAATGCGTCGTCAGGGTGACTCTGATATGGGGACTCTCGAAGTAGTTGAGCAGGTTTCTGCGACCGAGGTCGCTCATGCTGCGATTTGGCGTTTTTTATTGGACTTTGATCTTGTCGGAAATATCACTGCAATAAACCGGCCGAGTGACGATTCCCTTTGGTGGATGTTGTCGGATCCAAGACGTTTGCGTCGAAAATCGCATGATGCATTATGGGTTCGCTTGTTGGATATTCCTAAAGCTCTTGAGGCGAGGACTTATAACAGTGATGGTATTTTGAAAATCGGGTTGGTATCAGATGTTCAACCTGAGTCCGCCGGGACGTATGTGATTGANATTGATGATTCACGCGGTTCNGTTAAGAAAACCANTGACAAGCCCGATGTGGTCATGACACCTGCAGATCTTTCGGCGNTGTACCTTGGTGGGATCNGTNCTGGTCCNCTTTTNGANGCNGGGCGCATTAACGAGATTACTACTGGATCACTCGNCAAGCTCACTGGCATGTTCAACACGGATTCNGCTCCNTGGTGTGCACATTATTTTTAGGNNAGGGGATTAATTACTCATACTATGGNGATCGAATATCGACAAATAACCTCAGCAGAACACCGACGATTTGGTCTGGCCGTGGAGCGAGGATTCGGTGGCCACTATGAACCGAGTCATGATCGGTTTGAGCTTGACAAACGGACTCTCACGCCAGAAATGACGATTTGCGCATTTGATGATGGTGAGATCGTGGGCACTTCTGGTGCTTTTCCGTTTGAGTCAGTTGTCCCCGGTGGTAGGACTATTGGGAATGCTGGCGTAACAGCTGTCACCGTTGCCACGACCCATCGTCGACGGGGCCTGCTCACCAATATGATGAAACGGTTGCTGGAGAAGGAACGCGACAGAGGGCAACCAGTAGCTTCACTCTGGGCGTCGGAAAGTAACATTTATGGTCGCTTCGGTTATGGAATGTCAATCCAGCATCAGGTGTTTAATATTGACACTCGAAAAGCGGATTTTTCGAGTACTCCGGAAATCTCGGGAAAGTTGAGATATGTCGATGTTACCGAGGCTCGCAAAGTGTTTCCTCAGGCATGGGAGATCGCAGCAAAAACTTATTCAGGTTTTCCCCGCTGTGACGATAATCACTGGGATCGAATGATGGCCGGATTTACTGAGAAACGAGGATGGGGCAAACCGTGGGTTGTTGTTTACGAGGAAAATAAAACTGCACTCGGATTTGCTATTTATTACTTAAAGTTCCCCTCTGATGGACAAATTACGATCCCTCATGGTCTCGTGAATGCTGACATGATCATTCACAGTAACCCCGCATCGCATGCAGCTTTGTGGAAACATCTTCTCAATATAGATCTGTACGACAGATTGAGTACCTGGCGATCACCATCCGATGATAGTTTGCCTTGGATGTTAGCGGATCAGCGTCAACTGGAGCGAAGGCCCTATGACGGTGTTTGGTATCGGTTGCTCGATGTTGCTGAAGCTCTATCAGCTCGGACCTATTTGACTTCAGGCACCCTGGTTTTCGAAGTTGAAGACTCATTCATTCCCGAATGGGGAGGACGATTCGAACTTTATGGCGGCCCAGACGGTTCGAGAT
>PBRL01000026.1 GCA_002725925.1 Chloroflexota bacterium
TGATACCGACAGCCTGAACTTTTTCGTCAAAAAGCTTTGTAAAATTACGAACTGACATCTTTTCTTCACCNAGCGCTTCTGCCTTCGCATCATGAGCTGCCTTTAGAAATTGCCACGGNCGTACTCCAGGAATTTCAGCGGGNTACTGAAAAGCCAAAAACAATCCCAAATGAGCTCTCTGNTCAGGACGAAGTTCAGCTATCGACTCTCCTTCGACAAGGATGTCACCATCNGTGACTTTGTAATCTGGGCGACCCATTAATACGTTCGCAAGGGTGCTTTTACCAGATCCATTNGGGCCCATAATCGCGTGNACNTCNCCCNTATTTACTTTTAGGTCTACCCCTTTAAGAATTTCAGAGTTTTCGATATCCAGNACAGACGCGTGNAGGTTTTTTATTTCAAGCATTTATCTAGTNTTTCAGGTGATCAGTGGATTGTGNTTTTCGAGAGATCAGCACAGAGGATTAACCAACAGCGCCTTCNAGTGACACTTTCAAGAGTTGTCCTGCCTCAAGAGCGAATTCGAACGGAAGTTCCCGAATCACGTCCCGACTCCAGCCAGTAATAATCATGTGGTGAGCTTCCTCTTCTGAAAGCCCACGTGCCATCAGGTAAAAAAGCTGATCGTCACTGACCTTTGAGGTTGACGCCTCATGCTCAAGACGAGCCGTGGGATTTCGGACTTCAATATAAGGAACCGTATGAGCACCGCACTGATCCCCAACGAGGAGAGAGTCACACTGGGTGTGATTCACGGCATTCTCAGCGCCAGGCATAATCTGCACCTGACCCCGATAGGTGTTGTTGCCATGCCCGGCAGATATCCCCTTNGATACGATCGTTGACTTGGTATTCTTNCCTATGTGAATCATCTTGGTGCCNGTGTCGGCCTGTTGATAATTGTTCGCCAATGCAACTGAGAAAAATTCGCCTACTGAGTTNTCACCTCGTAATATGACGCTAGGGTACTTCCATGTGATTGCCGATCCGGTTTCGACTTGCGTCCAAGAAATCTTGGCATTCTTGTCTGCACGGCCCCGTTTTGTAACAAAGTTATAAACTCCGCCCTCACCCTCAGGAGTACCGGGAAACCAATTCTGTATGGTCGAATACTTAATTTCAGCATCATCCAGAGCGACTAGCTCTACGGTCGCAGCATGAAGTTGGTGTGTTTTGCGGAATGGCGCCGTACAACCTTCCANATACGACACGTATGCACCCTTGTCGGCAACGATCAGCGTGCGCTCAAANTGNCCTGAGCCCTCAGTGTTTATNCGGAAGTACGTCATCAATTCGATAGGACACTTCACCCCAGGCGGTATGTACGCGAAGGATCCGTCACTAAACACAGCAGCATTGAGAGTTGCAAAGAAGTTATCTGTGTAAGGCACCACCGATCCCAGGTATTTCTTCACGAGTTCCGGATGNTTCTTCACAGCCTCACTAAATGAACAAAAAATAATTCCCAGCTCACTCAGCTGTTTTTCCATCGTGGTCGCAACCGACACAGAGTCAAACACAGCGTCCACAGCAACGCCAGCTAGTTTGGCTCGCTCCTGCAAAGGGATACCCAACTTCTCAAACGTGGCCAGCATCTCCGGATCAACGTCATCAAGGCTTTTAGGAGCTTCAGTAGCAGATTTTGGGGCAGCGTAATAGTAGATATCTTGATAATCGATACTTGGNTAGTCGATCATAGCCCAGTCCGGTTCACCTTCGCTCTCNCTCAGTTGAACCCAGTGGCGGTATGCCTTCAAACGCCACTCAAGTANCCANGNTGGCTCATCCTTCTTAGATGAGATCANCCGAACGATATCTTCACTCANCCCCTTAGGAGCCAGATCCGTTTCCACATCAGTTACAAATCCCCACTGATATTCCTGACCCGACAGGTCTGACTCGCGTGAGATCGTTTGCTGGTTCGTCAATAAGCTACTCCACTGAGAAACGTCAGACAGATCGCACAGCAGTAAATCTCTGCTGCGTCAAGTAAATGGATGATAATTTCCATTCCATACCGAAAGAGTCAGGTTTTATTTTAAATCCCCTTGATCACGGCGTCAACGAATTTCGTAACTAAGAAACAAAACTGGTGCAGTTGCAAAAAGTTATGCCTTTGTNTGCAACNAATTATCATCACACCCACGTCAGCTCATCGGCGATGATTTCAGGTGGAAAGAAGCTGAATCCTAATCTAATAATCTGCACTCAAAACGCTTAATGCCAATGAACCGCTANAAGCTCGATGCTATATTCAGGTATCAGGTAGTGAAAAGTAATCTTTTAAACGAAAAGGACAATTGTGAAGTACGAAGCCGTAATTGGTCTGGAAACTCATGTTCAACTGAAGACACGTAGCAAGATGTTCGGCACCTCGAGCGCTGATTACCAANCTGCAGAACCAAATACGGTGGTTGATGAAGTGAGTATGGCATTGCCTGGGACGCTACCAGTCGTAAACCAAACAGCGGTNGAATACGCCATGATGATCGGTATGGCTATCAATTGCAACATAGCCAGAATAACCAAGTTCGACCGTAAGAACTACACCTACCCAGATCTTATGAAGGGGTACCAGATAACCCAAATGGACGAGCCAATATGTTACGAAGGCTATATCGACCTGCCAATCGACCCTCCAGTTAGAGTTCGGATCAACCGAGTTCACATGGAAGAAGACGTTGCAAGACTCATTCACGTAGAAGGTCCAACTGGAGGCACGCTTCACTCCCTACTAGACATAAATCGTGCCGGAACACCATTAATGGAAGTAGTGACCGAACCGGATATGCACACTGCAGAAGAGGTCGAGTCATATATCAACAGCCTTCAGCACATCATCCGATATTTGGGNGTGGGCACTGCCAATATGGAAGAAGGGTCTTTCAGGTGTGATGCCAATATCAGTGTTCGGCCTGCCGGATCAACACATCTCACAACCAAGGTCGAAGTAAAAAACATGAATCGCGTACGGGCAGTTGTGCGCGCAGTTGAGTATGAGATCGAACGCCAGATAGCAGCGGTAGAATCTGNGGAGCGCATTATCCAGGAAACCCGAGGCTGGGATGACGGTAAAGNGATAACCGTTTCTCAACGCAGTAAAGAAGAGGCTAACGACTACCGCTACTTCCCCGAACCAGACATCCCTCCATTNGTCATAGACGAGGAATGGATATCAAATACCCAAGCCAAGATGCCCGAGCTACCTATACCAAGGAAAAACAGGTTTATCNCCGAATGGGGTCTTAGCGAATACGACGCCAATCTACTGACCGTCCTCCGNTCGACAGCCGACTATTTCGAATCAGTTTGTAAAAGCGTCTCTGGATCTCCAGACAAAGTGAAACACGCGTTTGCCAAAGAAGCCTCAAACTGGTTGAACGGGGAAATGGCGCGNCTNATGAACAACGATGAAATCACCAATATGCGGGACACCAAGGTAACNCCAGAATCNCTGGCGACACTTGTAGAGAAATTCCGCAAGCGAGAGTTAAACAACAACGCTGCAAAACAAGTNTTTGAAGCCATGTANATCAAAGGTGCAGCACCCGAAGAAGTGATCGAACTACTTGGCCTCGGAATGGTGTCCGGNGCGGACTCGCTCGGCCCGGTNATCAATGAAGTCATCNCCAACAATGAAAAAGCAGTAAATGACTACCTCGGTGGGACAGAGGCATCTCTNAAGTTCTTGATTGGNCAAGTTATGAAAGCAACGCGCGGTCAGGCTGACGCAGTCCAGGCAACTGANATGATCAAAAAAATATTANCTGAGAAATAGTTCGGTGATACAAGCAAATATATACAACCACTAAGATCATGATTCCCTCATTGATGTCCNCCGAACTGTGGCGGGATCGATGGTGTGGCCTTAATATGGTTAGTTGTTGCATTTAGCCNTACATCACATCTAGGTGATTTAGTGACTTACTAAGGCGCGTAGGAAATTTTATGGAAACCGTTTTTAGCCTAATACTGATGATCATTGCGATCGCTCTTATCGTTGTNCTTCTCCTGCAGGCGCGCGGTTCTGGCTCCTCTCTATTCGGGGAAGCGTCCAGCACGTTCCGCTCGCGTCGCGGTGTGGAGCANCTTTTATTCCGGATGACCATTGTGCTCGCNGTGATCTTCGTCGGTGTCGCGATCGCCAATGTAAGATTCAGCTAAATCAGACTGAACTTAAACCTAATCAAGCCAATACTTTCAGATTTAGTCCTTTTCACGATCGACGCAACCCGGTTAATTTAATCCCTGATGTGACATCCCACACTATGCACTCAGACGACATCTCAAAATTCATAGTGGAAATCGACGCTGCAGAATCACTCGACCCGTCAGTGGTCGGTGGCAAGGCAGCCTCAATTGCAGAACTAGTCAAACATGAGATAAAAATTCCCCCATGTTTCACTATTAAGGCCAGTGCTTTTCAGGAATTCATAAGGCCGATAGCAGATGAAATCACAAGCATTCTCACAAAGGTCGAAACAACCAGCGTATCTTCAGCCTTCGAGGCAGCCGAATCTATTTTCGAGATCCTAGCACCGCAAAGATTACCTGTCGGACTAACGGAAAGTGTCAAGTCCCGTTTAATGTCGACGGAAAGCGTAATGGCGGTGCGTTCTTCTGCGACAGCAGAGGACTTAAAAGACGCCTCGTTTGCTGGTATATACGACACATTTCTCGACGCTTCGACAGAGGAATCAGTTCTCAGACGGATCCGAGATGTATGGAACTCGTATTACACAGGACGAGCTATTTCATATCGCCATCAACAAGGAATTCCTCACCAAAATGGTTCGATGGCTGTACTCGTAATGGAGTTGATTGACGCTGAAGCTGCAGGAGTAATGTTCACACGCGATCCAAGGGATGGAACCAATCATATTCTCATCAATGTAGCGTTAGGTCTTGGCGAGGGTGTGGTGACGGGTGAAGCTGAAGCAGATTCTTTCATTCTTGATCCAAGTTCATTGGAAATCACGAAACGAAACGTAATCGAGAAGGAATGGATGTTCGTGTCACGCACCGCTGGAACTCTTAACCGGGTACGGGTTCCAAGAGAAAAACGAAGTACCCCGGCTGTTGCTGACTCCACGCTGACAGCATTGGCCAACGCTGCGATGGAAATCAAAATTACCACAGGAAGCGACAAAGATATCGAGTTCGCTATAAAAAACGACACTGTCCACATACTACAGTCTCGTCCTATAACAGTAGGAGAAGATAAACCAACACACTTCCCTGTCAGATGGGCAAATTCGGACGAGCGAAAGCGTCACTGGATAGCGCGAGGAACTCAACCCGCGCTACCGCTGCACATCGACTATGTCCTTGCTTCAGCGGAGGCAGAAAAACGTTCTGTTGCAACAGTCGGACAGTACATGGGTAGACGGAACCTAAAAAAAGTTGTCAACGGATACATATTCACCGCCGAACCAGATTATGACGCCGAGGAATTAGAATCACGCCTGCAAAGGCACCACAACAAAGGCAATAAGTTTCTGAAAAAAGGCACAACGCTTTACTACGCAGAGGTGGAGCCCCAGTTATTGATAAACCTCGAAAACCTAGATCGGATACGTCCCAACAATCGTGCCCCCCTAGAGGACCATATCTCTAATCTTAAAACCACTACCTTGGCTGCAGCTGAGCATCAGTCAAATCTCCATTGGCAAAGTTGGGGAGGATTCAGAGAAAAAGGCGGTCTTGAGAAGTTATTCACAGAAATAACTGGTCGCCCTGCACTCGATGCATCATCCCTGACAATAGCAACTAACCATATGACGGCGCGACTTGTTCGTAGACTCATGAGCTTGGCTGAACTCGTTAAGTCAGATACATGGTTGACCGAGATATTTGAAAATCGTGACTACGACACATTATTCCTTCGCGGAAACGGTACTCGACCAAAAGTAACTAGGTTTCGAGTCAGATTCCGATCGATGATGAAAATTTGGGGATGCCGTAACGGCATAGGTTACGGCACAGCATGGAAACCTACAGATCCTACATGGAACATGAAGCCTGAGATTCCACTAGATGCTATCGGCTCATTCGCACGGCAGGACCTCGAAGACCAGATCAGGTTACTTCTGAATCTAAAGCGCAAGCGAAAGAGGGCAATCAAATCAGTTCGCACCAAGATGGGCAGGAACAAAGCACTACGGGAAAAATTCAGATTCGAACTGTTCAAGGCAACCAATTACGTAAGAATGATGGAAGATCACAACTACCTAATAGAACAAAGGACATTCGGCGAATACCGCGAATCGATCAATCGAACCGGCAGAGCGTTAATGCGCAACAAATGGATAGATGCCGTCGACGATGTTTTCTACTTAAGACTCACCCAATTAGAGACAGCCGTAAATTCCCAAGACTACTCGTGCCTAAAATCGATTGTCGTCCGAGCTAAAGAGACATTTAAGAAAAATTTAAAGTTATCGCCACCAGAATTCCTGGGCGTCAAACCAGATAAAAAAGATGATGACGAATACTCTGAAAAAGGGTCCCGTGGGCTAAGTAGTGACGGTCAAATACTTCGTGGTGAGCCTTCATCAACTGGTTCATTTACCGGCAGAGCGAGGGTAGTTATTACCAGGACATCTAAGCCACCCGACGTAAAAAAAGGAGACATATTAGTCACCGACAACACGGGGCCTGACTGGGTGCCAATCTTCCCCCTAGTAGGTGCTCTGGTACTAGATGGAGGAGACAACTTTCAACATGCCTCACTGATTTGCAGAGAGTACGGCATACCTTGCGTTATTCAATCAAAGGAAGCAACAAAGGCAATTACGGACGGTCAAATTGTGAAAGTTGATGGATCTAATGGAATCATCACTCTGAACCCAATTACCTAGATCTGCCGCCTCGCATCTAATTGATGAGTTACTCGAAAAATACCTAATCTCGAGACCAAACAGTATCTTCACCAGTATCCGATATGGAGATCCCGGCTGCGGCCAGTTGATCTCGCAGAGTATCTGCCTCATCCCAGCGCTTGTCGTCTCTAGCATCTTTTCGCGCTTGCACCAACGCCTCAACCTCTTGATCATTCAAGCCAGCTTTTTTGGGAGGCACTTCCAAACGTAACCCCAAGACACCAGTAAGTCTGCGAACCGTTTCAACTGCACCCGAAACATCCATTTTATTGTCGCGCCCACGGTTTATTTCGCGACACAGGTCAAACACAGCAGCAAGAGCTTTGGGTGTGTTCAAGTCATCGTCCATCGCTTCAATAAACCGCCTATCGTAAGATCTGAAATCTACGGGATGCTCAGAGTCGTTAGACTCAATATCAACGGTTTGGCGAATTCGTCGCATAGATCGTTCCGCCGTCGCAATAAGTTTTTTATCAAGAAGCGGATTCGTACGATAGTGACTCTGTAGTATCCAAAGTCGAATTGCGTCTGAGCTGTATTCTTCAAGAGCAGCATTAACGTTGAAAGCATTTCCAAGTGACTTGCTCATTGTCGCACCAGACGTTCGAAGCAAACCGTTATGCATCCAAATCTTTGAGAAAGGAATCGCACCTGAGGCTGACTCGCTCTGGGCGATCTCGTTCTCATGGTGTGGGAAAATCAGGTCTAACCCACCACCATGGATATCAATTTGCTCACCTAAGTGTTTAAACGCCATTGCTGAGCATTCAATATGCCAACCAGGTCGTCCCGGGCCCCACGGACTCTTCCACTGCGGTTCGTCCGGTTTGACAGCTTTCCAGAGAGCGAAATCAGCCGGATCTTTTTTGCCATCCTCTAGCTCGTGCCTAGAGCCCTCGAGCATTTCATCGATATTCTGGCCACTCAATTTCCCATAATCAGCTTTATCTCGAACTCGATAGTAGACAGAGCCATTTGAAGCGTATGCCGACCCGCCATCAACCAAGCGATTAATCAATTCTATGATTTCAGGCATATCTTCAGTCGCCCTAGGATGAACAGTCGCCCGTTGCACATTAAGCCCGTCGATAGATCGGAAAAACGACTGAATGTATTTCTCCGTAACCTCCTCCGTTGATATCCCATCTGTCCTGGCACGGTTAATAACCTTGTCATCAACATCCGTAAAGTTTTGAACTTTACGGACTTTAAACCCGCGGTATTCAAGATATCGACTAAGCACATCGAAAACGATGCTGCTCAGGGCATGGCCAAGATGCGAATCATCATAGACAGTAACACCACAAACATAAATCTTAACTTCTTCGCCCAGAGGGGAGAATTCTTCTTTCGTGCGGGTAAGAGAATTGTAAAACTGGATCATTCTTTTACAGGAATCAGAGTTGCGACGGCTTGTGCAGCGATACCCTCGCCATCACCTATCACACCTACTGAATCAGTCGAGGTGATTTTTATGTTTATGCTGGAATTTTCTAGTCCAGTTATTTCACCTATCCTTGCAGCCATGCTTAACGCCTCAGTAGCAAGTCTAGGTTTCTGGGCAATGATCGTAGCATCAACATGATTGACCAGCCAACCAGCTAAGAGTGCCACGCGTGCAGACTCAGCAACAAATTCCGCAGAATCAAAATTAACATATCGCTCATCTGAAGAAGGAAATTGTCCTCCCAAATCGCCAAGATTGGCAGCTCCAAGAATGGCACTAGCAATGGAATGGAGAAGAACATCGCCATCAGAATGACCATCAAGGTGATAGTTAAATTCAATGTCGATGCCCCCAAGTCGCAGGGGACCTCCACTCACCAAACGATGACCATCAAAACCAATTCCGAATGCAGATGCTGGAGGACCCGAACCTGAGAAATTTCCCTGTCCGGCTCGACGCTCATAAATCAGTCTGGCCAAATATAAATCTTCAGGTGTCGTGATTTTTATGTTGTCATCGGAGCCATTGAAGATGGCAACTATCCCACCAAGCGATTCGACCATTGATGCATCGTCTGTAACATCATCTCTTACCATGTCATGAGCCGTGCTAAGGACGTCATACCTGAATATTTGTGGTGTTTGAATAGACCACAGTTCGGATCTATCAAGCGTGTCAGTAACTATCTTATGAGGTGCGATTTTGATAGTGTCCTTAACCGGAACTGCTGCAATTCCTGCTCCAANCGTTCCGGCGGTAGACATCCCACGCTCTATCAGCTCGTGATCGATAAACGGTCTTGCGCCATCATGCACAGCGACAAATTCGGGGATCCCGTTTGAGTGAGAGGTAAGAACGCTTAGCCCGACCTTTACCGAATCTTGCCTGCGTTCTCCGCCAGCTACAACATCAATGATCTTAGATAAGCCACTTTCACCAACAACGTTTCGCCCTGCCTCAAGATTATCCTCCGACATAACCAGGACGATAGAACCTGTGCCGGAAAATGATTCAAAAACTCTGAGGGAATGCAAAATTACGGGGATACCACCCAACCGCAAGAGTTGCTTATCAACTCCACCCATACGTGAGCTTCGACCCGCCGCCACAACGATAACGCCCAGACGATTCGACGGATTGCTCATGCAAGCCATCCTTGGATCCAATCGATACCCCAAAAGCAAGCGTATGCAATCGCTACAGATTTAATCGCCTTGGCAATAAAAACAATTGCGATAAATTTTCTGATGGGATATCCAACCCCTCCCGCAGCGATGCCAATCACATCAAAAAGTGGATTGGGGATTATCGCTCCCGCCATCAAAAATAAACCACCCCGCCGCAAAATCAGTGAATGCACTTTAGGATAATATTTGTTCCGCTTCAAAAGTGAGCGGCCTGAGATTCCTGCGATATATCCCGTCATCTCCCCAAGTGCCTCTGCCGAGGCGGAGACGACTCCAATCACCAACGGATTCAGGCTCAGATCAGGCGCAGCCGCTATACAGACGGCCACAGGTCCAGGCAGTGGAAGTATTATCGATCCTGCGGCTATGAAACTTACAATCCAAAGACCACCATANCNGACATTTTCCACATTCAAATTGCCCGTGATCCAAAGTACTGTCCCGAAAATAACAAACGCGATCACAAACGAAATAAGACCAAGTCGGAAAAATAAATCCCCNCGATTAGAAAGCCAAATTTGAAAACTCGATAAACCNTTTTCAGGATCGACCATTTCGCGATCTGGCTGCACCACANTTAAGGCGTCCGGTATTTCAGGTTTGATAGGTTCAGTCATCTTGAGACTACAGCAAGCTATATTCCGCGCTAGATGAATTTTAATAACAAGTCGTAAATGTCTTTTTCAAATATTAGTTCAGCATTCAAGTAATTGTGACCAACGCGGAAATAATCTAAACCAGAATTGAGTTTAAATTTCAACAGCCCTCAGACGCATAAGNCACTTATTGGAAAACCTTTTTCTTATCCGGTAACTCCTGACCCGCAACATGCATTTCAGAAGTGGGCGCGGTTCCAGATCGGTCAATTTCGAAGGCAACTTCCCCGTCCGTTACCTGGACTAAGATCGCCGAGCCTTCAGGAAATTCTCCAGCCAACAGTCGCTTAGACAACGGGCTTTCAATATAACGTTGAATTGCCCGCTTTAATGGTCGTGCACCGTACATACGATCAAACCCGGTCTTCGCAAGCCACACCTTCGCTTCCTCACTCAAAGATAGTGAAACCTTCAAGTCACTTACTCGTTCAGAAACTTCAACCATGAACTTATCAACAATCAACTTAATGTCATCCTGCGTCAATGAATCGAAAACTATGAATTCATCTAGACGATTCAAGAACTCAGGGCGAAATTTCTGTTTTAAAGAGTCTTCCACATTAGTGCGCAGTCGAGCACTTTCCGTATCATCACGGCTCTGCTTTTGAAATCCAAAAGCTTGCTGTGCAATACCTTCCGAGCCAAGATTGCTCGTCATTATGATAATCGTGTTTCGGAAATCCACTGTCCGGCCATGGCTATCGGTAAGGCGACCATCGTCAAGAACCTGCAACATTGTATTGAAAACGTCCGGATGGGCCTTTTCGATTTCGTCAAATAAAACAACGGAAAACGGGCGACGGCGAACGGCTTCGGTCAAATGACCAGCGTCATCATAGCCAACGTATCCAGGAGGCGCTCCAATGAGTTTCGATACGGTATGACGCTCTTGGAATTCTGACATGTCCACTCGGACCATGTTGTCCTCGTCATCAAACATAAACTCAGCCAGTGCTCGCGCCAACTCCGTCTTACCTACACCTGTAGGACCCAGAAAGATAAAACTTCCTATCGGTCTTTTTGGGTCTTTAAGCCCCGCTCTTGCTCGACGAACCGCGTCCGCAAGCACTTCAACTGCTTGATCTTGCCCAATCACCCGGGTGTGCAATCGTTTTTCAAGATTAAGTAAACGCTCACTTTCACCCTCAACCAATTGAGTTACTGGGATACCGGTGCGTTCCGCGATAAGCACAGCGATATCCTCATCTTTTACAACCTCAGTAACTTCGTGAGTCGCGTCCCACTCTCGTTTTGCCAGCTCGTAATCTTCCATCGAACGTAACTTCTCTGCCTTGACATTCGCTGCCTTTTCATAATCACCGCGGGCCGAAGCAGACTCTTCCTCTTCATCTAGTTTCTGTAATTCCAACTGCATATCATTCAACTCAGTTGGCAACATCTCATTCTCGATACGTTTTTTCGCAGCAGCTTCATCAATCAGATCAACTGCTTTATCTGGTAATAATCGATCAGATATGTACCGTGCCGATAGCTGAACTGCCGCCTGAAGTGCAGACTGCTCAATGGTGAATCCATGATGCTGCTCGTACCGCGGCCTCAAAGTCTCGAGCATTTCTATTGCCGTATCGATATCTGGCTCTTCCACCCAGACCGGTGAAAAACGACGTTCTAGGGCAGAGTCAGCTTCAATATACCGGCGGTATTCGTTTGGAGTAGTTGCACCGATTGTCTGAAGTTCACCACGAGCAAGTGCAGGTTTCATCATATTCGAAGCATCAAGAGCGCCGTCGCCAGCACCAGCACCAGCACCAACAACCGTGTGAATCTCGTCAATAAATAAAACTATTTCACCTGAAGCTTGGCGGATCTCGTCCATTACGGCTTTGAGTCGCTCTTCAAATTCCCCTCGAAATTTCGCTCCGGCAACCAATGATCCCATCTCAAGCGCAATCACGCGCCGTCCCCGTAAGCTCTCTGGAACGTCACCAACAACGATCCTCTGTGCCAAGCCCTCAGCCACCGCGGTCTTGCCAACACCTGCATCGCCGATCAGTACTGGATTATTTTTTGTACGTCGCGTGAGAGTCTGCATAACTCGGCGAATTTCAATATCCCGGCCAACCACTGGGTCTAGGCGCCCTTCCCGAGCAAGATCAGTAAGATCTACGCTGTATTTCAACAATGCTTGATACTTGCTTTCAGCTCGCGGGTCAGTCACACGCGCTGACCCCCTGACTTCGAGCAATGCTTGGTAAAGGCGCTCCTCGGTGATATTCCGNCTGGTNAACATCTCGGCTATGTCACCGTTAGATTCCTTTGCCAATGCAACCAATANATGGTCTGCACCAACCAATTCATCCTTTAAGCGATCAGCCTCTCCTTTGGCGATCTCAATCGCTTTTTGCACCCGAGGCGTCGGATAGATCTGACTTTGACCTGATGCCCCGCCAACTTTCGGTGATTCCTCCAGCCGGGATTCGAGTTCCTGTAATAAATCGGCAACATCAACACCAAGTACTTCAAGAATCTTTGCAGATAAGGAATTATCAATTTGTAAAAGCCCAGACAGCAAGTGCTCAGCATCCCACTGACTGTGGCGCATTTGAACCACAAGCTGTTGAGAAACGCTCAGCGCCTCTTGTGCCTGCTCGGTGAAATCGTCTTGTTTAAGTACCATTTCTTTCCTCTTATATCCTACGAAAGTCGATTTCCAACCTCAATAATCCGGCAACGAATTAGAGAGTGCATCAACTTGTTAACCTCATCTGACCTTCTCGTAGTTTCACGATCTCAACAGTCAAATTCCCTACATGATCTTCAAGCCTGTTTATTCGATTCAAAAGTTTCGACATNACTTCTATGCCTGCAAGATTCAAGCCAAATTCTTCTTTCCATCGCAATATATTTTGAATCACCTCAACATCCCGATTCGAATAAAGACGTGTGCCCCCTCGTGAACGCTGTGGCACCACTAACTCCCACCGTTCATAATTCCGCAAAGTCTGCTGGTGCACTCCGCACATTTGGGCGACGATTCCTATAGCGAAGACCGGATCATTGTGCCCCATATTCATGAGAAACTATCTCNTCCGACCTCATCTATATTAACTTCATCTGCCCGCGCGAACCGATCACCAGACGCAGTGGTACGAATATCTCTTAACTGCGTATAAAGCAGCTGNTCTTCGTCAGAAAGAGATTCAGGCAAACGCACATTTATCGTTACGTAAAGATCACCAAACTGCTCAGAATCTACCTTCGGAAGTCCTTTGCCTTTTATCTTGAACGACCGACCATTCTGAGTACCNGTCGGTATCTGTAAAACAACACGGCCCGTCATGGTCGGGACTTCAACTTCACCNCCCAATATTGCATCCAGCAAATTCACTGCAACATCAATTGAAAGGTTTGCTCCTTTTCGACTGAATCGCCTATCTGATCGAACATTAACCGTCAAGATTACTTCGGTGTCGTCGCCTGGCCGCAACCGTATTTTCCGGCCATGCAATACACCTCTAGGAACCTGAACTTCAAGATTTCGATGACTCGAGCCTCCGGACTCTATAGAGATTCGCCGAGTTACGCCTGCATAAACCTCATCCAATGAAACTTCTATAGTTCCTTCGTGTCGCACTGGACCACGCATATGGGCACTTGGCCCTCCAAACATATCGCCAAACCTATGACCACCACCCGCACGGCGCTCAGTCCCGAACAAGTCCCCAAGGTTGAAACCAATACCACCACTGGAGGAGTGTCCTGCATTCACATTACGAATCTGATCAGCATGCTTCCAGTTGTCACCGAAATGATCGTAATCCTTACGCCGGGACGGATCTCCCACTACCTCATAAGCCTCATTAACTTTTTTGAACTGCTTTTGCGCACTTGAATCATTAGGATTCACATCAGGATGCAACTTACGTGCCATCCTACGATAAGCCGATTTAATATCNTTATCGGAAGCATTTTTACTGATGCCAAGTATGTCGTAATAGTTTTGAGCCATAAAGCGATTAACGCTCTTGATNCCGATCACGCAAACCATAAGTTAGAACAAATAATCCGCACAGGANTGGAATCATATCATATCTGATTCATTAAACTNAATATTATCTTATAACTTGCTTATTAGATTTCATGCCGATAATTGTAAGGCTATTCGTGTTGTGTAGAAATATGTTTAGAGACCATATGTTTCAATAAGATTCTGTCTAACTCGAATATTTGGAAAGCTTTACCAAGGCCAATNGTGAAGCGATATCGTAAAATCTTCCATAACAGTAGATCCTGAACTCATCTCATCGGACNCCAAATCTTCAAATTGACAAAAGTCGAACTGGCTCCATCACTCCCAGNGTTCTTTTCTCGCTATGAATCTCGAATTGACGAGGCTTTGCGAACAGAACTGTCGGGCCTANATCCTGACATATACAACATCCACAGGTATTACATGGGCTGGCAAGAGATTGACGGTACAGATTCCAGNGCCACCGNTGGAAAGCGCATGCGTCCAACCCTGGCGATGTTGGCTGCAGACGCGGTCGGTGGAGACCTCGAAAGAGCAACTCCAATAGCTGTAGCGCTCGAATATGTTCATAATTTCTCCCTAATCCATGATGATCTTGAGGATATGGATCGCCTGCGCCATCACCGACCGACTGTATGGGCTGTCTGGGGGAAACCTGCTGCAATCATCTCTGGGAATGCGATGTTAAAAATTGCAGATCAGGCCGTGTGGAAACTTCGCTCAATAGGCGTGGAAGATTCAATTGCGCTTGAAGCTGAGGCCGAACTTACTCAGCAGTATTTGAAGATGATGGAAGGTCAGTATCTGGACATTTCGTTTGAAACCGAGAAATCGGTAAGTGTCCTCCAGTATCTGGATATGATCGAAAGAAAAACCGGCGCGTTAATCGAGGCGTCGATTTATCTAGGTGGACTTGTTGGGCCAAGAACCGGGCCGGATCGTCAAAAAGCTATTGCTCTAAAAGCGATAGGTCATGAACTCGGCAGAATATTCCAAATTCGAGACGATGTTCTAGGGATATGGGGCGGCAAAGAAACAGGAAAGCCCGTCGGCGCAGATATTAAACGGAAAAAAAAGGCGCTGCCCGCTATTCACGCACTCAATATGGCTCGTGGAGCTAGCGCCTCACGAATCGGAGATATTTTCCAAACCCAAGATGATTTGAACGAGAAAGAAATCCATGAAGTTCTAGAGATCATGGAAAGTCTTAAAACACAGGATTACTGCCAATCAATAGCGGCCGAAAGATGGATGGATTGCAAGCAAATGATAAAGTCGCTAAATCTATCTGGACAAACAGCAAAAGAATTTACTGAACTCGGTGAATTCCTCCTCATCAGAGAATCTTAGTACGATGAATTCAGCGAATTACACACCCGCCTCACCGATTTCATGATCGTCATAATGGGAGGGTCGCAAAGAGAAGCATCTGGAATCATCCGTTTACTCGATTACAACGGAGACGACGGTCCAGAAGATTTCGCTGTCTACAGTTCTAGATCCAAACAAAATCCAGTGATCGTGCTAAGTGGCTCTGGCTCAGAACGCGCATCGCGCGCCACAACTTGGGCAATAGATAAATTCAGCCCTGAAGCTATCGTCTCCGTGGGGTTTTGCGGGGCTACCAAAGAGCAACAGCGATCTGGCGATCTTATCATCGCCACCAACGTGATTAATCTTGCCGGCAGCCCTTTCGAATGGTCAATACCGCTTGCAACCGATTCAATCGGGTCCAATAGATCATTAATGCTTGCAGCACACACCGCAGTCGAAATTGCGGGGCTTGATTATCATCTGGGGCCTATGGTCACAATCTCAGCATTAGCAACCGCATCCGGTACAAAACGATGGCTAGGAGACGTAGTAGGAGCGACTGCTTTTGATACCAAGTCGCATGCCATCGCAATCGTATCTACCGAGAAACATGTCCCTTGGATTTCAGTGTCTGCTGTACTTGATGATCTGGACGTTAACGTACCAAAAATCATTGACCGAGTTGATGCAGGGCCGAAACAACGAGGGCTAGATACGTACGCCAAACATTTATTACATTCCCCAAAAGACCTTCCGTCATTGAGACGGCTTAAACTTGCATCAAACCGGGCCAAAGCCTCACTCACAACGTTCATGCCAGTATTCATAAAAGCATGCTCAGATCTTAAAGTCATAGATTCATCGCCCTCGCCTTAGTAATCAGTAACAAATAAACGGTACATGCACCAATCTGATCCGACGGTTAAAGTGATCTCATTAGGGAAAGCCGATGGCGCCCCCACGCCTCCGCAAATAGTTGGCACCGATGAAATATAGATGACAGTCGTCATAACATATTCGACGAGAAAATCCTCTATATTTACAAATTGAAACGCCTTCTAATAATTGGATCAAGCCTGTACGGTAAATATGAAACTAAATTGCCACTCAAATAAACGCCCAACGGTGGATTTTGAAGTAACATATGTATCGCCGTCACCTGCTGGTGAGATATCCACGCCGGTGGAGCACACGTCCGCAGTGGATCTCTTAACAAGTTGCTCCGCTGCGTTCTAGATTCTCAGGGGGAGTAAGTTTGAATTCGGATAAAACACGTCAGATGTCGGCTACCGAAGCCGGTCGAGTTAGCGTGTTGAACGGCTCGTTTCCCAACGAATTATCGATCGGTGCCACCTACAAGGTTTTCAGCAAGATTGTTGAGGTTGAATCAACCGATGCTCCAGAATTAATCGATTTCACTGATACCGCTCGACAACTGGTAGCTGAGTCCGGCGTTAATAACGGACAAATCACCATCTTCAGTACACACACAACGTTCTCGGTGATGATCAATGAAAACGAACCGCTCTTACTTAAGGATATCGAACACTTCCTCGAGCGATGTGCCCCTAAAGATGCATACTACGGTCACAATGATTTTGAGCTGCGGACAGTGAGCATGCGACCAAATGAATGTCCGAACGGTCACGCACATTGCCAGCACATGATTCTAGGCACATCCGAAATCCTACCCATCATCGCTGGAAACCTTACGCTGGGCGAATTCCAGCGCATATTCTTGGTTGAACTAGACGAACCAAAACCTCGCCAAGTTGCAGTGCAGATAATGGGACTGTAACTCGCCAAACAGTTTGAACAAGGCGTTACAATTCTGCCGACATGAACCGGTCAGCTAAATTAGTTAGTGTACTTCCGACCCCCAGTATCGAAATCGAACCNAGTGCCCCNGGCTACTTAGAGGCCACATTCGTCGCGTGTGAACAACTGGCCAAAGAGCACTACGAAAATTTCGTGGTCGGATCGAGGATGGTCCCNAAAAAACTNCGCCCACACTTCTACTCTATTTACGCGTTCTCTCGTGGCGTAGACGANCTGGGCGATGTGGCAGAAGGTGACAGACTGGCGCTACTGGATCTATGGGAAAAAGAGCTAGATGCTTGTTACCCNGGATCCACAGACCCAAAGGAACCCACCCACCCGTATTTCATAGCGTTAAATCAGACGATACGGTTATTCAACATTCCCTCTGATCCATTCAAAAGGTTAATAGAAGCTAATCGCAGGGANCAAAAAATATCACGCACAGAAACGTTTAGCGACCTTCTGGAATACTGCACATACTCGGCAAACCCTGTTGGGCACCTAGTACTTTATCTATTTGGTATCAAGGATAAAAAACTACAAAGGCTGGCAGATCTGACATGTACCGGTCTACAGCTTGCAAATTTCTGGCAGGACGTTAATCGAGACCTAGAAATCGGACGCATATATATTCCAATGGAGGATATGGAACGGTTCNGCATATCAGAACACCAGGTATCGCTCGGTGAGGTGGATGACAACTTCAGGGCGTTGATGCGATTTGAAATAGATAGAACACGACAGCTTTTTATAGAGGGGTACAGGTTAACTCAATTTCTTGATCCTTCAATACGTTCTGATTTCGCTCTTTTCACACGCGGCGGGTTGTCAGTCCTACAACAGATCGAGCGTCAAGATTTTGACGTATTAAGTTCACGTCCAACAGTANCCATGTATGAAAAAGGGAAAATTCTAGCGTCGACTTGGATTCGCTCCAAACTTGGCATTAACCTAGTACCAACGAGTGCCTTCAAGTCTGTAGCAAGGCATACTAAGTAACATGCCAACAATTACCGCGACCCCTGAACAGGTNTCAAGAGCATACNAAGTCGTAGCCNCATCAACTAAAGCCGCTTCATCTAATTTTTACTATGCATTTATCACTCTGCCACCAGATAAAAGAAAAGCAGTTTACGCTGGATACTCCTTCTGCCGAATGGCGGACGACATCGTTGATANCGGTNAACTCGGTGACCGAGCAGGCGAGGCACTGGATTCGCTAAAGACAAAATTGACTGAAGCATATGCCGGAAAAGGCGTCGGAGATATGTGGCTTGCCTTGGGCCACACACTGAATAAGTATCCGATCAACNTACAACATCTTCTTGATGTAGTGGATGGGTGCCGAATGGATCTCGATGGCGCAACCTACGAGACATTTGAGGATCTGAAGAAATATTGCAAAAGAGTTGCAAGCGCCACCGGCTTAGCCCTCATCGAAGTGTTTGGTTATAACGACAATCGCGCAGTAGATTATGCCGTAGACCTTGGGATCGCGTTGCAACTAACCAATATTCTTCGAGACATCACTGAAGATCTTGAAATCGGGAGANTCTACCTGCCGGCCAATGAGCTTGCAGAATATGGCGTTTCTATCGAAGACCTTCGAAGAAAAAGGGTGACTCCCGAATTTACTAGGTTCATGCAATTCCAAGTCGAGCGAGCACGTAAATATCTCCAGTCAGGTGTGCGTTTGTTTCCTCTACTAGATAAACANTCTCGATCATGTCCAGAAATAATGACAAATGTTTACGAACTTCTTCTTAGCAAAATAGAGAAAAACAAATACGACGTCCTAAATCATCGAACCGGACTCTCGAGATTCCAAAAACTGTTACTTATATCAGGGGTCTGGCTCCGCAGCCGCGGCATCAGGTTCGTTTAGTAAATGCGAACAAGAACCGTAATCGTGGTTGGCGGCGGGATAGCCGGACTGGCCTCGGCTGTACGGCTCATACAGCATGGTCTTAAACCGATCGTTTTAGAAAAACGACCTTTCCTGGGCGGGCGAGCTTATTCATTTAAAGACCAAGAAACTGGAATCGAGATCGACAACGGTCAACACGTGTTCGTAGGAGCGTGCAAGCAGTTCCAAAAGTACATTACCGATATAGGCGTAGATGATCAGGTGACGTTAGATGAGCGACTCGCCTTCCCTGTAATTAAACGAGAGCANATTAGTTGGATACGAGCCCGCAAGCTACCANCGATACTCTCGAANTTATCAATGCTTCTCGGTTANCGGCATATCGGGATATCTGACAAGATCCGAATTCTCTGGGGATTATTCAGCATTAAGCGAACTAGCCTAGACATCNAACATGATCAAGTAACTTTCTATGATTGGCTAAAAGTTCATCATCAAAACAAAGAAACNATCGAAAATTTCTGGAACCTGATCATTCTCCCGTCGCTCAATGACAATATTAATTCCGTCAGTGCCTACACCGGCATTTCATTGTTCAAAGTAGCTCTTTTAGGGCCAAGCCAAAACGCGGCGATGGGTTTCCCGTTGATAGGACTTTCNTCCCTTGTCGGAGAAAGCGCTCGAAATTTTATCGAAGGAGAAGGAGGAGTAATCAGGCNTGGTTTCAGNGTAGGAAGTCTTCACATGGAATCAGGTCAANTAATAGGCGTTCGAACTCAAGATGGTGAATTAGTTGAAGGCAATGCAGTTATNTCTGCNTTGCCAGCAGCNGAAATGACCTCNTTATTAAACNACTCCATGAACGTTCAACACGATTTTTTCAAACCAGCAGAGTCCGTCCAAACAGCACCGATAGTTGCCATCCATATCTGGTACGACCGCCCGATACTAAGCGAGAAATATACCGCAGTACTCGACAGCCCTCTTCAATGGATTTTCAACGATACTAGGTTGAAATCCAGAAACGACTGTGGCGGACAACATGTGGTCATTTCATTGAGCGGAGCATGGGAATGGCAGGATCGATCCAAGGAGGAATTAAGAGAAATTTTCACCACCGAAATGTCCCGTATATTCCCAGCGGCAAGAACTGCTACCATTACACGTTTTACAGTGGTGAAAATGCTAGAAGCTACATTCCGAGTGTCTAAAGGCTCACTAGAATCGCGATTACCACAACGGACTCCATTGCCCGGCTTTTATCTAGCAGGTGATTGGACCGATACAGGATGGCCATCAACAATGGAATCTGCCGTCCGAAGCGGTAATCTTGCGGCTGATTGCGTAGCTCAAGATCTGATCAACGCCTGATAGCCATATAGGCATAACGAACCTTTTTTATTAGGTGACTATGACATATAAAAGCACAAGGGAATCCTGGCGAAATGAGAGTTCGCTAAGTAGCGAATTCACCTAATTCCAATCACAGGTTCGGGTGCCCCTCGGATACAATCCACACCCAGGTTGTCCACTATCACAAATGCACACAACAGACGAACGGTGTCGGACAATACATTTTTCCGGCTTCTCAACTCGGCCGATCGATCGAACTGCCGATTACTGCAACGGAGGGCTCTGTGCCGCGTTATTACGGTATATATCTGGATGTAAAGGAACGACTAGGGGTAGTCTTTGGCGGCAATCAGCATGAAGGTGAACGTAAAGTAAAGTATCTTCTCGAATGTGGTGCAATAGTAAAGCTGTTCAGCCCAGACAATGAAATCTCGCCCACGCTGCGCAAAATGGCAAGCACAGGTGAAATAGAGTGGATCAATCGGAAATACGAACACGGGGATTTGGCAGGAGCATGGGTCGTAATAGTTGCCGACACCTCCTCCCAAGAAACCAACAATGCCATTTCAAAGGAAGCAAAAGAGCGGAACATCCTGTTAAACGTTATGGATATCACGCCCCTGTGCACATGGATCGCCCCTGCACTAGTTCAAAGAAACGATGTAACCGTAGCAATATCAACCGCTGGGACCAGCCCTGCATTGGCTCGTCGGCTGAGGGAGCGCATGAGTGACGTAGGTAATTGCCAGTGCCTTCGCTGGGCCGAAATGGGACCACTCTTAACCGAGGTTCGAATCGAACAACGCGCCCGTCACCTGAAGGTCACCCCGAATGAATGGGCTCAGTCAATAACCGACCAGGTTCTCGAGGTTTTCGAAAATGGCGAATCCGACAAGGCTCGATCTATGCTAATTAATGCATTGGAAGCACACGATGCAGCCGGCAAAATCTAAGGTTTTATAATCAGACACTCTCCCAGGTATTAAATGACCAATCTAAACGACCGACCAATCAAAGTTGGGACCCGTGGCAGTAACCTCGCACTGACACAAACCGGTCACGTGATCCAAGCTCTTAGTCAAGCCAACCAGAACAACGACTTCGAAATAGTTACGATCAAAACAACCGGGGACCAAGACCAATGGAAACAACAGACGCCTCTCAACGTAGGCGTGTTCGTTCGAGAGTTAGAGGC